>MVRN01000001.1 GCA_002067965.1 Pelotomaculum sp. PtaU1.Bin035
GTAAAGGCCGCAACCCCTTTATTTGCAAGGTTTGCGGCCTCTTTTTGTCCTCTTATGCTGTCAAAGTCAGGATTATAGCACAGGGTATCCGTCCCGGGAAAACCTTTTTCTTAAATAATATTCAAAAATAATATTAAAACAGATTTATATGCGAAACAAACTCGCCCGCGGCGACCTGTGGGCTTACAACACGCTTATGTTCGCCCTAATTTCCTGAACATAAAAAAACCCCGGCAAACCGGGATTTCTTTAACATTCGATAACACTGCCGGGCGACAGTTCCGGTCTCAGGTAATCAAAGGGATTTGTACTTATCAGCCTGACTATTCTCTTCCTGCCAAAGCCTTCCCCTTCCACCAGCATTTTAACACCTTTATATTCGATCTCCTTATAGTCCGGATATTGAGTTTTATCAAATCCCTCCAGCACCAACTCCAACTGCAAAGGTGTATATAAAATCACTGTAGAGGCACCTCTTTTCGACGCCTTTCCCATTCCTCAATCATGTTATTGAGTTTCTTTACGGCGTCACCGATCCCCCCCACCGCGTCGATAAGGCCGATCTCCACCGCTTCTTTGCCGATCAGCACTGTCCCAATGTCCCTGGCCAGTTCCCCGGTGCGGAACATTAATTCACGGAATTTTTCCTCCGGTATTTCCGAATGCTCCGTAACAAAACGCACTACGCGGTCCTGCATTTTGTCCAGGTATTCATAAGTCTGTGGAACGCCAATCACCAAGCCGTTCAGCCGGATCGGATGGATGGTCATACTCGCCGTGGGAGCAATAAAACTGTAGCTGCATGAAACAGCAACAGGCACGCCGATTGAGTGTCCACCTCCAAGGACAACGGAAACGGAGGGTTTGGACATACTGGCGATAATCTCCGCTATAGCCAAACCCGCCTCAACATCTCCCCCTACTGTATTAAGAACAATCAAAATGCCCTTTACTTCGGGAGCCTGTTCCAACGCCACCAATTGAGGAATCATGTGCTCGTATTTAGTGGTCTTGTTTTGCGGCGGAAGCACCAAATGGCCTTCGATCTGGCCGACAATGGTCAGGCAGTGGATGTTGCTTTTTACCTCGGGCAGCGGTGTTGTGCCCATTTCTTTAACTGACTCAAGTGAACCTTTGGTATAACCGGTAACTCTTTTCCCGGGCTTCGGCTCCTCTTCAGGCTCCACCCACCTTTCTGGCTCAGGTTCCACCTCCGGTTCTGGCGCAGTCGTGCCGGGATCCCCGGGAATAATTCCGGACCCGGAGTTTTGACAGTCAATATCCATTACTTCCACTCCTCGCAATACATTGTGGAATACCTTAAACAACCTTTAGTATGCTTTGGAAAAAGCAAAAATAAACCGGATCAAATTTTTACTTCAACAACAATCTGTTTACTACCGTAAATAAGGCATAATAATGTGGAACAAAGGATCTCTCACTATGAATAAGAACATTGATTTTGATAGAAAATAATTAAGTAATAAAGAAAATTAATTTTCAAGTGAAGGACAATATGCTGCTGGGAATTATTCGCACAATAATTTTATTTGCTGTAGTAGTTATTAGTTTGAGGTTAATGGGAAAGAGGCAGATAGGCCAGCTTCAGCCATACGAACTAGTAATCATAATTATGCTTTCGGCTTTAGCGGCCATTCCAATGGAGAATACCGGAGTGCCGCTTGCCAGCGGCCTTTTCCCAATTTTTACTTTGTTAGTGGCTCAGGTTGTATTATCATATGTCTCTTTAAAAAGCGAGCGTGCCAGGGAAATAATTTGCGGCACCCCCAGTGTACTGATTGAAAATGGAAAAATTATTGAGAAAGAACTTTCCCGCCTGCGTTATAACATCAATGATTTATTAGAACAGCTTAGATCTAAAAATACGCCGAATATTGCCGATGTGGAGTTTGCCATATTAGAAACCAGTGGCCAATTAAGTGTTATACCTAAATCACAGAAAAGGCCTGTTGTTCCGGCAGATATGAATATACCAACGACTTATGAAGGTTCGTCGGTTACACTTATTATTGACGGACGTGTATTCTATAAAAACCTGGCCAAAATTAACCTTAATACAGACTGGTTAGAATCGGAATTGAAGAAATTTGGCGTTAACAGCTTCAAGGAAGTACTTTTTGCAAGTCTCGACACCGAAGGGAAGTTATATTATCAAGTTAAATCATAAGTGATATAATGGTCAAACCCGGCGCCAATGCACCTCGAACATTTCCCTCGCTTGTCCTCAGGCACACTCGCTCCTTGAATTAGGGCCTAAAATCGCCCTAACGGCAAGCGCCATTCCAACCTGTGCAAACTTTACAGTCAATTGAAAATTTTCTCCAAAGGAGAGTATTTGCCATGAGGCTATTATCAGTTCTTCTAATCATATTCGCAGTGGTTGTATCATTGGGATTTTGGACAAATCATCTATTACAAGCGTCTGCCAGCGAATTACTTCAGAATATCGAACGAATAGAAGAAGGTCTTGAAAGAAACCAATGGGATGATGCCTACGCGCAAATTACAGAATTAGAAAAAGCCTGGGACAAAAAAGCAAAATGGTGGCCCACTGTATTGGATCACCAGGAAATTGACAACATTGAATTTTCCATGGCAAAGGCCAAGGAGTATGTCGCGAAAAAAGACATCGCGCTTTCTTGGGGACAATTAACAGAGTTGAAATTAATGATTCAACATATCCCAGAAAAGGAGGCCATAAGACTCAAAAATATATTATAGCGGGTAACAGGCTGTATTTTTTCACATTTTAAAAAGAGACATTGCACTTACAACAAGTTCAATATCTCTTTTGCTTCATTTCCCCCTTTATTCCAACGACAATCCCTTTGCAACCATCTTTGCCGCTTCCGCCCTGGTTACCGGGGCGTCCGGCCGTATGGAGCCGTCCGGGTAGCCGGACATGATTCCATTTCGCAGCGCGGCGGCCAAATCAGCCGCGGCCCAGTGGCCGGGCGGCACGTCAGGCATGACAGGTTCCTGTGGAAGCAGGTTCCCGCCGGATACGGAGTTACCTGTAGTTGAAACGCCGGGTTGGGTCCCTGTTGCCGTAGAAGCCGGAGTGGCCTGTCTCCATGCGGCGGCCCGTAACAGCATGGCGGCGAGCTCCGCGCGGGTAACCGGCGCTTCCGGCCTGAAGGCGCCGTCTTCATAGCCTTTCAGGATGCCGGCTGTTGCCGCGGAAAGCACATACGGGCGGTACCAGTCTTTTTCGCCGATGTCGGTGAAGCCGTTATCTTTGACGTTGCCGGGAACGCCGGCAGCCAAGTCGATTATTTTGGCCATTTCAGCACGAGTCATGGGGCGGCCGGGCTCAAAGGCGCCTTTTCCAGTACCGCGCATGATGTTCTTCTTCGCCAAGGCCTCGATATATTGCGCAGCCCAGTGCTCCATGGTATCGCTAAATACCTGCTCTGTTTCCAGTAGGGCGAGGTAGATGCCCGGCCGGCCGGGCTGAGCTGAAATCATGCCGGTAATGCTGTCGTAATGCGAATTTAAGGGCACGCCGGTTTTATAAACCGGATCGTAGCGGTACAGTCCTGCCGCATTAAAGCCCCCGCCAACTTTGACCGCAAGTGCGCAGGCTCCGGCAAAGGATAATATGCTGTCGCCTTTGGTATCCTTAGCTATTACTTCAATATTATTAAGAACCGGCATGTCTTTGTTATCCGAAGCCATTTCAATCGTTGTCCGGGCTGCCGGCTGGCTCAATATAATGCTTGTATCTTCTTTTAGCGTGCCCGGAAGCAGGCTAAGCAAAAAAGCGCCGTCATTGTCGGTGATTTCGGCTATTTGGCCGGGCTTGTAAAATAGTTGTTTCGCACCGGCAGATGTTCCCCCGCCACCGGAAGATCCGCCGCCAGACGGCGGGTTATCCGGCAGCTTCTGGCCCTGCAGGAAGGAAGTCTGAGGCCAGACCACGGCAAATTCGGTGGCGTGGTCGGTCCTGGCCACAAAGCAGCCGGCGCCGGTGTCCTGCACGGCGGGCATGACCAGCCAGTTCCTGGTGTCGGGGTTGTAATAGCTCAAGCGCAGGTAGCTTTCGTTAAAGCTGGATTCGCTCACCCCCATGCGGGCGAGTTTTTGTTTGAGGGCTTTGATGTCTTCCGCCGTGTAGGTGAATCTGATTTCGACCATGTCGGTGAATTTCTGAACCGGCCTGCCTTTATTATCCGTTAGTTTGATTGACGCGCCGCGCCCGCTCATGGGGATGTGGGTGGCGGTTTCGGGTACGGCGTTTATGCCTCTTATGGTGACCGCCACTGTTTGTTTTTCCGCCGCTGTGCCGGTGGTTGCCAAGCTCCGCGCGTCATTGGCTGAATATTCTTCTCCGCCGCCTTCCGTCCCCCCGCCTGTTTCGATGGCGGAGGAGGATATGTTCAGCTGCACGCCGGCCTCAAGGTTTTCCACCACACCACCGGTCAGGGGGTCGACGTTGAATACTTTGGGCGGCGCCAGGCTTATTTTTTCGGCTTCGGTAAATTTGATGTTCTTTGTTGTGTCCCGGTCCACGTCTGCTATAAGGGCCTGGTCCAGGACCTGGCCGGTTTCGTCAATGGCTTTTTTGGCGCTGAAGCCGTTGGCGGCGGCGCCCAGGTACCACTTGCCGGGGGTGACGGACAGGGTGTAGCTGCCGTCGGCGCCGGCGGCGGCGTTCACGTGGCCTCCTTGAAAGTCGTCCGCCCAGACGGCGGCGTCGGGCAGGGGGTTATTCCGGTCGTCTTTTACTGTGCCGGTGATCTGGTACTGGGTCTTTTTCATTTTGACGGTGATTTCTTTTGTTTCACCGGAGGCCAGGGTTAGGGTAAGGGGCTGCTGGCCGCTTGATTCCTGGACGAAGCCCGGTTTGGAGCCGGCCAGGATGTACTCGCCGGCGGCCAGGGTCAGGGTGAAGGCACCGTTTTCGTCTGTATAGGCGCCGCCGCATTTGCCTGATTTTTCAACTGCGTTTGCATACACGCCTGCCAGCGGCTGGCTGTTTTCGTCTGTGACCAGGCCGGTAATTGTGCCGGTGGCGCGGGGATAGGTGAAATCCAGGGTGATATCCTGTTCTATTGTTTTCTCGCCGCCGTCAATCTCGCCGCGACCGGGGGTGGAAACAGTAAAGCTGTAGCTGCCGGGTCGCAGGTTGTTCAGAACATAAATGCCGTTTTCATTTGTGGCGGCGGTGACTGCAAAGTCTTTTTGGATTTCTCTGGCCTGGACCACAGCGCCGGCGACGGCCGCGCCGCCCTCTTCGGCAACGCCGCCGCTGACCCGGCAAGGGGCGGGCAAGCTAAAGTCGAGGGTTTTTGTTTCACCGGGGGCCAGGGTTATTTCTTTTGTGTCGGCGAGTTCGTCTTCCAGGCGCGCTTCTACCCGGTAAACACCGGATCCGGCGGTCAACTCTATTGAGTAGGTGCCTCCGGGGCCGGTGAAGACCTGGGCGCATTCACCGGTGGCGCTGTTATTAAAGAACAGGCTGACGCCGGAAGTTTTAACCTGGCCGACGGTTACGGAGCCGTTTACTATGGCGCGGCTGGGCATCAGGATCAGGTTGAGGTCGCTGATGCCTTCTTCCGTGACCTCAATGGGGTTTTTGTCGTACGGCGCCTGGTTCTGCGGGCTTAAGATCAATTCACCCATATACCGGCGCCAGCCGCGCACCTGGTAGCTGCCGGGGTCGAGGATGAGCCGGTAGTCCCCGTTCGCGTCGGTTTCCGTATGTCCGATCCGGCCGTACTGGTCGTAGGCGTAAACGGTGGCTTTTTCTTCGGGCTGGCCTTTTACGGTAATGTTGCCTTCTATAAAGCTGGTTTTCTTTCGCAGGGTCAGCTGCAGGCTCTGGACCACCGTGCCTTCCAGGGTGATTTTGTCTTTTTCGATGTTCAAGGATTGAGGGGTGAAGTCATAATAGCCGGGGGCGCTTATGCTCAAGATATAGGCGCCGCTGATGGTGCCCAAGGTAAACCGGCCGTCCGCGTCTGTGACGGCGTAGGTGCCTTTGCCGCGGTTCAAGGGATTTTCTAAAACTACGGCGGCGCCGGGCACTGGTTTCTTTTTCTGGTCGGATATTTTGCCCGTGACATTGAGTTGAGCCGGAATGAGGGTGAACTCTATTTCCTGGTCGCGGGTTACCTGTACGGTTTGGGCGGGCGGCAGGATTACTCCCGGCGCGCTGTCCGGGTTGGTGTAGCCTAGGGATATTTTCCACGCGCCCGCAGTTAGGGTGAGTTTAACTGTACCGTCTACCGAAACGGGTGCTTGGATTGCCTTGTTCGTTTCGCTGACTGCCAGGGCAACCAGGGGGGTATCGGTCTGGTAGCCCTGGATTTTAACTATAAGGGTATATCCTTTCGCCCTGGCTTTGAAAGTGACGGCGTTTTGGGCCATGCCGCCGGGGTATACTTGTACTTCAACGGTTTCGCTCCTGGAGTTGAGGACGTTTTTAATCAAGCCGTTCTGGTCTGAAAGCGTTTGTGTAGTGTTAAGGACGCCTTCTCCGCTTGTGATCCGCCAGACAGCGGGGGTGTCTTTTACCGGCGCACCGTCTTTTTCGGTGAGCTTGGCGGTGATTTCTATTTTGCCGGCTGCCGGATCATATTCTTGTTCCAACGGCGAGACGGGGACTACTTGGATGTCTTCAGGCAGGGCGGTGGCGATGATGGTTGCGGTGATGGTTTTATCCTGGTTGTCTGTTTTGGTCCGGGCGGACGCGGTGAACTGCTGCTCGCCGCTTTTGTTGTCCAGCGTCCAACTGGTGTAGGCGACGCCTTCGGTGTCGGTTATCGCGCTGACCGGGCTCAGGCTGCCGCTTTCAGTGGCGAACTGGACGGAGTAGTCGGACACGGGCATGCCGTCCTGGTTTGTTAGTTTTACACCGACGGGCCGGGCAAGTCTGGTGCCGGCGACGGCTTTTTGGTTGTCGCCCTGGACAACGGTTATTTTTACAGGTGTTTTTTGGGTGCCGGCGGTAAATATGGCTGTTTTACCGGTGCCGGGCAGGCTTGCTTCCACCCGGTAGTCGCCTTCGTCCGGGCCGAGAGTGAAGTATACCGCGGCCCGCCCGGTCGAGCCGGTGGCGACCTCGATGTCCTGGCTGCCCGCGTCGTTATAGCCGGCGCTCACTTTTCCGCCCGTGTCAAGTGCTTTAAACTTGACGGTAAGCCCGGAAATAGGGTTGTTGTTTTTATCATTTATTTGTACCGTCAGCGGACTGTTCAAGGTGCGGCCGGGGCTCGCCACCTGGCCGTCGCCGGATATTTTAACGATGTCGCCTGACTCCTGCCGGGTGACTCTGCTGGTAACTGTGGCTGTCTGGCCGGTGTGGCCGGCCTGCACGGTGATAGTGTTTTCGCCGGCGATCAGGTCTATTTCGGCGCTAAAGCTGCCGTCGGCCGTCACTGTCGCGGGGGTGTTGTTCACTTGTACGGCGGCGCCGGGAGTAACGCGGCCCTTGACGGTGATTTTAGACAGGACGGTGGTGCCGCCCTCGGCGGGCTCAATGATCTCAAGCGCTACCGTGCGGTTTACCATGCGGGTGACAGTCTGGGTCTGGCCTTTGTATGTGGCTTGGATAATGATGGTGTTACTGCCGAGAGCCAGATCGATTTCTTTGCTGAAACTCCCGCTAGTTACGGTTACCGACTTGTTGTTTATTTTTACGTTGACGCCGTTCTGGGTGGCGCCCTTGACGGTTATTTTCTCTTGAGCGGTGGTGGTATCCGCGGCGGGGTCGGTAACGATAAGGGTGAATTCTCCTTTGGTGACAGCGCGGGTGACGGTCTTGGTCTGGCCGTCGTAAACTGCCTGGACGGTGATGGCATTGGCGCCGGGGGACAGGGTAATATCCGTGGCAAAACCGCCGTCCGCCGCGAGGCTGACGGGGGTGCCGTTGATTTTTACGCTTACTGTTGCGCCTTCCGCCAGCCCGGTTACCCGGCCGGTGACGGTGATCTTATCCTGGCTGGTGGTGTTGTTGTCAGACGGCGCGGTGACCTCAAGGTTGAATACGGCTGTACGGGTCACCGTCCTGGTCTGTACTCGGGTCGTCCGGCCATCGGTTGCTTCAACGGTGATGGTGTTGGCGCCTATGGCCAGGGCTTGCTCATAGGTAAAGCCGCCGTCCGCCGCGAGGGCGACGGGGGTGTTGTTTATTTTCACGCTGACTGCCGCGCCGCTTGCGAACCCGGTTACCCGGCCGCTGACGGTGATCTTGTCTTGGCTGGTGGCGGTGTTGTCAGACGGCGCGGTGAGTTCCAGGCTGAATGCGCCGGTGCGGATGACGGTGATGGCGGCGGTGCTGGTTTTGTTGCTCTTTACGGCAGTGACAGTGATGGTGTTGGCGCCTATGGTCAGGTTCGCGGTCAGGCTGAAGTTCGCGCCGTTTTTGGTTACGATAGCGGGTGTGTTGTTTACAGTGGCAGTGATTACGGCGTCCGGATCAGTGGCGCCGGTGACAGTGACGGTCTGTTCTGTTGTCTGGTAGTTGCCGGCGGGCGCGGTGATGCTGAGCGCCGGGGGCTGGGTGTCGGACACTGTTACGGAGGCGCCGGCGGTCTGGCCGCTGTAGGTGGCTGTAATGGTTGTCGCACCGGCTGTCAGGGGCGTAACGGAACCGCCCGCCACGGTGGCCACGGCGGGATTGCTGCTCTGCCAGGTTGCTGATGATGTGACGTTTTCGCTGTGGCCGTCGCTGTAGGCGGCGGTGGCGGTAAGCGTCCCGCCCGTGCCGCCGGCGGTAAGCACCAGGCTGGCTGGAGCCAGGGTCAGGCCGGTGACAGTCGGAGCGGGAGGTGTCGATGGCGCAGCGCTGGCTATGGTAAAGTTCCAGGTGGTCGCGTCCGCTATGCCCGCGTACGGATTGCTGCCGGCGTCTATAAATGCTCCGGCGTCAATCTGCACGTAATATGCTTCTCCGCCTGCCAGGGTCGCATCTGGGTTAATGGTGATAGTGGAGGTACCCGAGCCTGTGATTTTCGCGTCTGTGGCCGGTATAGTCTCAACGGTGGAGTCGCCGGAAGATTTTTTGATAACGATGTTTTTTGCGGCAACAGCCGTCACGTTCTCACTAAAGCTCAGCACCAGGTTGACCGTCCCTGACACGCTTGCCGCATTATCTACGGGAGAGTATGTGTTTACTGTCGGCGCTGTTACGTCTGGGTCCGAGGTGATCGTTGCTTTGGCTGATGTCTTGGCGAAGCCGTAGTTGCCCGCCGCGTCTACCGCTGTTACTATTACCCAGTAGTCGCCGCCCGCCAGAGCCTGGCTTTTGCTGTCCGTTGTCACTGAACTCCCCAGGTTTACCGCTGTCCCGTCGTTGCCCCCTGTTTTTGCTATTGTCTTTTTCACTACTTTGTTTTCGTTTGCCAGCCCGTCCATTTCCGCTTGATTTGCCGGCGCTTCTCCGTCTTTGTACAGGTAGATCTTGTAGCTGTCCACATCTGTCGCTTCATCTACTGAGTCTGTGAAGTTTATCGTGAAGTCTCTGCCGTCTATTCCCTGGGCCGCGTCGCTGTCCGTCAGGGTTATATTGGTGACCGCCGCCGGCGCTGTGGTGTCGCCCGTTGTTATTTTAACAATACGGTTGTTGTCTGTATCCGTTATATAGATATTGCCGCTATCATCCAATGCAATGCCATTAGGATTGTTAAAATAACTACCACCATTATCCCAAACCGCCTGTTGAACACCACTGCTGTTCAATTTTACAACTTTGCGGTCGCCGCAGTCCACTACATAGATAAAGCCGTTAGTGTCGACAGCTATGCCGCAGAGATTGATAAAGCCGCCACTTTCCCATTGAAAAGTACCATTACTGTCCAGCTTTACAATACGAGTTGCATCTACCACATATATATTTGTGTCCCCGTCAACTGCAATCCCTACAACACCCAAAAAGGAACCGTATGCAGCTGTATTCCAAGCATCTTGGAGAGAACCGCTGTTGTCTAATTTTTTAACTTTTTGATTAGTATAATCTGTTGTATAAATATTACCATTAATATCCAACGCCAGATCAAACGGACTGATGGTAGTAAATGTTGCCTGTTTATTCCCACTGTTATCTAATACTACAATCTCTGCCCCGGTTTCGTTTGAATTTGCGATATATGTATAATTGTTATAAAAAGCTACACCAGTCGGTACATTCAATGTATAATCTTTTGGCCATGTATCCACCAGACTACCGTCACTGCCCAGTTTATAAAGACAAAATGTTATGGTATCTGTTACATATATGTTTCCGCTTGCATCAAGTTTAATACCTATAAGAGAATTACTACCCGGTATTGTATAAGTAACGTATGTAGACGGAATTGTATCAGCAGCTAAAGCTGTCTGTGGTAAAAAGAAGCAAACAGTTACTAATGTAAAAAATAAATCTTTGAGAAGCTTTTTTGCTGAAATACAACTAATCTTATTACCTACTTTTAAAAGCAACCCAAACCATTCTACTTTAATTTTTGATAGATTAATTCTGCTTTTTGTAATTTTGTACTCCTCCTTCCTTACTGTTCTATGATTAAAAATGCACTATGTACTGTTAATTACAGAGAAGTCCACTGCATTTCGCAGCAGACTCCCGCGTCCTCAATAACGACAAATCCCATCTTCTCATAAAGGGCGCGAGTGGCACTGTTATACCAGGCGACCTGCAGGCTCACCCGCTTACCCGCTTCGCGCGCCTCCTCCTGAATACCGGCAATCAGCTTACCGCCTATTCCTCTGCCGCGGTATTCATGGAGCAGCGAAATATTTATAATGCGAAATACATCCATTCCTCGGTGTACGCACAGGCGGCCTACAGGCTCTCCATCCAAGAGAATAATACGGAAATCACCTTCCGGGTATTCCCTCAACATCTGCTCCTGCTCGCACCGGAACTGCTGGGAAATGAGTGAATCCTTCACATCCTTGTTTATACCCGAGATCCATTCAAGATCCGGGCGGCTGCCAATAAAGATACTAAAAATAAACGGCTCGTCCTCATGGCGAACCGGCCGCAAAGTTATCCATTCGTGATCGGTTTACCAATTATGGTAATTAGCAACAGTTAATAAATTACAATAATAGCCGAAATAAATAGCTCCATATAATTCCACTACTGGTAACACGAATTACTTTGGTTC
>MVRN01000002.1 GCA_002067965.1 Pelotomaculum sp. PtaU1.Bin035
TTGTTTTACTCCTAAGCGCTATTTTATGGCTATATCCGGGCGAAGCGTATGCAATGCACATAATGGAAGGTTTTCTCCCGGCAGGGTGGTGCCTCTTTTGGTCTTTACTGACCCTGCCTTTTATTATTGCCGGATTCCTTTCTATAAAAAGATCAATTAAAAACCACCCTGAAGCAAAGATGCTGTTAGGTCTCGCAGGAGCTTTTGCTTTTGTCCTGTCAGCCTTAAAAATTCCATCCGTTACAGGGAGTTGCTCCCATCCTACCGGAGTGGGGTTGGGGGCGGTGCTTTTCGGCCCAACGGCGATGAGCGTCCTTGGCTGCATTGTACTGATTTTTCAAGCAGTTCTGTTGGCTCACGGGGGTCTCAGCACTTTAGGGGCTAATACCTTTTCCATGGCTGTTGCGGGCCCTTATGTAGCGTACGGGGTGTTTAAGCTCTGCCGGAGGACCGGGGCGGCGCTGGGGCTCAGCGTATTTCTGGCCGCCGCGTTGGGAGATTTGCTCACTTATGTTGTTACCTCTTTGCAACTGGCGCTGGCTTTTCCGGCGAAAGCTGGGGGAGTCGCGGAAGCGTTTGAAAAGTTTATGGGGATTTTTGCCTTAACCCAGGTGCCCCTGGCTGTCAGCGAAGGGCTGTTGACAGTGGTCGTTTTCAACCTCCTGATCGTGCATAACAAGCGGGAGCTTCAGGAGTTGGCCGTCTTTCCGGGCAGCACTTCCTCTAGTGAGGTGAAATTATAATGGCTTATAGAGTTAATAACATTGTCTTGATTGTCTTTGTGCTTGCTTTAGCGGTGTTTCCCTTATTGTTTATACACGGGCAGGAGTTTGGCGGAGCTGACGGGCAGGCCGAGCAGGTAATAGCCCAAACAAACCCGGATTATGAACCATGGTTTTCTTCAATCTGGGAACCGCCCAGCGGTGAAGTTGAAAGCTTGCTTTTTACCGTGCAGGGAGCGGTCGGCGCCGGTTTTATCGGTTACTATTTCGGATATATGAAGGGCAGGAAAAATGCTAAGAATTGACCAGTTTGCTTATGAAAACCGGCTGCGTTCAGTCCATCCGGCAGAAAAGTTTTCTTACGCGGTCCTTACGTTGACAATCTGCCTGGTAGCGTCCCGGCCGCTCATTTCTCTGGCGATAATTCTTGTCATGGGCGGCAGTATAGTCTTGCAGGCGGGGATACCTCCAAAGTTTTATATAAAACTGATGCTTGTTCCCATGGTATTTTTGCTGGTCGGCGTGTTAACCGTTGCCCTTCAGGTTTCCCGCGTTTCATTGCCTCTTTTGTGGGGACTTACTGTGTGGAACCTAAATGCCGGCGTTACGGCCGCCAGCCTTGGATTAGCCGCAAATTTGTTCTTGAAATCCCTCGGGGCAGTCTCATGTCTTTATTTTCTCGCGCTGACCACACCGGTGCTGGAAATTATATGGGTAATGAAGAAAGCCAAAGTACCCACCCTTTTCCTGGAATTAATGCTGCTCGTTTACCGCTTTATTTTTGTCCTGATGGAGACCGCCTCCAAAATTTATATTTCTCAAGCATCCCGCCATGGATACGCTTCTCTAAAGGCTTCTTATTCTTCAATTGCCTGGCTGGCTGCCAATCTTTTCGCTAAATCTTACTGCCACGCCCGGCAGCTTTTTGCGGCTTTACTGGCTCGCTGCTATCAAGAAGAACTCAAAGTACTGGAAATGCCCTACTCTCTATCCCGGAAGAACATTGCCATGGTGGCCTTATTTGAACTGGCATTACTTGTCTTAGCCTGGCGGACGGGGGTTGGTGCTGCTGCCTGAGGTTATTTTAGAAGCCGTAAATGTGGAATTCGCTTTCCCCGGTGGCGCCAGAGCCTTAAAAGGGGTTTCGCTTCAAATTTTTCAATCAAAAAAGACCGCTATTATCGGTCCGAACGGCGCCGGCAAAACTACACTTTTTCAGCACTTCAACGGCATTTTAAGGCCGGACGGGGGGAAGATCCGTTTCGCCGGCCGGGATATCAGCTATCAGCATGCTTCCCTTCTGAATTTACGCAAAAACGTTGGACTTGTCTTTCAAGATCCGGACACTCAGCTTTTTGCGGGAAATGTCCAGCAGGAAATTTCTTTCGGCCCTTTAAACCTTGGTTTATCAAAAGAAGAAGTACGCTGCCGGGTTGAACAGGTTATGTCAGCTTTGGAGATTGAGGAATTAAAGGATAAGCCTACCCATTATTTGAGCTACGGCATGAAGAAACGGGTTGCCCTCGCAGCCGTCCTGGCCATGCAGCCGCTAGTGTTAATCTGCGACGAGCCCACATCCTGGCTGGATTCCCGCCAGACCCGGCGGATAGTTGATTTCTTTCAAAAGATCAACGGCCAGGGAGTGACCATTATTTTTTCCACCCATGATGTTGATTTAGCCTATACCTGGGCTGATTATATCTACGTCATGAAAGAAGGAGCGGTTATTGAGTCGGGAGCGCCGGAAAATATTTTTCAAAACGAGGCTTTGTTAAAGGAAGCGGAATTAACCAGGCCGTGGCTGGTCGATATAGGGCAAATCCTGAAAAAGATGGGTTATCTGCCCCGGGAGACTTCTCTCCCCAGGACTAAAGAAGAATTGTATCACAATCTTATGGATGGTGTGTGTCCACGGTAAACTGAAGGTGATGTGAATATGGAACCGGGAAGTTTGATAGTAATAACCGGCGGGGCACGGAGCGGCAAAAGTAGTTTTGCCGAACTACTCGCTGAAAAGACCTCAAAAAAGGTCGTATACGTGGCTACAGCCCGGGTGGAAGACCGGGAGATGGCGGCCAGGGTGGACATTCACCGCAGCCGCCGGCCTCCGGACTGGGAAACTGTGGAGGAAAGCCTTGATTTAGCGGTGTTGATTGCGTCGCGGGGAGCGCCGGATACTGTTTTTTTAATTGATTGCCTCGGTGTATATTTGAATAATCTTCTTATGGATCTTTGCCCGCATCCTGAAAATGAAGCCGGTTTATTTTTACAGCCTGACCGCGAGCAGGCCATCCGGGAGGAGATAGCCAAGCTGTCTGTTACCGTCCGGGAAAGTCCGGCTGATGTCCTGATTGTTACTAATGAAATCGGCAGTGGATTGGTTCCGCCTTACCCGCTGGGAAGGATCTACCGTGATCTGCTTGGCTGGGCGAACCAGCAATTTGCTTCTTTGGCTGACGAAGTTTATCTGGTGGTCGCCGGCATTCCTGTGGAAATCAAAACGCTGGCCAAGCATATGGCAGGCAGGGGGTAATAAAATTGCCTGTAAAACATTTGCGAAAGGGATATACTACAGGTTCCTGCGCGGCGGCGGCGGCAAAAGCGGCTATTATAGCCCTGCTGCAAGAGTCCCTGCCTGATCACGTAACTATGAATACCCCGGGTGGCCGGGAACTGCTCTTGAGTGTCCAGGTCGTTCGGGAGCAGGATTGGACCGAGGCAGTGGTGATTAAAGACGCCGGTGACGACCCTGATATAACTAATGGAATAGAAGTACATGTTGCCGCCCGGCTGTGTCCGGCGCCGGTGCGGATCCTGGCCGGACACGGCGTGGGTACTGTCACTCGCCCGGGTTTGCCGGTCCCCGCGGGAGAGCCGGCCATCAACCCGGTGCCCCGCGCCATGATTATAAATGAGGCCGAACAATTGTTAGAGCCCGGGCAAGGGGTGGAATTGACCATTAGTATTCCGGGCGGCGAGGAACTGGCGCGCCGGACGTTAAATCCCAGGCTGGGTATCGTGGGAGGCCTTTCCATTCTTGGCACTACCGGCATTGTCGAGCCAATGTCTCTTGAAGCCTTCCGGTCTGCTCTCGTGCCTCAGGTCAGCATGGCCCTGGCGGCCGGCCACGAAACACTGGTGCTGACACCAGGCCGGACGGGTCAGCGCCGGGCGGTGGAAAACTATGGTTTTATAGATGAAGCAGTGATTCTGACCAGTAATTTTATCGGACACATCCTGGAAGCCTGCGCGGATGCCGGGGTAAAGCGGGTCTTGTTATGGGGCCACACCGGTAAACTGGTCAAGGTGGCCGGGGGCATCTTCCACACCCACAGCCGCGTGGCGGACGGCAGGCGGGAGATTATCGCGGCGCACCTGGCGGCAGGCGGGGCC
>MVRN01000003.1 GCA_002067965.1 Pelotomaculum sp. PtaU1.Bin035
TCATCGATATTTCAGGGCGCCAGGCTGAAATACGGTGACCCGCTTTTTATTGATGATGTGGCTATTGATTTTCCCAACCTTAACCTGCTTATGACTCACAGCGGTCGTGGACTATGGTATAATAAAGCTTATTTCCTGTCCCGCTTGCATAAAAATCTTTATATGGAAGTAACGGGTTTGCCCCCGCAGAAGCTTCTGGATTACTTTCCTGAATTGGAACGGAATGCCGGCAAGGTGATATTCGGTTCGGATTGGCCCGCCGTAGCCGTTATTAAGGCGAACATTGAGGCTATAAGGGGGCTTCCCCTGAAGGAGGAAACCAAGGAGAAGATCCTGGGCGGGAACGCCGCCCGACTGCTCAAAGTAAAAACATAAAGTTTAAATATGACAAGCTAATGGAACAGCCCGCTTTTGGCAATGAGCGGGCTGTTGTTGCTGTCAGCCTTGGCCGGTTTACAAAAAACCGTTAAAAGTGTTATATTTATAGTTGTAATCGCCTAGTATTCTATATAAGCGTTTCATGTGGAAGGTAAAATAAATAAGTTGGCCGGAGGGTGAGGATGACCTTTAGAGAGTCGATGGTGGCTTTAAAAGAAGAAGCGTTGCTATTGCATAGAGAAAACCGGGGTAAAATATCTGTGGTGGGCACAGTGCCGCTGAATGACGAGCATGATCTTTCCCTTGCCTATACGCCGGGTGTTGCGGAGCCGTGCCGGTTGATTCACGCGGATAGGGATCTGGTTTACGAATATACAGGCAAAGGTAATCTGGTGGCGGTAGTTTCCGATGGAACCGCGGTGCTCGGTTTGGGAAGCCTTGGCCCGGAAGCGGCGATGCCGGTAATGGAGGGGAAAGCCGTATTATTCAAAAAATTTGCCGGCGTTGACGCTTTTCCTATTTGTGTCGGTACAAAAGACGTTGATGAAATCGTTAAATTTGTTAAATTGCTGGCGCCGACTTTTGGTGGCGTTAACCTGGAGGATATAGCCGCGCCGGCCTGTTTTGAAATTGAAAAAAGGTTAAAAACTGAAACTGACATACCAATTTTTCACGATGATCAGCATGGGACGGCGGTGGTGGTGGCGGCGGGATTGATAAATGCGCTAAAGCTGGTACATAAAACACTGGAACAAATAACCGTGGTAATTAACGGCGCCGGCGCGGCTGCCATCGCCGTGGCGCGTTTGCTGAACGGGCTGGGTGTAAGTGTGATAAGAATATGTGACAGCATAGGCGCGGTTTACCCCGGCCGCCTGGAAGGGATGAATAAATATAAGGAAGAGATAGCCCTGATGGATAATCGCCGGAGCGGACCTGGTATGTTGGCCGACCTGCTGGTAGGCGCCGATGTTTTCATTGGGCTGTCGAAAGGCAATCAGTTGAACGGCCCGATGATTTCAACGATGAATCCTGATCCGGTTATTTTTGCGCTGGCTAACCCGGAGCCGGAAATTTACCCTGAAGCTGCCCTGGCTGCCGGAGCGGCTGTTGTGGCTACCGGCCGGTCGGATTTCCCAAACCAGATAAATAACGTCCTGGCTTTCCCGGGCATATTCAGGGGCGCTCTGGATGTGCGGGCGAGTGATATAAATGAAGCGATGAAATTAGCCGCGGCGCGGGCGATCGCCGGTGTGGCGGAGGAAAAGCTGGGCCCGGAATATATTATACCCAAACCGTTTGATTTGCGGGTAGCCCCGGCGGTAGCCGGAGCAGTAGCCGGGGCGGCCCGTGAAAGCGGGGTGGCCCGGGTGGCCATGGAGCCGGCGGAGGTTGCTGAACATACAAGGCTGCTGGTGAATAAGCAAAAATAACAATATCTAAAATTGGTATTTCATGACCAAAAGGACGAGCCGCGGAATTAACACTTTTTGACTAGTGCCTACTACCCAAAGCAGACCTATTCGCGTGGGGCCGGCGCCGTGGGAGGGGGGGGTGCCCCGGATAGTGGAGCAAACTGCGCAAGATGTTCTTCATTGACAAGCTTATTGGTTGATTAGCCGGCGGGGGCTTGTTATGCGGCAGGTGTAAAAGAAGGGCGGGTATTTTTGATTATTGAGAAAGTGTAATTTTATGTAAGGGTGGAAATCTGATGAATAAAATCATGTCCGGAAATGAAGCTATTGCTTATGGGGCCTATCTGGCCGGGATAAAAGTCGGCGCGGGTTACCCCGGAACGCCGAGCACGGAAGTAATGGAAAGCTTTTCCCGTTATCCCGGCGTGTACGCGGAGTGGTCGCCAAACGAGAAGGTGGCGCTGGAAGTGGCGATTGGCGCGGCTTATGCGGGAGGCCGCGCGCTGGCAACCATGAAGCATGTAGGTTTAAATGTGGCGGCTGATCCCCTGTTTACTGTTTCCTATACTGGCATTAAGGGTGCTCTCGTTATTGTCGACGCTGACGACCCGAGTTTGCATAGTTCACAGAATGAGCAAGACAACAGGCATTATGCCAAAGCGGCCAAGATAGCCATGCTGGAACCGGCGGATTCCGAAGAAGCCAAGCAATTTGTCAAAATAGCCGTCGAGATAAGCGAGACGTTCGATACCCCGGTAATTTTGCGGTCAACTACCAGGCTGTCACACTCCAGGTGTATCGTCAAACTGGAAGATGAGCCGGCCGCCGTTGAAATAGAGCCGGCTGCTTACGAGCGTAACGCGCCCAAATATGTAATGGTGCCGGCGCACGCCCGCCAGCGCCATCCGGTGGTGGAGGAGAGGTTGAAAAAACTGGCGGAGTATGCCGAAACCACTCCGGTAAACTATATTGAGCCGGGCAGCGGCGATCTCGGGATCATCGCTTCCGGCGTCAGTTATCAGTACGCCAAAGAAGTCTTTCCCGGAGCGACTTTCCTGAAGCTTGGAATGGCTTATCCCATGCCTGAAAAGTTGATCCGCGACTTGGCCGGGCGGGTAAAGCAGGTTGTCGTGGTTGAAGAACTGGATCCTTTCATTGAAGAACATGTGCGTTTGCTGGGCATTCCTGTCAAGGGAAAGGATGTATTTCCCAACATAGGAGAGTTCAGCCAGGGGAGGGTAAGGAGATGCGCTGCGGCTGCCGGGCTTATTCCCGGGAAGATTGGCGCTCAGCCGGTACAGTCCCAGCAGTTGCCGGTAAGGCCGCCGATGCTTTGCCCCGGTTGCGCCCACAGGCCCATATTTTATGCCTTGCAGCGCCTGAGGGCGGCTGTTTTTGGCGATATCGGGTGCTACACCCTGGGTGCCGCGCCCCCGCTTGCGGCTATGCATACATGCCTGTGTATGGGCGCGAGTATAGGCAATGTCCATGGAGCTGACAGGGTAAAAGTCAAGGACCGCACGGTAGCGGTAATCGGGGACTCCACCTTCTTCCACAGTGGTATCACGCCGCTTATTAACCTCATTGCTAACGGCGGCAATAGCACAGTGATCGTGCTTGACAACAGGATAACGGCCATGACCGGCCACCAGCCGCACCCGGGCACCGGCCGGACACTTATGGGCAAAAAGGTGCCTGACATAAGCATAGAGGCCTTGGCGCGCGCTGTAGGCTTTAATAAAGTGGATGTAATCAGCCCTTATGATTTCAAGAATGTCCTTGAAACTATCAAGGACCACTTCCAGTCCCGGGAGCCTTCGCTTATTGTTTCCCAGTACCCGTGCGTACTTAATATAAGAGAAAGGAAGCCTTCGCCGGTGGTGGATCAGGATGCCTGCAACGAATGCGGCAACTGTCTCCGCATAGGCTGTTCGCCGATGGCTAAGGTGGACGGAGGGGTGACGATTGATCCCGCCCTCTGCACCGGCTGCGGCTTCTGCGCCAGCGTATGCGGCCGGGGCGCCATTAAGGCGCGGACAAATGAAGGGGGTGGCGAACATTAAAAGGAAATATGACTTCCTGTTCACCGGAGTGGGCGGTCAGGGAACTATCCTTGCCAGTGATATAGTCTCCGAGGTCGGTATGCGTTGCGGGTATGATGTTAAAAAATCTGAAGTCCATGGCATGTCCCAGCGGGGCGGAGCTGTGGAAAGCCATGTCCGCTGGGGTGAGAAAGTGTACTCACCGCTTATTGAAGAAGGTGAGGCTGACTTTTTGCTTGCTTTTGAAATGCTTGAAGCGGCCAGGTGGACGCAATTTGTCTCAGCCGGCACGGTTGCCTTGGTTAATCGTCACCGGATCCTGCCTCCCACTGTTTATCTGGGCCAGGCGAAGTACCCGGAAGAAAAAGAAATAGAGGATATCCTCACCGGCGCCGGCTCGAAGGTCGTTTGGATAGAAGGGACGGCGAGGGCTGTGGAACTGGGTAACCCCGCGCTCGCCGGAGTAGTTCTGCTCGGAACGCTTTCCAAATATTTTGATGAGCCTTTAGACGTGTGGGAAAATTCCTTGATGAACCTTGTGCCGGAAAAATTCAGGGATTTAAATATTAAGGCGTTTCACGCGGGCCGTGAGTTTCAAGGGTAGAAGCACGCTGCGGTAAAACCGGTAACGCACCGGAATATTTATAGAATATTTATAATTAAGATTTTAGGGGGTTGTAAGGGTGGCTTTTTACGAGTTTGAAGGAAAAAAACCAGTTGTTAGCAAGAATAGTCATGTGCATCCGGAAGCGACGCTCATCGGTGACGTCACTATCGAAGAAGGCTGCTATATTGGAGCGGGAGCGCGGCTCCGCGGCGACTGGGGGGCAATTGTCGTAAGCGCCGGCTCCAACGTCCAGGAGAATTGCGTTATCCATGTCCTTCCCGGGGAGACAGCCATGCTTGGTCCCCGGAGCCACATTGGACATGGCGCGGTGCTGCATACCCCCAAATTGGGGGAACACGTGCTGGTCGGGATGGACGCGATTATTATGGACTTTGCAACCATTGGAGATGGATGCTTAATCGGCGCCGGCGCTCTTGTTCCTGAGAAGATGGACATACCGCCCGGCAAGCTGGCGGTGGGAGTGCCGGCCAAGGTCGTAGCGGATATTTCAGATGAAATGAGAGAACATCTTGATTATGCGACGGGTTGTTATCAGGCATTGGTCCCTCGTTACCAAAATTCGTTAAAACAGGTGTCTTATGAAGATTGCCTGAAAAAGGATTAGCCGCGGTACCATTATTTTGCTTGGCATTTTCCAGAATATTATAGGAGCGGCTCTTTACGCCCACTTTACGGTAGATACTGCGGAGGTTAGTTTTCACAGTATCTGCCGCCAGGTGGGTTTTGCACGATATTCCCTTGTTGGCCAAGCCCCGGGTCAAGTATTTAGTATCTCATTTTCTCGACCCCGGCATTGCTTCAAGACCTTCCCGGATCATAGAATGATCGCCCCCAATTAACAGCTTGACGCCGGCCATTGCAACCTTCCCCCAATTCGTTAACTGAGTCGGCGCCTGGATCGCGTTGTGCCTAAGCCAAGCTGAGATTCCAGCTTGCATGTCACTCTCAAAAGGGCGGGCGCGCTCCTTGATGTTGGCTAAGCCCATGCTTCCCTAAATGTTAGTCCCGGCTATCCTAATTTGAATATATGTTGTTAATTTCTGGTATTAGTTGTTTAAGTTGAGTTGCGCGCAATGTTATTGGCTTTAAATATAAAATATATTATAATAAAAATAATAAATATTCATAACAAGCAGAAACATGTGGTAGAAAGTAATTGTTTATTGGATATTAATTATTTATGTTTAATTTCCAGCGAGTTTATAGTGGATGAGGGTCGAATCTAAGGTTTGTAGCTGGAAATTCAAATATATATATATAAACCTTTCAAAAAAATTATACGGGGGGTAAGAGGATGAAGAGTTTTCATGGAGGAGTGCACCCTGACGACAGCAAAAAGTATACCGCTGCCAAGCCGATTGAAACGGCGCCTCTCCCGGAAAAGGTAATTATACCTTTGAGGATGCATATCGGGGCGCCGGTTTCACCGGTTGTAAAAAAGGGCGACACGGTAAAAAAGGGTCAATTGATAGCACGCAGCGACGCTTTTGTATCCGGCAATATTCATGCTTCCATTTCAGGCAAGGTTGCCGAGATCGCGGATTATCCGCATTCAGTCTTCGGAAGCTCCATGTCCATAGTCATAGAAAGTGACGGTATGGACGCGTGGGCTGAGGGAATCCCGGTGCAAAGGCAATGGGAAAAACTCGATGCGAAAGAACTAGCGGGGATTATCCGGGAGGCTGGAATCGTGGGAATGGGCGGAGCTACTTTTCCCACGCATGTAAAATTAGCGCCGCCGCCGGATAAAAAGATAGACACTTTTATCTTAAACGGGTCTGAATGCGAGCCGTTTTTAACGGCTGATTACAGGTCTATGCTTGAGTATGCGGAGAGAATAGTCACCGGCGTAGAGATTGCCATGAAGGTGCTTGGAGTGAACACCGGCTACGTTGGCATTGAAGACAATAAACCGGATGCGGTAAAAGCTTTGCAGGATGCTTTTAACGGCACGCGGGTTAAGGTTGTGGCTCTTCCAACAAAATACCCGCAGGGCGCGGAGAAGATGCTCATCGTAATGTTGACCGGCCGCGAGGTTCCTTCGGGCGGGCTGCCGATGGATGTCGGCACTGTAGTTCAAAATGTCGGTACTGTTATCGCAATCAGTGACGCGGTGACTAAGGGGATACCTTTGATTGAGAGAGTGCTTACTGTCAGTGGAAGCGCTGTTAAAGAACCGAAGAACCTGCTGGTGAGAATAGGATCTACATTCGCAGACGCGCTGAACCTTTGCGGAGGCCTTGGCAGCGAACTAGTTAAAATAATTTCAGGCGGGCCAATGATGGGTTTTGCCCAGTCCACAATGGACGTCCCGGTGATTAAAGGAACTTCCGGTATTTTATTCCTCAATAAAAAAGATGTCAATTACGGAAAAGAATCCGCGTGTATACACTGCGGCCGCTGTGTGGAAGCGTGTCCAATGGGGTTGAATCCGAGCATGCTAAGTGTCCTCGGTGAACGCCGGCTATACGAGGAAGCAAAAGAAGAATATAGCCTGCTGGACTGCATGGAATGCGGCAGTTGTGTTTACGTATGCCCCGCGAAACGTAATATTGTCCAATATATAAGATATGCGAAAGCGCAAAATGCAATCCAGGCGCAAAAAGAAAAAGCAAAGGTGGCTGTATAGGATGGTTAATGAAGAAAGTTTAACAATGAATCTTCTCACTGTTTCACCGTCACCGCATATAACCTCGGGCGAATCCATACCCAAAATCATGTGGACGGTGAGCGCGGCGCTGGCGCCGGCGGTAATTTTCGCCGCCTTGCACTTCGGTGTGCCCGCCATAACCACAATGCTGGTGGGAATTGTTTCAGCGGTCGCAACCGAATATTTGGTGCAAATAATCAGAAAAAAAGAAGTGACAATAAATGACGGCAGCGCGTTTTTAACCGGACTTTTACTGGCTATGTGCCTTCCCCCCGATCTTCCGTGGTATATGACTGCGTCCGGATCCTGTTTGGCGATTGCCGTCGCCAAACACTCCATGGGCGGCCTTGGGTACAACATATTCAACCCGGCGCACATCGGCCGCGCCGCGTTAATGGTTTCATGGCCTGTAGCCATGACTACGTGGTCAAAAATGACTACGCAAGTCGATGTGGTTTCCAGCGCCACCCCGCTGAATATTTTAAAGCAGCAGGGCTACGCCAAGCTGCTTGAAACCTTCGGCGGCGCGCCCAATATGTACAAAGCAATGTTTTTAGGAACGCGCAACGGCAGCATCGGTGAAACATCCGCAATTTTGCTTATACTTGGAGGCCTTTTCCTGATTTATAAAGGTTATGTGAAATGGGAAGTCCCCGCTGTGATGATCGGTACGGTGGGACTCTTAACCTGGATTTTCGGACCGTCCGGATTATTTACCGGTGACGCGTTATTTCACATGATGGCCGGAGGACTGGTGTTGGGCGCCTTCTTCATGGCGACCGACATGGTTACCATTCCAATCACCCGCAAGGGACAAATTATTTTCGCCTTGGGCGCCGGCGTGCTAACCGCCCTTATTCGCTTAAAAGGCGGGTATCCCGAAGGCGTATGTTATTCCATTCTTTTAATGAACTGCGTCACACCTTTGATCGACCGCTATGTAAAGCCAAAAAAATTTGGAGCAAGGAGGTAGTTGAATGTCAGCCGGGCATGATGAAGGAAACAACAGTATCTTAAAAATCGCGTTAAACCTGGCCATGGCCTGCTTTGTCTCAGGGGTGATTATAGCCGGTATCTACTTTATAACTGCCGACGCGGCGGAACAAAAAGCTGTGGAATTAAAAACCGCCGCGATGAAGGCCCTGGTCCGGGACGCAAATAAATTTGATCCGGTAGAAGGCCGTGAAGGCTGGTTTAAAGCGGAAAAAGACGGGAAAATCATTGCGTATGTAGTACCGTCGGAAAGCAAAGGCTTTGGCGGGTCTATAAAAATGCTGGTAGCCGTAACAAGCGACGGAAAAGTGCTAAATTATGACATCACTGGCCACAACGAAACCCCCGGCCTTGGAGATAAGGCAAATCTGGAGCCTTTCAAGAGTCAGTTTAGAGGTAAGAAGGCTGAAAATCTGACGGTTGTGAAAGATCCCGCCAACAAAGAGAACATTCAAGCCATGACAGGCGCTACAATCTCTTCCAGAGCCGTGACCAAC
>MVRN01000004.1 GCA_002067965.1 Pelotomaculum sp. PtaU1.Bin035
CACGTTGGCGACGGTAGACTGCTTCTGGCCAACGGCAACGTAAATGCAGATCACGTCGCCGCCCTTTTGGTTGATGATCGCGTCGATGGCGATCGCGGTCTTGCCGGTCTGGCGGTCGCCGAGGATCAATTCACGCTGGCCGCGGCCAATCGGGGTCATCGAGTCGATGGCTTTTAAGCCGGTCATCATCGGCTGGTGCACCTTTTTCCGGAACATA
Source organism: Pelotomaculum sp. PtaU1.Bin035 (assembly GCA_002067965.1). Lineage (GTDB taxonomy): Bacteria > Bacillota > Desulfotomaculia > Desulfotomaculales > Pelotomaculaceae > MVRN01. The sequence continues at coordinate 218 of MVRN01000004.1, forward strand.
ACGCCCGGGGCGATTTTTTCCACGGGGAGAAACTTATCGCTTTTGACCGGTCCCTTGCCGTCCAGCGGCTGGCCCAGCGGGTTGACCACCCGGCCGATCAGGGCGTCGCCCACCGGCACCGAAACGATCCGGCCGGTGCGCTTGACAGTGTCGCCTTCTTTGATATGTTTGTACGGGCCGAGAATAACACAGCCGATGTTGTCTTCTTCCAGGTTGAGGGCCATCCCCAGCACTCCGCCGGGAAATTCCAGCAGTTCCATAGACATACAATCCATCAGGCCATATACCCGGGCGATCCCGTCACCGACCTGGATAACGGTACCCACGTCGGTCATTTCGATCTCTGCCTGGTACTTATCTATTTGCTGCCGGATAATCGAACTGATTTCTTCAGGTCGCAAATTCATTCACTGGTTCACCCCTATCTATAGTTAGCTGATTTGCTTGAGACGATCCCCCAGGGCAGTCAACTTGGCCTTGATAGTGCCGTCAATTACCTTGTCCCCGATCCGGATCAACACCCCTCCGATCAGAGACGGGTCAGTAGCATAAGAAACCTGCACTTTTTTGCCGGTCAGCTTGGACAGCAACCGGCCGAATTCGCCTTTTTCCTGATCTTGCAAATCTACCACGGACGTCACCCGGGCCGCCACAATATTGCGCGCCGCGTTGGCCCGGGCGATAAATTCAGACGCGATATCCCCCAAAAATGTCTCCCGCCGGCGGTCCACCAGCAAGTCGATAAAGTCAAGGGTCAACCCGGATATCTTCCCCTTAAAAAGCTGGCCAAGCAGCTCCTTTTTCGCGGCGGCGGCAATCCGGGGGTGATACAGTATTTTTTGCAGGCCGGCGTTCTCTTGAAGGATTGCGTTTACGGCTTTTAATTCTTCTTCTATTTGATCAACTTGATTTGATTCCGATGCTATTTCATATAACGCCGCCGAGTAACGCCCTGCTACAGCTCCTTTTAGCATAGCAGTTCCCCTGCCTCTTTAACGAACTCCCGGACCAGCTCGTGCTGGATCTTGTCGTCAATCTGCCGCTCCAGAATTTTGCCGGCCGCGAGGACGGCCAAACTCGCGGCCTGGTCGCGCATCTCGGCGACGGCCTTGTCTTTTTCACGCTGGATCTCGGCAAGGGCCGATTCCTTCAGCCTCTTTGCCTCATTCTTGGCGTTTTCAATAATTTCAACAGCCTGATCCTCAGCCGCCTTGGCGGCTTTCTGGATAATGTCCTGGGCCTGCTCGCGGGCACGGCGCAAGTCCGACTCAAGCTCTTCTTTAAGCTGCCCGGCTTGCTGCCTTTCCTGTTCGGCGGCGTTTATATTATTCTCGATAAGCCGCTGGCGGTCGGACAATAATTTTATTAGAGGCTTATACGCGACAAACCGAAGAAAAATCAATAATATCAAAAAGTGAACAACCTGCGCCAGCAGTGTTGCGTTAAACTCTAGCACTCCCTAATCCCCCTCCTTCCAAGTCCAGCCATTTGCCACAATATAACGGACCACTTGGAGAACTTTGCCAGCCGCAGAGAGCCGGCAATCACCCGATGTCCGGCTCCCGGCGGCTGACACCGGGCTTTAACCACCCATTTTTCCCATCAGTATGAAGGCTATAACAACCGCAATGATCGGCAGAGCCTCGATCAAACCAATAGAAATGAACATCAAGGTCATTACAGAACCCCTGGCCTCCGGCTGGCGGGCAACTGCTTCAACCGCCCTACCGGTGACGAGGCCGTCACCTATAGCGGCGCCATGAGCACCTAAACCAACCGCCAGCGCAGTGCCAATAGCGGCAGCTGACGCTAAATCCATCCATTCCCCCCCCTTTCTAAGGTAAAATATAACATTTAAAGACAAATCCTCATAATAAAAGGATTATGGGCCCTTTAGTGATTTTCCGCGACAGCCTGGGAAACATACGCTATGGAAAGCATCGTAAAGATAAATGCCTGGATAAAGCCCACAAAAATGCTAAAAGCCAGCCATATCACCGACGCGATAAAACCGCCGCATACGTCGACCCAGCCGGTAAGCAACCCCAGCAGGACGGCAATCAACACCTCGCCGCCGTAGATATTCCCGTAAAGACGGAAAGCCAGCGTAATGGGCTTGGATAAATCTTCGATGAGGTTTATCGGCAGAAAGAAAACATACGGCTGGAAGTAATGTTTAAAATAACCGGCGCCTTTGTACCTGATCCCAAAAATATAAATAAGGACAAATGTGGTCAGGGACAGGGCGAACGTGGTATTATAATCGGCCGTCGGGGAGCTGAGGGTGGGTATCAAACCAATCATATTGGAGAATAAAATAAAAATAAAAAACGTCACGACTATGCTGAGAAGATTGGCCCCTTTCTGCGGATCCATGTTCTGGTTGACCAGGTTCCTGATCCCCTCAAACATCATCTCCAAAACATTCTGCGCGCCACGCGGCCGCCTCAGATCCATGTTGCGGGTGGCTGAGACAGCGAAAAACGCTACAATGATCATGACAATCCAAGTCATGATCATTGTTTTGGGGTTGAATGATAAATGAACGCCTCCCAGGGTTGTATCCCAGTGATGGTGAGGCCAGTTCCAAAAGTTCAGCTTTTCTTCAACTTCTTGCAGACTCAGCATAATTCTCACCCCCTTTCTCAACTGAATTAATTCAACATCAAGCGCTTTTCTTGCCGGTTTCCCTTAACGACCTGGCCACGGCACCGCAGGTGAATATGCATGGAGTGATAAACATGCCCGCCGCGGTGGCATAGAGGCTGAACCAAGAAACGCGGTAAACAAAAAAAAGAACCGCGATAATGATGGCAACCCGCAAAAAAACACCGAACTTGACGCTGGCCTTGGCTTTAGGCACAGGCAACCCCACGGTGGCCCGCACTCTCTTGCCAAGAAAATAAGCGTTCCACATACCAGTAATGGTACCCGCGAGAAACCCGCCCGCAACAGGATCCTTTGGCTGCGATACCAAAACAAGGCACATGAACACTACCAGCCAGCCGGATATCCTTAAAGCTCCCGCTAACTGACCATCAAAATCCCAGTCCCTCATTTTTTACTTCCTCTCTCTAAAAAAAACCATTAAGGTTTTATAAATGCCCGCTACTCCAACGGCAATCCCCGCCAGCACACCCGCCAGCAACAACCAGGGCGCGGTGCCGAGCAGGCGGTCCAGATACTGCCCGCCAAAGAAACCCAGCAACACGGTAATCGCCAACTCAGTCCCGATGGCAGTAGTCAAGGCCAGAGCCTGCAGCGCCCCTCCCCGGCCCTGTTCATTTCGGGGCATTTCATTTTTCTCCATATCTTTTTTATTTGCCATTTTTACCTGTGCATTAATATCTTATCCGCCTTACCATTTTTTACGGAACTGAATTTATTGCCTTCAATATTATACATTGTTCTACATTAATATATATTGTTCTTATATTGTTCTACATTAAAACCGCTATTCCTCCATTATAAAAAAATTTTATAAAAAATCAACAAGGTCTGAATTCTTCAAAAGTTTCTCCAGAAATACCAAACTTGTGCTTAATCGCCTGAATAATTCTTTTAGAAGCGAACCCGTCGCCATATGGATTGGCCGCGTTGGCCATTTTACCGTAAAAAACGCTATCGTCCAACAGGCGCCTGGTTTCTGAAACCACTGTTTCCCGGCCGGTGCCCACCAGCCGGACAGTGCCGGCGTCCACCGCTTCCGGCCGCTCGGTAGTGCCGCGCAGCACCAGGACGGGCTTGCCCAGGGCTGGGGCTTCCTCCTGCAGCCCGCCGGAGTCGCTTAAAACAAGGTAACTGTGTTTGATCAGGTTGGCAAAGGGCTGGTAATCCAGAGGCTCGATCAGGCGCACCCGGTCAAGGCCGCCCAGTTCTTCACTCACCACATTCCTGACCGCGGGGTTCTTATGGACCGGGAATACCACTTCCACATCGCGGTAGTTTTCCACCACTTCCCGGAGCGCTTGGTAAATCTCGCGCATCGGCCCGCCCAGGTTTTCCCTGCGGTGGGTTGTGATCAGCAGCACTCTGCGGTTTTCGTAGTCTATCCGGCTCAATACCGGGTCGGCAAAAATGTAGCCCGGCTTCACGGTAGCAAGCAGGGCGTCGATCACTGTATTTCCCGTCACGAAAATATTTTCGCCGCGCACGCCCTCGCCAAGCAGGTTCCGCCTGGCGTTGGCGGTGGGAGCAAAATGCAGGTCGGCCAGCGCGCCGGTCAGGCGGCGGTTGATCTCTTCCGGAAAGGGTGAGAATTTATCGCGGGTCCGCAGGCCGGCCTCAACATGACCTACCGGGATTTGGAGGTAATAGGCGGCCAGGGCGGCCGCAAAAGTGGTGGTCGTATCGCCGTGCACCAGGACCAGGCCGGGCTTTTCCGCCTCAAAGACTTCCCGCAGCCCGGCCAGCGCCCGGCAGGTGATATCGAAAAGGGTTTGCCGCCGGCGCATAATATCCAGGTCATAATCAGGGCGGATCTCAAACAGCGCCAGCACTTGATCAAGCATCTCCCGGTGCTGGGCTGTCACGGCTACCTTACAGTCTATTTCACCCCGGCACTTTGCCAGTTCCTTCACCAGCGGCGCCATCTTGATCGCCTCGGGCCTGGTGCCGAACACTGTGATTATTTTTAGCAAAGCTCACAACTGCCTTTCTACAGTAGCCGGTAGTCGGTAGTCAGTAATCTGTAGTTCAGTATGAGAAAACAGTTTTGCCATATCGAAGCGTTCTGAACGCATATTGGGACACTTTAAATACCGGCTAATTATTACTAATGATAACGTACTATTGATAACGTATTATCTCCACACCTGCTTCTTCAAATATTTCCTGAGCCAGAGGATCGGGGTAATCACCTTGAAAAATAACCTTTTCCACGCCGGCGTTAATCATAATCTTCGCGCAGAGCAGGCAGGGCTGGTGGGTAACGTAGCAAACCGAACCCTTGATGGCGGTGCCATGGACAGCGGCCTGGATCACGGCATTTTGTTCGGCGTGCAGCCCGCGGCAAAGCTCGTGGCGCTCGCCGGAAGGCACGCCCATCCGCTCCCGCAGGCAGCCGGTTTCCAGGCAGTGCTTTAGTCCGGCGGGAGCTCCGTTGTAACCGCTGGCCAGGATCCGCCTGTCTTTTACAAGGACGGCGCCGACCTGCCGGCGCAGGCAGGTGGACCGTTTGGCCACAACTCTGGTAATGTCCATGAAATACTGGTCCCAGCCCGGCCGGCCCATACGCAACAACACCTTTATATAGGAGTCAGAATTCAGAATTCAAAATATTTCACAGTGAACTTGTTTAGAACTCGCTGAACTTCGGGGCTTCGGTGGGGGATTCTACCCCCACCAAATTCCGAAGCGGAAAACCATCATTGGGGACATTCCTCCGGCCCAAAAGACGGTCATTAAGGAGGAGGTGTGTCCCCTTTCCTTAATACAGAGGATACTTGTCGCACAACCCGCTAACTTTCGCCCGCGCGCTTTCAAGCTTCGTCCGGTCATCACGGTTGGCGATGGCGTAATCCATAATCTCGGCAATCTGTACCATGTCTTCCTCTCTTAATCCGCGGGTGGTAACCGCGGGGGTGCCGATCCGGATGCCGCTGGAAGTATTTGGCGGCAGCGGGTCAAACGGTATGGGGTTCTTATTCACAGTTATGCCCACGGCGTCCATCAATTCCTGGGCTTCTTTGCCTGTAATTTCCTTGCCGCGCAGGTCGACCAGGATCAGGTGGTTGTCGGTGCCGCCGGAAACCACCTCAAAGCCCCTCTCCAGCAAGGCGGCGGCCAGTGTGCGCGCATTGTTGACAACCGCCAGCTGGTAGTCTTTGAAGCCCGGTTCCATCGCTTCTTTAAGCGCCACCGCTTTGGAGGCGATCACGTGCATCAGCGGCCCGCCCTGGATGCCGGGAAAGACAGCCTTGTTTATTTGGGCGCCGTACTGATTCCGGCACAGGATCAACCCGCCACGCGGCCCGCGCAGGGTCTTGTGGGTGGTGGTGGTAACCACGTCGGAGTGCGGGACCGGGCTCATATGCAGCCCGGCCGCGACCAGGCCGGCGATGTGGGCCATATCGACCATCAGGTAAGCTCCGGCTTCCCTGGCGATCTCACCAAACTTGGCAAAGTCAATGGCGCGCGGGTAGGAACTGGCGCCCGCCACAATCATCTTAGGCTTGCGCTCGAGGGCTACCGCGCGGACTTTTTCATAATTGATCGTGCCAGTTTCTTTTTCCACCCCGTAAAAAATAAAATTAAAATACTTGCCGGATATATTGATGGGGCTGCCATGGGTAAGGTGTCCGCCGTGGGCCAGGTCCATACCCAGAATGGTGTCTCCCGGATTTAATAAAGCATAGTAAACGGCTGTGTTTGCCTGCGCCCCTGAATGGGGTTGCACGTTGGCGAACTCGGCCCCGAACAGCTCTTTAGCGCGGGAAATGGCCAGGCTTTCTGCTGCGTCCACAAATTCACAACCGCCGTAATACCGCTTTCCCGGATAGCCTTCGGCATACTTGTTGGTCAAGACTGAACCCTGTGCCTCCATTACCGCGCAACTGGCCACGTTTTCTGAAGCGATCAATTCGAGAGTACGGCGCTGCCTTTGGATCTCAAGATCTACCGCACGGGATATTTCCGGATCAACTTCAGAAAGAGGGCGCAACAAACTCATAAAACCAATCCTCCCCACTGCCGGCAATATTTATTTACCGGCCGCATCGATTATATTTTTGCTCAATAGCTTCTATTTTGCCGACCCGGCGGGTATGACGCCCGCCTTGAAATTCCGCTTGGAGCCATGTGGAAACAATATCCCGCGCCAGGCCCGGCCCGATTACCCGCTGTCCCATGGTCAGAACGTTGGCGTTGTTATGCTCACGGGCCGCTCTGGCGGAAAACGTGTCATGGCATTGCGCCGCTCTTATTCCCGGCACTTTATTCGCGGTTATGGCCACACCGATCCCCGTTCCGCAACAGATTACACCCCGGTCAAACTCACCGCCGCGCACCGCCTCGGCAACCGCCAGAGCCAAGTCGGGATAGTCCACCGCTTCCTCGGAAAAGGCGCCGAAATCTTTATATTCGACACCGGATTCGCGAAGCAGCCCGGCTACCTCTTCCTTGAGCCTGAATCCTCCGTGATCACTCGCTATGGCAATTTTCATCCTTGAACAACCTCTTTTCACAAGAAACAAAGGAAACAGAAACAGAGGAAACAAAGGGGACGGTTCTTTTTGTCCGTTTGACAATGGGGACGGTTCTTTTTGTCCGTTTTTGACAAAGGGGATGGTTCTTTTTGTCCGTATCCGTACTTCCTTTATAGCGCCTGCCAGACAATAAGAACCGTCCCCATTGTCCCATTGTCTGCTCCAACCCTCAAATTCGCTTAAAAAAGGTTCGACAGCAATCGGGAGAATTCCTCTAATTTTGGTCAAATAATCCCGTCCGTTTTGCCCTTAGCTTGGCAAAAGCGCGTTTTATCAGACCTTCCAGACTTTCCGCGCAATTGCGGTAGACCTCAAGAGGCCGGCCGGCCGGGTCATTCACATCCCCGCCACTCCCGGCAAATTCGGCGAGGGTCAACACTTTGCCGGCTGTTTGCGGGTAGGCGTTCAAAATGTAGTCGCGGTGATCACGGGTCATGGTCAGGATTAGTCCGGCCTCGCAGGCTGTTTCGGGTGTCAGGCGGGTGGCGCGGTGTTCTTGCAGGTCGACCCCCATCCCGGCCAGCGCTTCCACCGCTTCAGCGGACGCGGGCGCTCCGGGCCAGGCCGCCACGCCGGCGGAAGAAACCGATATATTCTCCAATCCCGCCGGGCGCTCCTCCAAAATCTTGCGCGCCAGCGCCTCTGCCATACTGCTGCGGCAGGTGTTGCCGGTGCAGACAAAAAGCAGATTCATAAAACATCCTCTCTCAGTTCATAAATTAATGCCGGAAAGCATGGTTTTGCCCGAAGCGAATGACTTGCTCAGCGCCGGCAACAGCCTTTAAACATAAATTATCCTGCCGCCAGCCGCCTTGCGCAGCCGGTCCATGACCGCCATACCTACGCCACGGTCTTCCACGCCTTCAGCCAGGATCAGGTCCACACCCATTTCATCGAAACGCCGCAAGGCGGCGTACAATTCCGCGGCCACTGTTTCAGGATTGGCCCGGCATCCTGCCGGGACTACCTCCCCCACAGGTGAAAAATCCATGCTGTCGCGGTATGACAGGATACCCACCCGCCTGCCTTCCGCCCGGTACTTCCCGGCCAAATCCACTATTTTCGCGGCCACGGCTTCCTCGCCGCCTTCAACCACAAGCAGCCGCGCGCGCGGGGCGTAATGGGTGTACTTCATACCCGGGGAACGTGGCCCGCCTTCCCCTTTGAATCCGGGCCTGACTGCCGGGTCAACCCCGACAGCCCCCAGGATTTTTTTTAATTCTTCCGGGGTGATCCCGCCCGGCCTGAGCACCAGCGGCTCCGGGCCGGCAAGGTCAAGGACGGTGGACTCCACTCCCACCCCGGCCGGCCCGCCGTCCAGGACTATATCGATCCGCCCGTCAAGATCGTTTAAAACATGCCGGGCGTTCGTCGGGCTGGGCCTTCCTGAGGTATTGGCGCTGGGCGCGGCGACGGGAACGCCTGCCGCCCGGATCAGCCCCAGCGCCACCGGGTGGCTGGGCATGCGCACGGCGACGGTGTCCAGGCCGGCGGTAACCCGGGACGGCACTTTTTCACAAGCCTGCAAAATGATGGTAAGCGGCCCCGGCCAGAAGGCATCCATCAATTCCTCAGCCGCGCGGGGAATTCCTTTAACAAGGCCGTCCAGCGCCTCCCGGCCGGCGACGTGCACGATCAGAGGGTTATCCGGCGGGCGGCCTTTCGCTTCAAAAATCTTCGCTACAGCCCGCCCGTCCAGGACATTCGCCCCGAGGCCGTAAACAGTCTCGGTCGGGAAGGCTACCAGCCCTCCCCGGCGCAGGACCCGGCCCCCCTCCTCCAGCGGGCCGGCTTCCGGAAATTCCGGGTTTACCTTTATATACTTTGTGTTGATTCTATTTTCTCGCATAGCTACTCAACCGCCTGACGTCTTGCTTCCTATTACCATCCTGTCCCTTCCGGCCAGGTCCTTTAGGACCGCCGCTTCCCGCAACGGCGGCTGTAAAAGGCCGGCGGCGGCCTCCCTCTGTCCGCAGCCGATCTCCATTAGCAGTGTGCCGCCCGGTTTTAGAATACCCGCCGCCATGGGGATTAAACGCCGGTACAGGTCCAGCCCGTCAGCGCCGCCGTCCAGCGCGGACGGCGGCTCAAACAGCCGCACGTCCCGCGGCAGGGCCGGGAGGTCTTTTGTGGGGATGTACGGCAGGTTGGCCGTGACCAGGTCCACGCGGCCGGCTAAATCCAGGCCGGACAGCGGCGCGAGCAGGTCTCCTTGGAAAAATAACACACGCTGCCCGGCGCCGTGCAAATAGGCGTTAAGCCGGGCTGTCTCAATAGCCTCAAAAGACCGGTCCGTGGCGTAAACCACGGCTTCAGGCACTAATACGGCCAGGCTCACAGCAATAGCGCCGCTGCCGGTACCGACGTCAACGATCAACGAAGGCGCCGGCGAGAGCCGGGCCGCCGCTTCAACCAGCAGTTCCGTCTCCGGCCGGGGGATAAGGACAAAGCGGTTGACGATAAATTCCAGGCCCATGAATTCCTTGCGCCCGGTAAGATAGGCCACCGGCTCGCCGGCCCGCCGCCTGGCGACCAGCGCCGAAAACACCGCTTCTTCCCCGGGCGCGAGCACATTTGCCAGATCCCGGTAAAGCCCCGCCCGGTCCAGCCCGGTCACGTAGGCAAGGAGCACTTCGGCGTCCAGCGCCGGGGAATCCGCGCCGCCATCCATCAGCCGTTTTCTGGCCCGGCTGAGGGCTTCTTTAACCGTTACCGCCAAATCGCTCACTTCTACTTCCGTTATGGCCCGCTTGATCAGTCCGCCTGCTTCAGCCGCTCGGCCTGGTCGGTAGTAATCAGGGTATCGATAATCTCGAAAAGGTCGCCTTCCAGGACCCCGTCCAAACGGTGCAGGGTAAGGCCGACCCGGTGGTCGGTCACCCGGTTTTGGGGGAAATTGTAGGTGCGGATCCGCTCGCTGCGGTCGCCCGTCCCGACCATCGACTTGCGGGTGCTGGCCATCTTTTGCAAGTGTTCTGACTCGGCGCGGTCAAGCAGGCGCGCCATCAACACTTTCATCGCCTTATCCTTGTTTTTATGCTGTGATTTTTCATCCTGCATAGAAACGACCATCCCTGTGGGGATATGAGTGATCCGCACGGCGGACTGGGTTGTGTTCACCGACTGGCCGCCGTGGCCGGAAGCGCAGAACACATCAATACGCAGGTCGTTCTGGCTGATCTCGACGTCCACCTCTTCGGCCTCCGGCAGCACCGCCACCGTTGCCGCCGAAGTGTGGATCCGCCCTCCGGACTCGGTAGTGGGGATCCGCTGCACCCGGTGCGCGCCGCTCTCGAATTTTAAACGGCTGTACGCTCCCCGCCCTTCAATGAGAAAAATTATTTCTTTAAACCCGCCGATATCGGTATAATTGGCGCCCAGCACTTCAGTTTTCCAGCCCTGCCGCTCCGCAAAGCGGGAATACATCCGGAACAGGTCCGCCGCGAACAGCGCCGCCTCTTCCCCGCCGGTACCGGCGCGGATTTCCACTATCACGTTTTTTTCATCATTCGGATCCTTGGGCAGCAGGAGCAGTTTTAGCTTCAGCTCCAGTTCCGATTTTTTCTTGACCAACTCATCAAGCTCCGCCTGGGCCATCTCGCGCATTTCCCCGTCCGGCTCTTCGTTCAGGAGTTCTTTTGCCTCTTGAATTTCCTTGGCCGTCTTTTTGTAATCCCTGTACGCGCTTACCACGCCGGCCAATTCGGAATGCGTCTTTACATATTGCTGCCACCGGCCGAGGTCGGCGATTATTTCCGGGTCGGCAATCAAGTTGCCCAGCTCTTCGTACTTTTCCTCCAGAGCCGCCAATTTATCCAACATTCCTAGTCACCTACCTTTAGCACCGCCCCAAAGGCAGTAATAGCAACTTCCACCTGACTGTCATCCGGCGGGCCGGTCGTTAATTTCTGAAGCCACAGCCCGGGCGCGATTAGGAGGCGGCACCAGGGAACAGCGGCGTGTTTTCCCGACAGCTTTAAAAATTCATAGGAAATCCCCGCGACCACGGGCAACAGCAGCACTCTGGAGAGAATCCTCCACCACAGGACCTGTTTGCCCAGCAGGGAAAACAGCAGAATGCTGATCACCAGCACGATAAGAATAAAACTCGTGCCGCACCGGGGGTGCAATGTGGAGTACCTCTGCACCCGCCTTACGGACAGTTCTTCTCCCGCCTCGTAGGCGTTTATTACCTTATGTTCGGCGCCGTGGTACTGAAAAACCCGCTTGATATCTTCCAGCCGGCCGATGGCAACCACGTACGCCAGGAAGATCACGATCCGGAAGACCCCTTCAATCATGTTCTGCACCAAGCTGCCCGGAGCGACCTTACTCAGCAAATGAGCCAGGGCCGCCGGCAGCACGGCAAAAACAAGAATAGCCAGCGCCAGCGCGATACCGGTGGTGAACACAATTTCTTTAGCCGTCAATTCCTCCTCTTCGCCGGTGGCCTGGTTCGCCGAGTAGGTCAGCGCGTCCAGCCCCAACACGAGGGATTCGATCAGTATTACTACCCCGCGCACCAGCGGCCATTTTAAAACCGGCACCCGCTTGGTCAGCGAACCCGCCGGCTTTTGATCCACCGCAATCGTCCGGTCCGGCCGGCGCACGGCAACAGCGCGGGTATCCGGCCCGCGCATCATTACTCCTTCGATTACCGCCTGGCCTCCATACTGGTATTTATCTCCCAAAAAATCCACCTCTTTTAACAACAGCCGTGCAATCACGCAAGGCAATTTCCCTCAAAAGGCAAGTAGTTAAAGCTTACCCCGGGGAAGCGCCGTGTTATTTACGCCCCGGGTTCAAGTAAACTGTTATCAAATCAGAAATAGCAGAGCGCCCGCCCTGCTACCTGTCCTTACTTGGTTAAGCCGTATTTTTTACGGAAGCGTTCGGCTCTTCCGCCGGTCTCTATGGTACGTTGAGATCCGGTGTAAAAGGGGTGGCATTTGGAGCAAATTTCCACGCGCAGGTCCTTCTTGGTGGAACCGGTTTCAAATGTCTCACCGCAAACGCAGGTTACTTTGGCCTTCCCATATTGGGGATGTATAGCTTCTTTCATTGGGTTCACCTCTTTTCATAAATGAAACAACCCTGTAAACACACGTGTATATTTTATCATACCGGACAGCCGGCTGCAAGAAGAACCTCTCACCTTACCGGGCGGCTGAAGCTCCCCACGTCCAGTCCCGGCACTTCTTTCAGCGCTTTAATCAGACCCGGTATGCCGATAGCCTCTCCTTTTCCGTCCGGCAAATGTTGAAACAATAAATCCGGGTCAATGTTCAGGTTGCGCAGTTGCACCAGGTTCACACCGGTTTCTTTTATAAGTTCAACCAAAGCTTTCACTTCATCCTCCCGGTCGGTCAGGCCGGGATAAACCAGCAGGTTCAGCGAGGTGTACACACCGGACGAGACTGCCGTCCCGAGCGAGCGCCGGACGTCGGCCAAGCTGTACCCCCGCGGGCGGTAGTAGGCGTCATAGGTGTCTTCACGCGCGCTGATCAGACTAACCCTGATGGCGTCCAGTCCGGCCCGGCAAATATCCCTCACACCCGCGGCATAGCCGCCGTTGCTGTTCATATTTATTGTTCCGAGGCTGGTTGACTCGCGGGCCAACCCGATTGCTCTCACGACGGTACCGGCGGCCAGCGCCGGCTCTCCTTCACAGCCCTGCCCGAAACTAATAATGGCGCCCTCCCCGCTGCTCAAGTGGAGGGCCGCCACGTCCGCCACTTCGGCGGCGGCCGGGCTAAACCCGATCCGCGATTGCGGCGGCGGGCAGCACTCAGCCGGCTGGAGCGATATGCAGCCCAGGCAATTGGCGTTGCAAGCGGGGGAGACCGGTACCCCTCCCTCCCAGCGGCCGTAGAAAATATTTTGAGCGGTGAAGCACCGGTACTCCAGGGCGCAATGAGCTAACTGGCCAAGAACGGGGTTGTGTGGAAACAACGCCAGTTTTTCCCGCACTCGCACGGGCAGGTCAGGCGTATTGTAGCGGGATGGGTCCCAGCGGTCCGGCTCATCGGTGAGCCGTGCCGCCGCGTACAATTCGCCGTCCCGGCAAGCCACGGCAGTGTATCCAAGCAAGGGCAGCGGTTTCTCCTTCCCGCTTCTCGTATAGGAAGGCAACAGGGTACGGGTATAACCCTGGGGGAGAAGCGCCCCGACCGCCCACGACCGCCCCCCGGCCCATGGGTTGTTTTCAAGCGCCGTAAAACGGCCGGCACGGGTCATCCCTACCGGCGTCCCGCCGGGCACCAGGACCAGGGAGGCCCCCGCCGGCAGTTTAACCAGGTCCTCTCCGGCCAGTTCGACAAAACGGCCGCCGGTCCGGCCGGTGGCGAGCAAGGTGCGGTGGTCGTAAAGCTGTCCGTCATCCCCGGCAAAAAGCAAGCGGTACAAATGCGCACTCCCCCGGAACTTATTGTTCATAAAAAACCATTTTAAGCAAAAGCCTTCACAGCTTCCCGGCCTCTAAAATTATTATACCACAGCCCGCGGGAAACCGGGCAGGGGCAAGCTTGGGGCTTGCCCCTTAATTTATTATCCAATGATGATGTCTAACCGTAATAGCTCTCCCGCTTCAGGAAAGTCAGCGGGTCGAGCGGGACGCCGTTTTGCAGCACTTCCAGGTGCAGGTGCGGCCCGGTGGAATGGCCGGTGTTGCCGGACAGGGCTATCACCGTGTCAGTGTTGACAGCATCTCCCTCAGTTACAAGCACCTTTGAGCAGTGGGCGTACAATGTGCTCGTCCCGCCGCCGTGGTCAATAATTACCGCCAGCCCGTAGGTCCCCCTGGGGCCGGCAAAGGCCACCTTGCCGGGCGCCGCCGGCCGGATTGGCGTACCTTCCACGGCCGCGATGTCGATACCTTCATGACGGCCGCCGTCTCTTAAACCGAAAGGAGAAGTAATTTCCCCGGCCAGCGGCCAGGCCAACTGCCTGATCGCCGGGCCAATGGCGGGCAGCGCATCTTCAAGGCCGGTGACACCGCGCGGGATCAGCAACTGCCGGCCGGCAATGATGTTATTGATATCGGCCAGCCCGTTCCTGGACGCGATAACACCCGCGTCCACCCGGTACATCATGGCGATTTCCGACAGTGTTTCCCCCGGCTGGACCAGGTGGGCGGCACAGTCCGCCGGCACCTTTAAAAGTTGGCCGGCGCGGATGTTGTCCCTGTCGGCCAGGCCGTTTACCGCCACAAGGGTTTCAATTGACACCCCGCTTCTCCCGGCGATATCCGAAAGTGTGTCACCGGATTTTACCTCATATAAATTATGAGGCGCGGCTGCCACGGCGGCCGGCGGCGCTTCGTACGGCGCGCTCTCAAGAACGCGCTCGTCAAGGCGCGCGACAGCCGGGACGGCAGCCCACAGTACGGCTAGCACCGATAAAATTACTGCAAATGTCTTTGGTTTCATAAAAACACCTCTTTCAAAGCAAATCAATGGGTAGTTTTGCCTGAAAGGGTGAATTTTATACCTGTCCCAACTTCAGGTGTTGCACACGTTTTTGCGGGAGGGTTCGGCCCGCCCGGCGGCGGCTTCGGCCCGCCGCAGGTAGTGGAAGGCGTGAAGCAGGTCGTGGTTGTTTTTGGTCCTCTTTATTTGCTCGAGCATCATTTCCATAGCTTCCAGCGGACTCGCGCCGTTGGCAGCCTTGCGAAATTGCCAGATCATTTCCAGCTCGTCCTTCGACAGCAGCAGTTCTTCCTTGCGGGTACCTGAACGCTGGACGTCAATCGCCGGGAAAACTCTTCTTTCCGCGAGGCGCCTGTCCAGGATTAATTCCATATTGCCGGTCCCTTTAAATTCTTCGAAAATCACGTCGTCCATCCGGCTGCCCGTTTCAATCAGGGCGGTTGCCATAATGGTCAAGCTGCCGCCCTCTTCAATATTGCGCGCCGCTCCGAAAAATCGCTTCGGCTTATGCAGAGCGGCGGGGTCCACCCCGCCGGACAGGGTGCGCCCGCTGGGCGGCACCACCAGGTTGTGGGCGCGTGCAAGCCGGGTGATGCTGTCAAGCAGGATCACTACGTCGTACTTGTGCTCCACCAGCCGTTTCGCCCGTTCCAGGACCATGTCCGCCACTTTGACATGGTTTTCAGGGGGCTCATCAAAAGTGGAGCTTACCACTTCGCCGTTTACAGAACGCTCAATGTCGGTGACTTCTTCCGGCCGTTCATCAATTAATAACACCATCAAGACAACTTCCGGATGGTTCCTGGTAATGCTGTTGGCGATTTCTTTAAGAAGAATGGTCTTACCTGCTTTGGGCGGGGATACAATCAGGCCGCGTTGGCCTTTACCGATAGGAGAAATAAGGTCAATGATGCGGGTGGAGGGCTTATCCGGATATGTTTCCAGTGTGATGCGCTCCATGGGGTAGAGGGGGGTCAACCCGTCAAAATGCAACCTCTCCCCGGACTGCTCCGGATCTATACCGTTTACCTGCTCTACTCTCAGAAGGGCGTAATACCTCTCGCTTTCTTTGGGCTTGCGCACCTGGCCGGCCACCATGTCGCCGGTCCGCAAGTCAAAACGTCTGATCTGGGAAGCGGATACATAAATATCGTCGTGGCTTGGCAAGTACTGCAGCGGCCTGAGAAAGCCATAACCGTCAGGCAGTATTTCCAGCACTCCTTTTGCCAGCAATACGCCGTCTTTTTGGTTCTGGACCTTTAGAATTTCAAAAATCAATTCTTTTTTTCGCAATTTGTAATAAGCGGGTAAATCAAGGCCCTTAGCGATCTTGTAGAGTTCGACAATTGTCTTGTTCTCAAGGTCGGAATAATTCAATGGCATCCCTCCCGTAATGGGAAATCTTATATTTCAAGTCCATTATTTTTATAACCAGCGCGGGTGTATTTTATTCGCTTTCGCGCTACCGCCTTCTTTCCAGCAGGTACCACAGCGATAAATACACGGTCACCCATGCCAGCGCTGCGTTTAACAGGCTCCCGATCAGGAACGGGTAGCCGTGCTCAACCAATTTCTTTAGAAAAACACTTAACAATGAATCGCCGGAAACAGCCACTTCCAACCCGGGCATATCCCCCAAAAGCACGTTTCCGGTAAATATATTCAAGGTATAGAAAAACGGAACCGCCAACTTAAAAAATACCACCGTGGCTACCGCCGCCACCGGGTTGCAGCGGGCAAGGCGGGCAGCCAAATAGGATAGCGGGATGCTGATCACCGGGATCGGGAGAAAATCAAAAGCGAAGCCCAGCGCCACTCCCTTGATTATTTTTTGAGGCGAATCCGGCAGTTCCTTCAATTTCCCGCAATATGTCTTCACACAGTCCGCAAGCCTGCAGGCAATTTTCTTTTTGCAATAAACTACCCCTTCAAAAAACACATCAAGACCCCTTTGGATGGTGTTGAAAATCTACTATTTGTATTTATTTGTCTTTTACCGTCTCCCAGTCTTCCAGGAATTTTTTGATACCGGCGTCGGTCAAGGGATGTTTGACCATCTGCATAATTACCTTGTAAGGCACTGTAGCGATGTGGGAGCCGGCCTTGGCGGCAGCGGTTACGTGTACCGGGTGGCGGATACTTGCGGCAATGATTTCGGTTGATATTTCGTAACGGCCGAAAATCTCCACGATATCGCGAATCAATTCCATCCCGTCCTGGCTGATATCGTCCAATCGCCCTACAAACGGGCTTACATATGCAGCTCCGGCCCGGGCCGCCAGCAGGGCCTGGTTGGCGGTAAAGATCAGGGTCACGTTGGTGCGGACGCCCTTTTCAGCTAATATTTTTGTCGCTTTCAGCCCTTCCGCGGTCATGGGTATTTTCACCACTATATTTGGGTGGATCGCCGCCAATTCCAACGCCTCGCCAACCATGCCCCGCGCTTGCGCGCTGACCGCCTCGGCGCTGACCGGCCCGTCTACAATAGAGACGATTTCCTTGACCACTTCGGCAAAATTTCGCCCTTCCCTGGCGATTAAAGACGGGTTGGTAGTAACGCCGCAAATAACCCCAAGGGAATTAGCATCCCTGATTTCGTCCACATTCGCGGTATCGATGAAAAGCTTTATTTTAGATATCCCCTTTCTTCGCTTTATTCGCGCAGCCAAAAATCCGGATCTTTTCACGGATGACTTCGGTGGCGGCATCTCTGGCGGAAGCAAGAACTTTACGAGGATCGATCTCTCGCGGGTTGGATTCGAGCACTTTGCGGGCGGCAGCGGTAAATTTCTCACGGATGTCCGTATCGATATTAACCTTGCGCACTCCCAGGCGGATGGCTTCACGGACGGCTTCGTCCGGCAACCCGGAGGAGCCGTGCAGGACGATAGGTATTTTAACTATAGACTTAATCTTCTCCAGACGCGGAAAATCCAGCTCAGGCGTCCCTTTGTACCGGCCGTGAGCCGTACCGACAGCAACCGCCAGGGCGTCTACTCCGGTTTCACTCACAAAAACACCCGCTTCAGCGGGATCGGTAAAAAGCGCCTCCCGTTCGCTGACAGTAACGTCGTCTTCGGTACCACCGATCTTTCCCAATTCGGCTTCCACCGAAACCCCCACTGCCCGCGCCACATCAATCACGCGCCTGGTCAAAGCGATGTTCTCCGCCAGGGGCAGCTTGGACCCGTCGATCATTACCGATGAAAACCCGGCGCGGATACACCGCACCACCTGCTCAAAACTGGTGCCGTGATCCAGGTGGAGCGCCACCGGGACATTCGCCTGTTCCGCGGCCAACTTGGCCATCACCGCGATGTAATCAACTCCCGCGTACTTAATCGCTCCCTGGCTGGCCTGCATGATCACCGGGGCGTTTTCCGCCTCAGCCGCCGCAATAATAGCCTGCACGATCTCCATGTTGTTGCAGTTAAAAGCGCCAACGGCGTAGCCGCCGGCCTCGGCCAGCTTTAATAATTCATTAACGGGTACCAGGGACACAATAATCCCCCTTCACTTTTGACTATTTATTCAGCATGGCCGGAGGAGGCTAAATTTATGTCTTATTTCTCTTCTGGCGCGTCTTTTTCATCTTTCCGGCATTAACAAGGCTATCCAGGCAATTGAAGCCGTGCCGTACCAATTCAATAGAATCAACTTGCCGGATAACACTCAAGTCTTCGTCTGTCTCGGCGTAGATAATGTTGATGCTGTCACAGTTTTTGCAGTGCAATTCCAGCCTGTCGGGAAATATATCAACCTCAATCTTATAATTGCCGCACTGGCAGCACAACCCGCCTTCATCAACGATATCGTGCAGGCAATTCAACACTTCGTACATTATTCCCGGGTTGTGGAAGTAACTGTCACTGACAAACTTGCCGGCCATATTTCCCATTTTCTGCCCGCGCATTATGACCATTTCATCAATTTTCGAGGCGGGGCCGATATTAGCCAACTCCAAGCCGGTTTCCTGGCAAGAGATGCAGGTTATCTCCCCGGACCATAACGCTTTTCCGGAAATCTCACGCGAATGTCTTGTCTCGCAAACCACGCAGTGAAATTTCAACAAATAGCCGGACAGTTTTTTTATAACCTCAAGCATGGCGGCACCGCAGGAGCATTTGACAAGGACAGCTCTACCCCCGGGGAAGGCAAACCTGGAAAAGCCATGGACGTCCATTTTTCCACATTCGGGGCAACGCATGGCCAGCACGGCGTCTGTGGCTATTAGCATTGCAGAAACCCTCCCTGAAACAAACAATGTTAAGACCTTGCTTAGATAATCTATATATAGCAATTCGACACCAGGAATAAAACTCCTCTTTACAACAGGGTAAAATAGCCCCTTGCCATATGAGAAATATTAATTGCGAAAATAAAGCTTGCTCATACTATTTAAGTCCGGCGTGGCGCTTGCGCCGTATACATCCCTCCGGGGCATGAACTATATGCGAGTGAAGTATTAAAAGTAACCGGGGAAATGTGTTCCGGCAGGCAGTGAAGCGGCAACCGCCGCCAGCGCCGCCACAATTAATACTCCCAGCGCAATAGCGGCCAGAAAAGGACTAAGTACTGCCAGGACCGACCGGCCGGCGGTCAGGCCATGCACCTGCATAAGGCCGATAACCAGCAGTGTGGCGCTCCAAATTAACGCGGCCAAACCGGCCAGCCCCACCAGTATGGTTACAGCCAATTTTCCCGCCCCAAGCCAGTAGGCCAGCAAATCAACGGGGACCATAAATATTGACGGCAGGCCGGACAGCCCGGCGGCCGCGAAAACTCCCCTGGCGGAGCCGCGCCCGCCCAGCAATTCTGCAGCCAGGTGGACAACGGCACTGTAGGCGAACCATTTTACATAACCCCAGAGCAGGCCGAAAATCACTCCGAGGGGCGCCAGCGCCCGGACCGCCGGGAGAAATTGGCCCAGGCCGGCGCCGGGCAGGCTTGCGGCAAACACCCGCGAAACGGTAAGGAGACCCGTCGTCACGCCTAAAACTCCAAGTATGGTGACAATCAGGAACGCAAAACCGGCCGGCGGCCTTCGGGCCACACTTTCCATTGTTTTGACAGGGTCAAAAAGGACGCCGTAAACCAGCTCCAAAAAGTCCGGGCCGGAATCAGCGCCACCGGGGGACGGGTTTATTTCCGGGTTTATTTCCGGGTTTATAACCGGCCCGCCGCCCTCAAAGAAAGACTCTCCGCCGGGAATACGCCCGTTCTCGCCGGAATCGCCCGCGCCAGCGGCACCCGGCCCTTGACCGTTTTTCCGGCCGCCAATATCTCCATTCAAAGAAATACCCCCAAATTAAATAATTTCATACTCTGTACGCCCGCAAGTTAAGATGATGCAGGACTATTCCCAAAGAGCGGTTACCTTAAATTAACAGGATAAAACGGCTCTCCCTGGGGTAAAGCCGGCAGCCCCAACCCCCACCGGACGCTCCCCCCGGCGTCTCCAAACAGGTCGCGCCAAACGCTTTTTGGGCCGAGCTCGGTGACTGCCGGCTCACCAGGTATCCCCGCCAGTTCTCCGGCCAGAAGCACCGCGTCATGGAAGTCGCCGAGGCGGTCTACCAGGCCAAGCTCTTTGGCCTGCCGCCCGGTAAAGACTCTGCCGTCCGCCAGCGGCCTGATTTCTGAAACATCTTTATGCCTGCCCTCCGCCACAACATCTAAGAACTGGCTGTAAATATCGTCGATCATCGATTGAAAAATAGCTCTCTCCTCCGGCGTTACCGGCCTGGAGGGAGATCCCATGTCCTTATGGGGACCACTTATAAAAGTTTCCGTGCCTATCCCGAGTTTATCATACAGGCCCTGGAGGTTCGATGTCTGCATAATGACACCGATGCTTCCGGTGAGCGTGCCGGGGTTGGCCACGATCTGGTCGGCCCCCGCAGCCACCCAGTAAGCGCCGGAAGCCGCGACATCCCCCATTGAGGCCACTACTTTTTTACCCGACCGCTTCAAACGTTCCATTTCCAAACCGATTTCCTGCGAGGCCACCGGGGTACCGCCGGGACTGTTCAGCCGGATTACCACGGCTTTTATTTCCGGGGTCCTGGCGGCCTTTCTCAATATGGCGGCTATTTCCCCGGAACTGGCGCCGCTCCCGAACACGCCCGCGCCGCCACGGCCTGCCGCGATGGCGCCTTCCACGTATATAACGCCGACTTCACCTTTATCAGACCCCGGCTGCCCGGCTTGGCCTCCCCCGGTGCGCAAGGCAAGCGCGAAAACTACTGACAGTGCGGCCACTCCTAAAATAACGCCCGCGATCACTTTTCTTTTCATAAATCAACCACCTTCGGCCAGCAGTCAGAAGTCAGCATAAAAGATTGGGGTCCGCCTTTAAATATTCTGAATTCCAACTCCTGAATTATTGTATTCAGACTCCTGAATTATAAATACTTGAATATGCTTTTATAGTTTAACAAAAAAGCTTTGGTTTTACCCAAAGCTGTTCAAAAATTTTGTCGGAGTTATTTAATTCGCTCCGCGAACTTCCGGGCCGCCCCGATGAAATCCCTGAATAAAGGGTGCGGCCGGTTGGGCCGGGACTTGAATTCAGGGTGAAACTGGGTAGCCACTAACCACGGGTGGCCGGGCAACTCTATGATCTCCACCAAGTAACCGTCGGGACTCGTGCCGGTGAACGCCAAGCCGCCCCGGGCCAGCGCCTCCCGGTAATCATTATTCAACTCGTAGCGGTGGCGGTGCCTTTCTTCGATCTCTTCCTCCTGATAGGACTTCCCGGCCAGGGAATCCGGCTGGAGCCTGCACGGGTAGCCACCCAGGCGCATGGTGCCGCCCATCTGGTCAAGATCTTTTTGTTCGGGCAGCAGGTCGATAACGGGGAAACGGGTATGGGGATTAAATTCGGTACTGTTCGCGCCCTGCCAGTTCAGCACATTACGGGCAAATTCCACTACCGCAAGCTGCATCCCGAGACAAAGCCCCAGATAAGGAACACCCCGCTCACGCGCATAGCGGATGGCCTCGATTTTACCCTCAATCCCCCTGTCTCCAAAACCGCCCGGCACCAGGATCCCGTCCACATCCTTCAAGAAATCATCAACATTCGACCGCCCGACCTCTTCAGAATTGATCCATTTTATCTCAATGGCGGAACCATGGTAAAACCCCGCGTGGCGCAGGGCTTCCGCAACACTCAGGTAGGCGTCGGGCAGGGAAACATATTTTCCCACCAAGCCGATGGCAGTAGTGTAGCGCAAGTTTTTTCTCTTTACCACCATATCCCGCCAGTCGGCCAAGTCGGGGGGGCCGGTTGTGATACCCAGTTTATCCAGGACGATGTCCGCCAGCCCCTCCGCTTCCAACATCAAGGGCACCTCGTAAATTGACGGCGCGTCCACCGCCTGGATCACCGCTTCTTTATCAATATCGCAGAATAAGGCCAGTTTTTCTTCCATTTCCTTGGAAAGCGGCCGCTCGCTCCGGCAGACGATAACGTCCGGCTGGATGCCGATACCCCTGAGTTCTTTGACGCTGTGCTGAGTCGGTTTAGTCTTTAGCTCATTGGCAGCCCGGAGGTACGGGACCAGCGTCACATGTATGTAAACTACATTCCTCCTGCCGAGGTCACCTTTTAACTGGCGGATCGCTTCAAGAAAGGGTTGTGACTCTATATCACCGACAGTGCCGCCGATTTCGGTAATAATGATATCGGCGCGAGATTCCGTGGCCACCCTGCGGACCCGTTCCTTAATCTCGTTCGTGATATGGGGGATCACCTGGACTGTGCCGCCCAAAAAATCACCTTTCCGCTCCTTGTTGATCACCGACGAGTATATACCGCCGGTAGTGACGTTGCAATTTCTGGAAATATTAATATCGATAAAACGCTCGTAGTGTCCCAGGTCCAGGTCGGTTTCCGCGCCGTCCTCGGTGACAAATACTTCTCCGTGCTGGTAAGGGCTCATGGTGCCGGGGTCAACGTTAATATAAGGGTCCAGCTTCTGAATGGCTACTTTCAGCCCGCGGCTTTTCAACAGACGCCCCAGAGAGGCGGCCGTAATTCCTTTTCCCAGTGAAGAAACAACTCCGCCGGTAACAAATATGAATTGGGCCATAGCTCCTCCTGTCTTTTCTCGCAAAGAAAATACCTCTCAGCCACTTATCCATTCTATCTGCCACCCGCCGGTTATGTCAATAGAAGATTAGCGGCCTACATCCGTTCCGGCGCGGTCAGCCCCAGGAGGCGCAAAGCATTCCGCAGGGTGATCCGGGTGGCGTCCACCAGAACCAGGCGGGCGTCGGACAGCGCCCGGCCCGCTGTAATCACCCGGTGGCTGTTATAAAAACTGTGCAGGAGGCCTGCCAGTTCATGGGCATACCGGGCAATGCGCTGGGGCGCCAGGCCTTTCGCGGCCGAGGCCACTTCAACGGGGAAGTCGGCCAGCTTTCTGGCTAAAGCAAACTCGCTCTCCTCTATGAGCACGCTAAAATCTGTCGCCGCGGGGTCCGGCGGCTTAATCCCCTGCTCGCCGGCCTGTCTCAATATGCTGCAAATACGGGCGTGGGCATACTGGATATAGTAGACCGGGTTGTCGTTCGTCTCCGCCTTGGCCAGATCCAGGTCAAAATCAAGGTGGCTGTCGGAACCGCGCATGACAAAGAAATAGCGGGCGGCATCCCTGCCAACCTCTTCCATCAGCTCTTCCAGAGTTACGAATTGCCCGCTTCGCTTGGACATGCGCACCAATTCGCCGCCTTTGTAAAGGCGGACCAGTTGCATAATCACTATTTCCAGGGCGGCCGGGTCGTTGCCAACGGCAGCCATGGCCCCTTTCATCCGGGATACATGCCCGTGGTGGTCGGCGCCCCAGATATCAATAACCCAATCAAAGCCCCGCTGGAACTTGTTCCGGTGGTAGGCGATATCGGACGCAAAGTAGGTGGGAATCCCGTTGGAGCGTACAACGACCTCGTCCTTTTCCGCCCCGAAATCACTTGCCTTGAACCATAGGGCATCTTCACTTTCGTAAACAAAGTCCCGCTCCCGCAAATAATTTAACGTATCCCGGACCGCGCCGGACTCATGCAGGGCCCGCTCGGAAAACCAGACATCATAATGGACGCCGAAATCCTCAAGCACACGTTTAATGGCGCCCATTTTTTCAGAAAGAGCATATTCCACAAGGGCGGCGCGCCGCTCTCCGGCCCCGGCCCGCAATAAGGCATCCCCGTGGCGATCCACAAAACCGCGGGCGGTTTCGGCCAAGTCCTCCCCGTGGTAGCCTTCTTCCGGAATCTGTGCGTCCATGCCCAATATCTGCATATAGCGGGCTTCCAGGGAAAGGCCGAAGTTCTCGATCTGGTTGCCGGCGTCATTTATATAAAATTCGCGGGTGACATTATAACCCGCGTAATCCAGGATCGAGGCGATACTATCTCCCAGCGCCGCTCCACGGGCGTTCCCCATGTGCAGCAGGCCGGTGGGGTTGGCGCTGACAAACTCCACCTGGACTTTCTTGCCCCCGCCGGCGTTAACCCGGCCGTAGTCATCTTGCAGGGAAATAATCCGCGGCAGCACTTGGTAGACCCACATTGGCCGCAAGTAAAAATTAATGAAACCGGCGCCGGCTATTTCCACCCGTTCAACCCAGGTCCCTGCAAGGGAAAAATTGTTAACCAGGATCTCGGCTAATTTGCGCGGCGACATGCGGGCCGGCCTTGCAAGCAACATGGCCAGGTTGGCGGCAAAGTCGCCGTGATCTTTTTCGCGAGGCACTTCCACATTGAAATCCGGCGCCTCGTCTACTTTAATCGCCCCGCTTTCACGGGCCGATTCCAGCGCCCGGGCCAGCGCCCGGGCCAAACCGGAGCTGATTTCTTCTACTATACCGCCCATAATCCAATCTTGACCCCCTTAACGGTCACTATAGAGCTGATCAATTACTAAGGTTAATACTTTACCTCCGGCCTGTCAAGCATTGCCATACTATTCAAGAATTCAGGAGTCAGAATTCAGAATATTTAAAGACAGACCCTAATCTTTTATTCTGACTCCTGGCTACTGGCTACTGGCTACTGGCTACTGGCTACTACCTACTACCAGGCCTTCTCTTGTCTGCTCCGGGATCTGCTCCGGCTTCCCGATAGTGAAGGTTAATACTTTTCTCCGCCCGAGACGGCGCTTTATAAAGCTTCCGATTCTCCTGAAAGCCTCATTCAGGTCCGCCTCCGAGGCGGCATAAGCGCAGCGGACAAAGCCTTCGCCCTGTTCCCCGAAGGCGTTGCCAGGCACTACCAGCACCTTTTCCTCTTTTAACAATTGCTTGGCAAACTCATCCGACGTCAACCCGGCGCTGCTGATTTCCGGGAAGGCGTAAAACGCGCCGCGAGGCTCGAAGCACGGCAGGCCTATTTCGCGTAAAGCATCCATAACCAGGCGGCGGCGGCGGTTAAACTGGGCAATCATCTTGCGCATCTCGCTCCGTCCGTTCCTCAGCGCCTCCAGGGCGGCAATCTGGGCGGTAATCGGGGCACAAAGCATAGTATACTGGTGGATCTTGGTCATGGCCGAGATAAAATCACTGTTGCCGGCCGCGTACCCGGCCCGCCAGCCGGTCATGGCATAGGCCTTGGAAAAACCGTTTAGCAGGATTGTGCGCTCGCGCATACCCGGCAGGGAAGATACACAGGTATGTTCTCCCACGTATGTCAGCTTATCATAAATTTCATCGGAGACCACAATCAAGTTGCGCGCCACGGCTATTTCGGCAATCTCCAGGAGGTGTTTCCGGTCAATGGTGGCGCCGGTAGGGTTGTTCGGATAGCTGAGCAAAAGCACCTTGGTCCTGGGAGTAATAGCCTTTTCGACCAGGTCGGCCGTCAGCTGGAAGCCGTTTTCCACGGACGTCTTCAAATATACCGGCTTGCCGCCGGCCAGAGTGGCGCACGGCGCGTAAGAAACGTAAGACGGCTCGGGAATCAGCACCTCGTCACCCCGGCAGAGCAGGGTACGCATGGCCAGGTCCAGGCCCTCGCTGACCCCGGTGGTTATCAAAATTTCATTACGCGGGTTGTAGTTCACTTTGTAGGTGTTATGGATGTCACGGGCGATCTCCTCACGCAGCTCCAGCATCCCGTGATTTGAAGTGTACATTGTATAGCCTTTTTCCAGAGAGTATAAGCACGCCTCCCGGATATGCCAGGGTGTTACAAAATCCGGCTCACCCACCCCCAGCGAAATTACGCCTTTCACCTCGGTAACCAGATCAAAAAAGCGCCTAATCCCGGACGGAGGTATATCCCGCACAGTGGGGTTAACCATATCCGCCCAATTAGTCTTCAAAGTCATGGCACGATCACCTGCCTTCTGTCTTCTTCCCCGTCATTTAAAATAGTGCCGTGCTGCTTATACGTTTTCAGCACAAAGTGAGTGGCGGTGCTGAGGACATACTCCATGGAGGCAAGTTTGAAGGAAACAAAATGGGCGACTTCCTTCATCGTATCGCCTTCAATCATAACCGCCAGGTCGTAAGCGCCGGACATCAGCATGACGCTCCGCACCTCGGGAAACCGGTAGATGCGTTCGGCCACGGCATCGAAACCCACGTCCCGCTGCGGAGAAATTTTGACTTCAATTAACGCGTTAACCTTCTCGGACCCCAGCTTATCCCAGTTGACCAGCGTAAAATACCCCATGATCGTCTTGTTGTTTTCCATTTCTTTAATAATACCGGCAACCTCTTCTTCGTCTCTTCCGAGCATGGCCGCGATCCGGCCGGGGGTAAGCATGGCGTCAGATTCAAGGAGCTCCAGTATCTCCTTCAATTCAAGTCACTCCCGTTTCCTCAAAATAAAAAAACCCGCGCCCTTAAAAGGGACGGGATATTTTCTCGCGGTACCACCCTGTTTGACCGAACTCCAAACCCTCCGGCTGGTTGATTCCATTCGGCCCTCTCAAGCCAGTTAACGGCGGCAAACCGGCGGTGGCTTACTCACTCTTCAAAAGATTTTTCGCCCGCGGCTTCCGGGGCGGCCCAAGCGCTTTCCTCGGCCGGGCTTGCACCAAACCCCGGCTCGCTGGCGATTAACAGCGCCATTCTTCCCCTTCATTACCTTGCGTTTTTTGATAATCTTACAAAATTATAAAATCATTGCTATGTTATCATAGACTCAAACTGGTGTCAACCGGCAAAGAGTGGATATTTCACATCGTCAGTATGCCGCCCGGCGTTTCAATGAGTTTCAGGACGTTCTCTTCCCGCCCGTTGACGGCGTTAACATAGATCAGGTAATTGTCCTCCCCCATCTTGCCCTGAAATTCATAGGCCAGCTCTTCATCCGTTACGCCAACCGGGATCAGCGCAAGGCTGCCGCCGGAAGCCTCAAGCCGCGGGTTAATAGCCGCGAGCGCCTGCTCGCGGGACACGCCGGCTTTTGGCAGGTCGCGCCGCCGGTGTGACATCAGGTAGCCGGAAGTTTCCGTTCCGATCACTTCACCGTTATCCAGGGCGACGGTCAATTTAACCAAATCCGGGTAGAGTGTCACACCGTCTTGCAGCGCCGCAAAATTAAAAGTGGCGGAATTTCCTTGACGCAAGAAATAAGTGGAGCGCATTTCCCCGTAACCGCGGCCGGCCAAAAAATCTTCAGCCTTCCGGCGCGCGTCTTCAATGCTTACTGCCTGATCTCCCAGCGGGCGGGAGTTTAACATCCAGATCACTTCGCCGCCTTGTTGAGATACATCAAGCACGGTTACGGCGCCGTCTCCTCCGCCTGCCGGCACAACCTCCACCCGGTGCGCCGGGATGCGGCCGCCGGCCGGGCCGGTCACCTTCGCCTGGTATTCGGCGCCGCCCCGCTTATCCACAAAGGCAAGCGCTTTTTGTTCCGCTTCCGGCGCGCCGACGTTGCCCCGCCCGCTCAAATACCTGGGCTCCGCGCGCTCCAGGTGTTCCGAAAAAGGGCCGTCGTAGAGCAGCGCGGGGTACCGCCGCATCCGTTCATCCATTGTCTGAAAATCAGTCCTTGCCAGGTTGTCCGGAGCTTTTTGCAATTTACTCCTGACCTGGCGCAACATTTCACCAAAGTAAAAATTATTCCGGGCAACGCTGGCCTGTATCCCCTGCAGGTCCCGGTTCAATTCCACGGATTGTTCGTAAAGGCTCTTCAGGGTATCCCAGTTTTTCGAGTCAATGGCTTCTCCCTGACTAATCTGACGGGCGAGGCTGCCGGCGTAGTCTCCCACCTGGCTTAAAAATTTTGCCGTCCTGCCGGCCAGAGCGTCGTTAAGAGGCAACTGGCTCAGGTTGGACTGGGCAAAGGCCGCCTGCTGGCGGATATCCATTAGGAGCGCGCTGTCCAGGCGCGGGTCCGAGGCTACTAAAGTCTTCGAAAGGAGCACTTCCAGGTTCTGCGCCTGGTTTGCCAGATCATAAAATGCGCGCTGGTATTTATTATTCAAATAATTTTCAAGGTTACGGCCGGCTACCTGCCTGCTGTAACCCCATGAGCCAACCGCGGCCAACGCCAGCAGGCCGATGATGGCCGCTAGAATCCACTTTCTCATAAGAACACTTCCTTTACTGGGCAAAAATGTGGTTGCCAATCTGAGCGACGACATTTCTTGACCATATCCATGGGTTCACGTCCTTGGCCGGGTTCCAGAAAAAAAGCGCCCCTCCCGAAGGGTCATAGCCACTCATGGCCATCTGGGCGGCCTGTATCGACTCCTGGCTAAGAGGCCGGTAAGCCTGCCCGTTACTAATCGATTCAAAAGCGTCCGGCTGAAATATTACATCACTTATTGTGTGCGGAAATGAGGCGCTTTTTGTCCGGTTTAATATCACCGCGCCAACAGCCACCTTTCCCAGCAGCGGCTCGTTCGCCGCCTCTCCTTCGATCACGCGCGCCAGCAATGTAACATCTCCGCGGTCGGTGGCCGCGCCCCTGGAAACAGCCGGCGCCGCCGCGGGCGCGCTCAAGCCGAGGGCGTCCCAGGTAGCCTGGCCTACAGTTCCGTCCGCGGCCAAACCGTTACTGCCCTGGAAGTTGCTGACGGCCCGGAAGGTGTCGTAACCGTAGA
The DNA here is from genome assembly GCA_002067965.1 of Pelotomaculum sp. PtaU1.Bin035. GTDB lineage: Bacteria > Bacillota > Desulfotomaculia > Desulfotomaculales > Pelotomaculaceae > MVRN01. The sequence continues at coordinate 28,912 of MVRN01000004.1, forward strand.
ATCCATCCAAAGGGCCGGCATAATAGCCCCACTGGCTAAGCCTTTGCTGAACACGGTAAACGTCATCTCCCTCACTCCCCCAGTACAAGGTGGGGTTTTGCGCCGCCGCCTGCCGCCCCTGCAGCGAAACACCGGCGATAATCAGTGCCAGCAGGCAGGCCGCATACATAACAATGATTTTTTTTGAAATAAATCCACTATTAATCACGATTTTCACCCCCTGGCAATATTATTATATTTTTTCTCTAATACCCAAATTTATGTGTATATAATACAAAAAAACCACGCCCTTTTAAGGCATGGTCACCAAATACAGACACTATTGACGGGCCACCCACAGCCGGCGGGCATGGGCGGAAATGCTTCTTTAAACCTCTCTACCTGTTTTTTGTCGCCCAATCGAAGCCGATAGCCGGGTCATCCCAGGCCAGGCGCTTTTCGTCCGGCCTATTCCGGTCATATGACATGGTGGTAAAATAGACGACAACAGCCGGGGTGTTCCCGAGCACCCGGTAACCATGAGCCACCATTTTGGGAATCACTAATAATACCGGGTTATCTTCACCCATGTAAAACACCCCGGTCTCTCCTTTAGTCGGCGAATCTTCACGAAGGTCGTACAGGACCACCTGGGTATTGCCAACTGGAAAAAACCACAGGTCGTCCTGATATTCATGGTAGTGGAAAGCTTTAATAACATTTGGGAACGCCTTGGCCATTGACGCCTGTCCGAAACGGGATAAAATTCCATCATCGCCGCGTAAAATTTCCATAAAAAAACCCCGGTCGTCACAATGCTTAATTAATTTCTTCACCTGGACCCCTTCGATCAATGGACAGTCCACCTCTTTTCCTCTTTAATTTCATAAATATTACCTGCCCGCGTACATCCTTTCGTAATACTTGCGGTATTCCCCGGACTTGATTTTCCGCCACCATTCCCGGTTTACGCAGTACCATTCAACCGTTTCTTTCAAGCCCTTTATAAACGTGTAACCCGGCCGCCACCCCAGTTCTCTTTTCAACTTGGAAGCATCAATCGCATAGCGGCGGTCATGGCCCGGCCTGTCTTTGACATAGGTGATCAGCGACTCGGGCTTGCCCAGTTCAGCCAGGATCAGGCGGATTATTTCTATATTTGCCCACTCGTTATTGCCTCCGACATTATATACTTCTCCCGGTTTGCCACGGTGCAACACCAGGTCCAGCGCGGCGCAGTGATCCCGGACGTGAAGCCAGTCCCGGACATTCAACCCGTCCCCGTATAACGGCAGGGGCTTATCTTCCAGCGAATTGGTCACCATCAACGGGATAAGCTTTTCCGGAAACTGATAAGGCCCATAGTTATTGGAGCAGCGTGTAATATTCACCGGGATGCCGAAGGTCCGGTGGTAGGCCAGCGCCAGCAGATCCGCCGCCGCTTTGCTGGCCGAATAGGGACTGCCGGGGTCAAGGGGTGTCTCTTCAGTAAAATAGCCGCTTTCCCCCAATGAGCCATAAACCTCATCGGTGGAGACCTGAAGGAACTTTGTAACGCCGTGCTTCCGGGCGGCCTCCAGCAACGCCCGCGCACCCTCAACATTCGTCCGGATAAAAACGCCGGAATCCTCAATACTGCGGTCAACATGGGTTTCCGCCGCAAAATTTACAACAGCGTCGACGCCGGGTGAAAAAACATTGTCAAGGCACGTCCGGTCGGCGATATCGCCATGCGCAAAAGTATACCGCGGGTCATTGTTCAGATCGGTTAAATTATCTAAATTTCCCGCGTACGTCAGCAGGTCGAGGTTGACAACCCGGTAATCATACCGGCCCAGCAAGTACCTGATAAAGTTATTTCCGATAAACCCCGCCCCGCCAGTAACCAGCACTCTCATGCCGCCAGCCTCCTATAAAGTAATATCTGAATCATCCCCGACAAACAAACGGCAGGCCCGGCGCTTGGCGCCGGAGCGCCCTACCCGGGTGTTGCAGCCGATCAGGCTGTCCTCAACCCGCTCCACATCAGACAACCGGCAATTTTCCAGCACTACTGAATGTTCCACGCCAACCCGCTCCAGGACAGTGCCCTTGCCGATAGCCGTGTACGGCCCGATAAAGGAGTCTTTGACCACGGCGTTTTCCCCGATTACTGCCGGACCGCGAATAATGCTGTTCGTAATCACCACGCCGGAAGCAATGTTCACCCGGCCGGCCACTTCACTGAAGGCATCCACCTGGCCGTCCACTTGCCGGGCGGCATATTCGTCCAGCACTACCCGGTTAGCCTCCAGGATGTCATCTTTCTTACCGGTGTCCAGCCACCATCCCTCCAGCACTCTTGCTTCCACCCGGCAGCCCGATTCTACCATCTCCTGAATGGCATCCGTGATTTCCAGTTCCCCCCGCCAAGACGGCTTTATCCTGTCTATAGCATCGTGCACCGCCGGGCTAAACAGGTAAATGCCCACCAGTGCCAGGTCGCTGGGCGGTTCTTTGGGTTTCTCCACGAGTTTTAATACTTCTTGTCCGGGGCCAAGCACGGCTACCCCGAATTGCCGGGGATCTTTAACTTTCTTTAGCTGAATGATTGACCGGCCGCCTCCGGCGTGAAAATCCCCGACCAAAGACCCGACGCCTCCCTGGATTAGGTTGTCACCGAGAAACATAAGAAAATAAGAATCGCCCAGGAAATGACGCGCTGTTTTAACAGCGTGGGCCAGCCCCCCCGGAGTCTCTTGATGAATATAAGACAACGCGGCGCCCCAGCGAGAGCCGTCACCAAGGGCTTCTTTTATACTGCCGCCGGTTTCGGGAGAAACGATGATACCGATATCCTTTATTCCGGCCTTGCTGACCTGCTCCAGCACAAAGCAGATGATCGGTTTATTGGCCACGGGAATCAGCTGCTTGGCGGTAGTATGGGTCAACGGGCGCAACCGGCTGCCGCGCCCGCCGGCCAGGATAAGCGCCTTCAATAAATCACCTCCTGCCTTATTGGCCTTATACTATACCTCAAATTCGCCCTAATGGCATGCGCCACTCCAGCCCGGGCAAACTATATTGTCAGTTTATTCCGCGCATTTTCATGGCTCTCTCAATAAATCAGGCTGCTTCTCCTTGAAAGTTTTGATTATTGACTCTGGCGGAAGGCTGAAATATTTAACGGCGCCCGCGTATATCGCCCAGGCCACTTTAGCCTGGTAGGCCGGATCTTGCAGCAGCCTGCTCTCGCTTTCGTTGGTGATAAAGCCGGTTTCCACCAGCACCGCCGGCATTGAGGTATTCCTGGTGACGTAATAATCAACTTCATTTGTTAAACGGCCGGTGTTTTTTAATACCTTGGATAATTCGGTCTGGATGGCTTGGCCGGCCTGCTTGCTTTCGGAAAAACCCGGCTGGACAAAGGTCCGGGCGCCGCATTGAGCGGGGGAAGGAACACTGTTGACATGAATACTGATGAAAAGGTCGGCATTGTGGTCATTGGCCAGCGCTACCCTTTTTTTCATATCTTCCTTTTTCTTAGCCGCCACCCCAATCGTCCCGGGGCCGCTCAAGTCAATATCGGTATCCCTGGTCATCAGGACCATCGCTCCGGCCTGACCAAGGTCGGCGGCCAGGCGTTTTCCTATAGCCAGATTAATATCCTTTTCTAAAATACCGCTTTTACTCACCACTCCCGGATCGAACCCTCCGTGCCCGGGATCCACAACAATAACTTTATTAGCAACCGACCACGACATGGCGGCTACGGATTTCCGGCCGTCCATGGCTCTGATCAATCCGGCCAGGGGAAATGACAGGAATACCAGAGCGACCAGGACAGCGAGCCAGCGCATCCTTATTTTGAATGCTTTAACTACTATTAGAGGCAATAAAGAATCCCCCTTCCGGACAACTGCTTATTAAAAGGTATGCTGTCCGCAGGGGGAATATGAAATAATATGCAATAAATGGATTATGTTATCCTCTTTGTCAGTAATTGAAGGCCTTGCGCCACGGGTTCAAAAATAAGCTGGCTCAACAAGGTACCCAGCAAGTTTGAAAGCGCCAGGTAAAATATAATTTGTTTTAACTCGATTTCATCCGTTTCACCCCTGGCCACCGAGTCAGTTACTTTGGCCAATACTGGGTCCACCATCATCACGTTAACCACGATTGAGGCATTACCCACAATTGAAGCCATCAGCACCGCGGTAGATCGGAATTCGGGGTAAAGAGCGCCGGCGAAGAGACCGGACAACACGTTGACGGTCCACAAGCTGTAGCTGGCCAGGTTCCAATAAAGAAAACCGCCGGGGGTGGCCATCCTCCTGAATAGAATTTGCTTAATTGTCCATAAGGAGGACAGCCGGAACCGGAGAATACCGCTGCCGGGCCGCAAGAGCGGCAGCAGGATCAGCGGCACTACTTTGAAAACAGAACCGGTCCGCCCAAAGGCCTTGATCGAATTTGAGAACGAAGTGACAAAGCTGGGAATTAGCAGAATGCCCAGGACAGTGCCCGCGCTCGCGCCCAGAATGACAAAGCGGAGTTTGTTGTTTAAGCTTGCCAGCGCTTCCTGGTAGATCCCGGTCCCGGTTGCGCCGTTTCCCGGAGCCACTAATAATGACTGGCTGTAGGCGTCGTCAATAACATGTTCCACAGTCGAAGCCAGCAAGGGAGCCTGAAGGGTATTGGCAAAACTGGCCATAAGATAAACCACGCCGAAAAGTGATATGGCAGTGGCGAGATGACCGGTGCGGACGCCGGAAAGGCGGGAGGAGCGGGTTAAAGTATTTATTAAATTAATAAAGGCAGTCAGAAGGAAAACTAATAGTAAACGGTCCACCGGCCCCTCCGAAACGCATCAATGTAAATTTGTCCCGCGTATTGCCCTGGCAGCAGGAAATATATGCCACGATTACCGTTAATTATAACACAAAGGCCGTAAATAAAAAAGGAAGGGGTTTCCTTCCATAATTTTGTTAATTAACGTTTTGAGAATTGAGGAGCGCGGCGGGCCTTCTTGAGACCATATTTCCTGCGCTCTTTCATCCGCGGGTCCCTGGTCAGAAAACCCGCTTTCTTTAACATGGGGCGCAGGTTGGGGTCGGCCTGGATCAGCGCCCGGGCAATGCCCATTTTGATGGCGCCCGCCTGGCCGCTGATACCGCCGCCCAGTACCTTGGCCTGGATATCAAAGCGCGCGGACGCGCCGATCAGCTCCATGGGCTGGCGTACTATCATCTCTAATGTCCTGCGGCCAAAATATTCGCTTACGGGCTTGTTATTAATAATTACATTGCCTTCACCTGGTAACAGAAATACCCTGGCTATCGCGTTTTTTCTCCGTCCGGTACCGTAAAACATAACTTGAGCCATTTATCAGCTTCCTCCTTCCCTACCACATCCGCCATACTTCAGGTTTCTGAGCATGGTGAGGATGTTCCGGACCTTTGTATACCTTGAGCTTCCTGGCCATATCCGCACCCAGCCTGTTGTGGGGCAGCATACCCTTGACGGCCTTTTCCACAGCCAGTTCCGGCCTGGTTTTCATCAAAATGCCGTAGCTGACCTTTTTCAGGCCTCCAGGGTAGCCTGAATGCCTTATGTAGCTTTTATTATTAAGCTTGTTTCCGGTCAAAACTGTTTTTTCCGCATTTATTACAATTACGTGGTCGCCGGTATCAACATGGGGAGTAAAATCAGGCTTATGTTTTCCCCTCAGGATCCGGGCCGCCTCGACAGCCAGCCTTCCGAGGACTTTGCCTTCCGCGTCCAGAATGTACCACTTGCGCTCTTTTATATCAAGAGGCTTGGCCATAAAGGTCTTCATATTATGATTTCCCTCCTAAAATAAATAAGACAATGCCACCAATTACTTTAAACGGCCCGGGGCCATGAACCGTCAAAAAACCATGTATAGTAATATAACACAAAGTATTTCCAGTGTCAAGATTAAAACTAATATGGTTATAAAGTTTAATCAGGTAGATCTGGAGTGGCATTTGCCAACGGGCTCATATTCGCCCCTAAAAAGTGTCCGAGCTCGTTCACCTTCGGGCTCGGTCAAACTCGGCGCTAAAGCGCCTCAAACAGTTCTCTCGCTTACCCTCAGGCTCACTCGCTCTTTGAATTAGGGCTCAAAATCGCCCTAATGGCAAATGCCATTCCAACCTGAGCAAACTTTATAGTCAATACAATCAATATTCCACTTTTTCTAGACTTAACCCTCTCGCCGGAGCCGTTGGACCGCCCCTGAGACTGTCCCTGCCTGCCATGATGCCGGCTGTTTCGCTTGCCGGCAGCTTGCCCAGACCCACCCGGATCAGTGTGCCGGTGATCATGCGCGCCATGTGGTAAAGGAATCCATCCGCCCGCAATTCAACGCAGATTAAATCGCCTTCCCTGGTTACCCGCGCCTGGTAAAGTGTGCGCACTGTGGTCTTCACCGGTGTGCCAAGCGCCCTGAAGGCGCTGAAATCATGCTCGCCCAGCAGGAAACCGGCAGCGTCCCGCATAGCTTCGTGATCCATTGGTTTGGGAATATGGTAACTGTAAAGGCGAAGAAAGGGGGATTGCCACTTCCCGTTATAGATGGTGTAACGATAGGTCTTGGCTACGGCGGAGAAGCGGGCATGAAACGATCCGGGAACTTCCTCTGAATCCAACGCTACAATGTCCCCCGGCAGCAGGCTGTTGATAACATAGGTCACCCGCTCCGCCGGCACCGGCCAGTCGCCCGGCATGAAGTTGATCACCTGCCCCCTGGCGTGTACCCCGGCGTCCGTCCTTCCGGCGCCGATAACCTTTATCGATCTTTTTGCCATCTTGGAGAGCCGTTCCTCCAGGGTACCCTGAACAGTCTGAAACCGTGTGCCGGCCTGCTCTTGAAAACCGTGGTAGTTGGTGCCGTCATACGCTATTGTAACTTTGATATTGCGCATTGGAACTTCATAACCCCTCACAATATCCTCAACACCGCCGAGCCCGCAAGCACCGCGATGGAAACACCAATGGCCACGTAGTCCGGCAGGTCAAGCACAAAACTATTCATCCTGGTCCGGCCCGCCCCGCCCCGGTAGCAGCGGGCTTCCATTGCCGTGGCGAGTTCATCCGCGCGCCTCAAGGCGCCGGCGAAAAGCGGAACAAATAACGGCAGCAAACTTTTGACCCGCTCAAGCGCTCCACCGGAACCAAACCTGGCGCCGCGGGACCGCTGCGCCTTCATAATTATTTCCGCCTCAGCCAGCAAAGTAGGCACAAAACGCAGGGCAATGGTCACCATCATGGCCAGTTCGTGGGCAGGCACCCCGACACGCTTTAACGGCGAAAGGATACTCTCAATTCCGGCGGTAAGGTTGACCGGTGAAGTGGTAAAAGTGAGCAGTGAAGCGAACATAATCAGCAGCGCGAGTTGCATGAAAATCCGGCTGCCGGCTTCCAGCCCCTCCCGCGAGACTTTCAACGCGCCGTGGCCTAGTAAAACTTCTCCCGGCGTCAGCAATACCTGGGCAAAAAACGTAATGGCCAGCAACACCCAGAGTGAGCGCAGCCCGCTTAGACATGTCTTTGAGGAAAGCCCGGACAGGGCCACCGATATAAAGGCAAAACCGGCCAACAATATGAACCCGTACCAGTTTACCGCAATAATAACCGCCACCGCCGCCGCAAGCGCGCAAATTACCTTGGTACGCGGATCGAGGCGGTGCAATAGTGAATTACCCGGAATATACCGGCCGAAGGTTATATCACTCAACATAACGGGCTACCTTTCATAATTCAGTAGTCAGCAGTCAGAATAAAAGACTGGTTTTCGCCTTGAAATATTCTGAATTCAAACGGGCAATTTCCTCGGCCGCTTCACTGACAGTAAGCATATCCGCGCGTACCGGCTTGCCGCCGGCCTGTAAACCGAGCATCAGCCTGACCGTCGCCGGGACGTCCAACCCCAGGTCCCGCAGTTCTCCCGCCTTGCTGAAAATCTCCCTCGGCGTCGCCTCCATGGCAAGGCGGCCTTTATGCAGCACGGCCACCCGCCCGGCCCGGCGGGCTACTTCTTCCATGCTATGGGTGACCAGCACAACTGTAATTCCCCGTTCCACCCGAAGGTATTCTATAGAGTCCATCAGCTGCCGCCTGCCCAACGGGTCAAGCCCGGCCGTCGGCTCGTCGAGCACCAGCACTTCCGGCCGGAGGGCCAGCACGCCCGCAATTGCCGCTTTCCTGCGCGTCCCGCCGCTAAGCCGGAATGGGGACATATTTCCCACCCTGTCCGGGTCCAGGCCAACCAGGCGGAGCGCATCCACGACCCTCTCCACGACTTCAGCCTTGCTTAAGCCCAAATTTCTCGGGCCGAAGGCAACGTCGTCAAAAACCGTTTCCTCGAAAAGCTGCTGCTCGGGCTGCTGAAAAACCAATCCTACCTTGCGCCACAATTCACGGCTTAATTTCCGGTTTGAAACATCGATTCCACAAACCCGGACACTCCCGCCGGCAGGCGCCAGGATGCCGTTAAAATGCTGGGCCAGGGTAGTCTTGCCGGAACCGGCGGCTCCGACCAGCGCGTAAAACTCGCCTCGCCTTATTTCAAGGGAAAGGCCGCGCAGGGAGGTCACTTCAAACGGGGTACCCCGGGAGTATATGTGTGTGAGATTTTCAACCTTTATCACCGACATAGGTACGATACCATATCCTCAACAGTAAGTATGTCGCCCGGCACTAAAAAGCCCCGCCTCCTAAGGCGGCGGGCGATTTTAGCCGCAACCGGCAGTTCCAGCCCCAGATCACGCAACAGCCCGCCATCGGAGAATAACTCAACAGGAGTGCCTGCCCGCGCCAGCCTGCCGCCGGACAAAACGATCACTCTGTCCGCCGCCGCGGCCTCTTCCATATGGTGGGTAACCAGCACTACCGTAACGCCTCCGGAGCGGTTCAGGCGGGCCAGGATATCCATAAGCTCCAGCCGCCCGGACGGGTCGAGCATGGAGGTAGGTTCGTCAAGGACAAGGCAGTCCGGACGCATGGCCAGTACACCGGCAATAGCCAGCCGCTGCTTCTGCCCGCCGGACAGAAGATGTGAAGCGTGGTTCCGGTAATCAGACAGGCCGGCTAAGCGTAAAGCTTCGTCTACCCTGTCCCTGATTTCTTCCGGGGGCAGGCCAAGGTTCTCCGCGCCAAAGGCGACGTCTTCTTCTACCAGCGAGCTGACGATCTGGTTATCCGGGTTCTGGAAAACCATCCCGACCCGCCGCCGAATTTCCCAGAGATTTTCAGGCCTGCCGGTGTCCATTCCATTTACCAGGACCTTGCCTTCAGCCGGTATGAGCAGGGCGTTCAGGTGCCTTGCCAGGGTGGATTTCCCCGACCCGTTCGGGCCAACCAGAGCAATAAATTCACCTTTTTTTATATCCAGGTTTACCCCTGACAAAGCAATCCGCTCTGACAACCCGCCCCGGTCATAAATATGAGTAAGCCCTTTAACCTGAATGAATATCTCACTAAACATGGGGGGCCGCTTGCGTTATATTAATTCTAAGACCACCATTCTCGCGGCGTCACCGCGGCGGTAGCCTACTTTGACAATCCTGGTGTACCCACCCGCCCGTCCGGCGTATTTAGGCGCGATCTTGTCGAACAACTTGCGCACGACTTCTTCTTCATAGAGATAAGCGAGTGCCTGGCGCCGGGCGGCAAGGTCGTTCTGCTTAGCCTTTGTAACAAGTCTTTCGGCAATGCTTTTTACTTCTTTGGCCCTGGTTTCGGTCGTATTGATCCGTTCGTCCCTGAAGAGGGATGTTACCAGGTTCCGCAGCAAAGCTTTCCGGTGGCCGGTGTTTAGTCCCAATCTCTGGTAGCCCACTATCGAATCCCTCCCTTACTCATCGTCCTTTTTCAGCAAGAGGCCCAGTTCACGCAACTTATTTATTACTTCCTCAAGAGACTTTTTACCTAAATTTCTCACTTTCATCATGTCGTCTTCATTACGCTGGATGAGTTCTTCCACCGTGTTGATCCCCGCCCGCTTCAAACAGTTGTAGGATCGCACGGAGAGGTCCAGTTCCTCGATGGTCATCTCCAGGATCTTATCCTTCATTTCCTCTTCTTTTTCCACCATAATCTCCACGTCGCTTACCGTCTCGGTCAGGCCGATAAAAAGACGCAGGTGTTCACTCAAGATCTTGGCTGAAAGGCTGACCGCCTCGTCAGGCCTGATACTTCCGTCGGTCCACGCTTCAATAGTCAGCTTATCGTAGTCAGTTATCTGCCCAACCCGGGTGTTTTCTACGGTAAAATTTACTTTTCGAACCGGCGTAAAGACGGAATCCACCGGGATCACCCCAATAATGTTGTCACCTTTCTTATTGCGTTCCGCCGAAACATAACCACGTCCCTTGGAAACGGTAATTTCCATGGATAGTTTGCCGTTATTTGAAATAGTAGCAATAGTAAGGCCGGGATTTAATATTTCCACATCAGAGTCGCTGATTATATCTCCGGCTTTCACCACACCTTCAGCATCCGCGTCAATCCGTAAGATCTTTTCATCTTCACTGTAAAGTTTCAGGCATAGACTCTTGAGGTTCAGGATAATGTCTGTAACATCTTCCACAACCCCCGGAATAGTCGAAAACTCATGCAGAACTCCGTTGATCTTAACCGATGTCACAGCCGCGCCCGGCAGAGATGAAAGCAGGATGCGGCGCAACGAATTGCCAAGGGTAATGCCGTAACCCCTTTCAAGTGGCTCTACTGTAAATTTTCCGTAGGTGCAATCTTCGTTCATTTCAACTATTTCGATTTTTGGTTTTTCAATTTCAAGCAAAGAGATTTCCCTCCCTTTTGGTGGTTAGCAACGACTAACGACCAACGACCAAAATGGCCTACCTGGAGTATAGCTCGACGATCAAGTGCTCCTGAACGGGAGCGTCTATCTGATCCCGTGACGGGAGGGCCACTACTCGAGCCATGGCCTGGTCTGCCTCAAATTCAAGCCAAGCGGGGGGGGTATGGTCGGCTGCCCGCTCCATCAGCTCTTTAACCCTGGGTGATTCCTTGCTTTTGTCCCGGACAGCGATTACATCGCCTACCCGGAGTAAATACGAGGGAATGTTTACCTTTTTGCCATTAACTGTAAAATGTCCGTGTCTAACAAGTTGTCTGGCTTCATTCCGGGAAGCCCCGAGACCCAGCCGGTAGACAATGTTGTCCAACCGCCTTTCCAACAGGCGAAGCAGGTTCTCACCGGTAACCCCCTGCTGCCCCTCAGCCTTTTTAAAATAGCGCCTGAACTGGTTTTCCAAAACACCATACATCCGGCGCGCCTTTTGCTTCTCCCTCAGCTGCAGGCCATACTCCGAAACCTTTTTGCGACCTTGGCCGTGCTGGCCGGGAGCATAAGCCCGGCGTTCAACACCACACTTCGGGGTGTAACACCGGTCACCTTTTAGGTAGAGTTTCAGGCCTTCCCGGCGGCAAAGCCGGCATACTGCTTCTGTATATCTCGCCATACCAGCAAACCTCCTTAAACTCTCCGGCGCTTGGGCGGCCGGCAACCGTTGTGGGGAATCGGAGTAACGTCTTTAATCAAGTTGACTTCCAGTCCCGCGGCCTGGAGCGAGCGAATGGCCGCTTCCCGGCCGGAACCCGGACCTTTAACCATCACTTCTACTGCCTTCAGCCCATGTTCCATAGCTTCTTTAGCCGCGTTCTCCGCCGCCATCTGGGCAGCAAAGGGAGTACTTTTCCGGGAGCCCTTAAAGCCCACTCCACCGGCGCTGGCCCAGGAAAGGGTATTGCCTTTTGTGTCGGTAATGGTTACAACGGTATTATTGAAAGTAGATTTTATATGCGCCACACCTGATTCTATGTTTTTGCGTTCACGTCTTTTGGTCCTGGTTACGCGACGCGCCATTTAATAACCTCCTTATAAACTATTTTTTTCTGCGGACGCCGACTGTCTTGCGCGGGCCTTTACGGGTCCTGGCGTTGGTCTTTGTCCTCTGGCCCCGCACCGGCATGCCGCGGCGGTGTCTTAACCCCCGGTAACAGCCGATCTCGATCAGCCGCTTAATATTTAAGGCTATTTCCCGGCGTAGATCGCCCTCCACCTTATAGTTCTTCTCAATAGCTTCCCGAAGTCTGTTTACTTCTTCTTCGGTCAGGTTCTTTACCCGGGTGTCGGGGTTAACACTGGTCTGAGCCAGGATTTGTTGGGACGTGGGCTTACCTATACCGAAGATATAAGTGAGCGCGATTTCGACCCGCTTATCTCTCGGTAAGTCGACGCCTGCAATACGTGCCATATATTATTTCACACCTCCTGGTTTTACCCTTGGACCTGCTTATGTTTGGGATTTTCGCAAATTATCATAACTTTGCCCTTCCTGCGTATGATTTTACACTTCTCGCAGATAGCCTTAACGGATGGCCTGACTTTCATCGTAAACCCTCCTTGATAAAGGTTGTCGTTTGACAGCCGCCGGCCGTTTGCTGCCGGTTGTCGAATCAATTGTTGTTGATCTGACTGCTGATTTTATTTGTAACGATAAATGATCCGCCCACGGTTTAAATCGTAGGGGGAAAGTTCAACTGTCACCCGGTCGCCGGCCAGGATCCGGATAAAGTTCATCCTAATCTTACCGGACACATGCGCCAGTACCTTATGCCCGTTTTGAAGCTCCACACGGAACATCGCATTTGGCAGCGGTTCAATGACAGTACCTTCAGCCTCAATAACATCCTGCTTTGACATTATATATCCGGCCAACCTCCTTAAACTTATAATGGACACTTATCAACGATTTGCGCAAGACTCTTGAGTTCTTTCCGGACATCCGCGTTAGTGATTCTTTTACCGACAAGCGCTTTATCTGCCACTTCACCTGCAATAAGACCAGTAAATTTCAAGTGATTAACATTTTTTCGCTTGGGATTTTCTACTTTTCGCCCTTCTCCATCAGCCACACGTACCCTGGATGGACTTTCAAGCCCCACTACCAGGTATAGCTTTTCTTTATCGCGGCCCTTAATTGAACAGACCAGGTGCCCGACCTTTACCGCGTCCCGGCTGCCGCCCTTACGGCTATTGTCATATACTACTGATTCCGCCATCCATTTCCCTTCCTCTCATAATTGGAAAATAGTTATCGGCATTTAGTATATTATTTTTCGCTGGCTACCGTTTGCCGGCTTTCGTCAGTATCTCCGGCTTGCCGCCGGTAATGGCTATGGTATGCTCGAAATGGGCTGAAAGCTTTGCGTCTAATGTCGCAACCGTCCAGTTGTTCGATAAAGTCCGCACTTCGTAAGTGCCCATATTGATCATTGGTTCGATAGCTAATGTCATTCCCGCCTTCAATCTGGGGCCTCTTCCAGGCCTGCCGAAATTGGGCACCTGTGGCTCCTCGTGCAGCTTGCCGCCAATCCCGTGCCCCACAAAGTCCCGCACAACTGAATAACCATATCCCTCAGCGCACGTCTGTACAGCATTGGAAATGTCAGACAGCCTGGCGCCTTCCCTGGCATGTTCAATTCCTTTAAAAAGCGACTCCTCCGCAGCCTTTAAAAGCAACATTGCTTCGCTGTCAACGTCTCCCACCGGCAGGGTAACGGCACTATCGCCAAAATATCCATTTATTTCCGCACCGGTGTCAATACTGATAATATCACCATTTTTTAACTTCCTTAAACTGGGGAACCCATGTACCACTTCTTCATTTATTGAAGCGCAGATGCTGTATGGAAAGCCGTACATCCCTTTGAAAGCCGGCTTGGCGCCTGCCCTCACAATATAGTCTTCGGCAAGCTGGTCCAATTCCAGCGTGGGCACCCCTACCTTTACCGCACCGGCCAGCTCGGCAAGGGTTTGGGCCACAATTCGCCCCGCGTCTCTCATATAAATGAGTTCTTTCCCGGACTTGCAGGTAATCATCAAGTCACCTACTTAATAAACCCTTGATAGCTGCGCATCAACAGGTGCGATTCAACCTGTTTCATCGTGTCCATGGCCACACCTACCACGATCAGAAGCGCGGTGCCTCCGAAATAGATGTTGGGGATCCTGGTGGCCAGAAGCACAAAGTTCGGCAAAATCGCAATCAGAGCTAAAAAAACGGCTCCGGCAAAGGTTATCTTGTTCATCACCCTGCTGATGTATTCCGCTGTCGGCCGCCCCGGCCGCAGTCCAGGGATGAAACCGCCGTATTTTTTTATGTTATCGGCCATATCCGACGGGTTCATAATCACCGCGGTATAAAAATAAGTAAAACCTATGATCAAAAGCGCGTAAAAAATCGTATGCGCCGCCGTCCCCCAGCCAAACCACTTCACATAGAACATCGCGGCAGCGGAGTTGGAAAACCAGCGCGCCACTGATTCCGGAAACATCAGCAGAGAAGAGGCAAAAATGACCGGGATAACGCCCGCCTGGTTGACCCTCAACGGCAGGTGGGTGGTTTGCCCGCCGTAAACCCTGCGTCCTACTACGCGCTTGGCATACTGGACGGGGATGCGGCGCTGGCCTTCCTGCACTGCGACAACACCGGCGATCACCAGGGCGCCGATGATTATCAACACCACAACATTTAATATGTTGATGGTACCCGCGTTCACGTATTCAAAAATCCTCACTATTCCGGCAGGAACCCTCGATACGATACCCGCGAAAATCAAAAGTGAAATACCGTTGCCGATCCCTCTTTCGGTAATTTGTTCGCCAGTCCACATCAGGAAGGTAGTCCCGGCGGTGATTGTGACGGCAGTCATTAAGTAAGCCGCCGGCCCCGGGTTCTGCAGGGAACCGCCGACCCCGACCACCATGCCCAGGCCCTGTATAAAGGCCAGGACCACTGTAAGGTAGCGGGTGTATTGGGTGATTTTCTTGCGTCCCTCGTCGCCTTCCTTGGACAGCCGCTCCAGGTGGGGAACAACCACTGTCAGGAGCTGCATGATAATCGAAGCGTTGATGTAAGGCGTGATACTCATGGCAAATACAGTAAAATTCCTCAGGGCGCCGCCGGAAATAACATCAAAAAACCCGAAAATAACTCCGCTGTTAACCAACTCGGCAAACCTTTCCGGATTGACTCCGGGCACCGGAATGTGGGCGCCCAGCCTGAAAATAAATATCATACCCAGGGTATACAGGAGTTTTGTCCTCAATTCAGAGGCTTTCAGGGCGCTCCATAAACTCTCCAGCAATTAAATCACCTCTGCTTTGCCACCGGCAGCGGCGATCTTTTCTCCGGCTGCCTTGCTAAAAGCCTGGGCGCATACGGTTAATGACTTTTCCAGATTTCCGCCGCCGAGTATTTTCACACCGTCCCCAATTTTCTTTATGAGGCGCGCGCCGAGCAATGTTTCAGGAGTAACGGTATCCCCGTTTTCGAACCTGTTCAGTACCGCCACATTGACTGCCACAATCACTTTAGAAAATTTATTATGGAAGCCGCGCTTCGGCATGCGGCGCTGCAATGGCATCTGCCCGCCCTCAAAGCCGGGGCGCACACCGCCGCCGGAGCGTGACTTCTGCCCCTTGTGGCCGCGGCCGGCTGTTTTACCCAGGCCGGAGCCGTGCCCCTGCCCCTTGCGGGTTGGTTTCGGCCTCGCCCCCGGAGCCGGACTTAGTTCATGCAGTTTCATGGTAACACCTCCTTAAGCTTACTGTGCCCGCGCTTCCTCAACCAGCGCCACGTTTTCTGCTTCCTCAACCCTCAGCAGGTGAGACACTTTATTAATCATACCCCTGACTTGCGGGGTGTCTTTGCGTATCACCGAACGGTTTAATTTAGTCAAGCCCAGGGTGCGAACAATGGCCCTCTGATCTTCCGGGCGGCTGATCAGACTCTTGACCAGGGTTATCTTCAAATTAGCCACGACATTCCCCCCTTTTTCTTGAGAGATCATTACGTTACCTTGTTACCCCAGCAGTTCTTCCACTGTCTTATTTCTCAGGCGGGCCACTTCTTCCGGAGTTTTCAGGCTTTTCAACGCTTCCATAGTCGCGTGGACCATGTTGTTGGCGTTATTGGAACCCAGAGACTTGGTTAGAATGTCGCGCACCCCGGCCAGTTCCAGGATCGCCCGGACCGGACCGCCCGCGATAACGCCGGTACCGGGGGCGGCGGGTTTAAGAAGCACCTTGCCCGCTCCAAACAGCCCGGTTACTTCATGAGGGATGGTTGTGCCGGACAGGGGAACTTTAATTAAAGACTTTTTCGCGTCTTCAATACCCTTGCGAATGGCCTCGGGGACCTCGCCCGCCTTACCCAGGCCGGCCCCGACATGTCCGCTGCCGTCTCCCACTACCATCAATGCGGAAAAGCTGAACCTGCGGCCACCCTTGACCACCTTGGCTACCCTGTTGACATATACTACTTTTTCGGTCGTCTCAAGCTTGCTGGCATCTATCCTTGCCATCTATTTACCTCCTTTCACATTCGCTGGGAATATTCCTTGATTGTTGTTAAAACTCCAGCCCGCCTGACCGGGCCGTATCGGCCAGCGCCTTGATCCGGCCATGGTAAATGCATCCGCCACGGTCAAAAACGACCCGCTTGATCCCGGCGTCCCGTGCCTTTTGGGCCAGCAACTCGCCCACTGCCTTAGCAGCAGCCGTATTGCCGCCCGCAGGCAGTTTGCCTTTCAGTTCCGGCGCCAGGGTAGATGCGGAAACCAGTGTTACACCCCGCTCATCATCGATGATCTGAGCGTAAATATTTTTGATACTGCGGAAAACATTCAGCCTCGGCCGGCCGGCGACGCCGGTTATTTTCTTTCGCACCCTTAAGTGTTTTTTTGCCCGCAGGGCCTTGCGGTCGGGTTTATTCAGCACTTAGGTCACTGCCTTTCCAAATTAAGTTAATGAATTTCTGAGATAACGATAACTTACTTTTTGCCTTTACCGCCGGCTTTACCGACCTTGCGCCGGACTTTTTCACCTTCGTACCTGATACCTTTACCCTTATAAGGCTCGGGCTCCCGGACCGCACGGATTACTGCAGCCAGAGCTCCTACTTTTTCTTTGTCAATACCTTTGACGCTGATCCTGGCCGGCGCCGGAACTTCAATCTCCAGTCCCGCTTCAGGTTCAATTTCGACCGGGTGGGCATAACCCACGGCTAATACCAGTTTTTTGCCTTGTTTGGAGGCACGGTAACCGACACCGACCAGTTCCAGGTTCTTCTGAAACCCGTCTGTCACTCCTACCACCATATTATTAACAAGGGTACGGGTAAGGCCGTGCAGTGACCTGTGCAGCTTATTGTCGGAAGGCCGCTCTATCAGCATTCGCCCTCCTTCATATTTAACAAGCATATCCCGGTGCAACTCTCTTTCCAACTGCCCTTTCGGGCCCTTGACCCGCAAGCGGTTTCCGTCAATCTGAACATCAACGCCGGCGGGAACAGGTATGGGCCGCCTACCAATCCTGGACATAATTACACCTGCCATCCTAATTTATTCAAACAATTGGAATATAATTTTATACGGCTTTTGCAATTTGCCAACTTATCTTACACATACAATAAGCAACTACCACACGTAGCAGATTACCTCGCCGCCCAGGCCTTCCTTACGGGCTTTTTTGTCGGACATGAACCCCCTGGAAGTAGAGATGATAGCTATACCCAGGCCGCCCAATACCTTGGGAACGTCGTCTTTTCTCGCATATACTCTCAAACCTGGCTTTGATATGCGCTTGAGTCCGGTGATCACCCGCTCTTTATTCGCCCCGTATTTGAGGTAGACCCGGATGATCCCCTGCTTGCCGTCGTCAATAAATTCACATTCCCTGACAAATCCCTCATCCTTCAGGATGTTGGCGATTGCCTTTTTTACCCTGGAAGCAGGCGCCTCAACTTTATCATGATAAAACGTATTTGCATTACGGATACGGGTCAAGAAATCTGCAATGGGATCGGTCATAACCACGCGCAACTACCCCCTTCCTGATTACCAACTAGCTTTACGGATTCCCGGAATTTCACCTTTATAGGAAAGCTCCCGGAAACAGATCCGGCAGATTCCGAATTTTCTCATATAGGCGTGCGGCCGCCCGCATATCGCGCACCTATTGTGTCCACGCACTGTGAATTTGGGTGCCCGCATAGCTCTTATTACCATCGACTTTTTAGCCACCAACATACCTCCTTTTTGGCAACCGGCAGTTTTTTATCTGTAGCCTGACTGCTGACTACTTTTAAGCGGCCCGGAACGGCATACCCATCAATTTTAACAGTTCTCTTGCTTCTTCATCTGTCCTGGCAGTAGTCACAAAAATAATATCCATGCCGCGGACCTTATCGATCTTGTCGTACTCTATCTCAGGGAAAATAAGCTGCTCCCGGACACCCATGCTATAATTGCCCCGCCCGTCGAAGGATTTCGGGGAGATGCCGCGAAAGTCACGCACTCTCGGCAACGCAATGTTAAACAGCTTATCCACAAACTCGTACATCCGCTCCCCCCGCAGGGTTACTTTGGCTCCGATAGTCATCCCGGCCCGCAGCTTAAAGGCGGCGATGGATTTCTTCGCTTTAGTGGTAATCGGCTTCTGTCCGGTGATTATCATCAGGTCGCTTACAGCGGAGTCAATCGCTTTGGAGTTCTGGATCGCCTCACCCACACCCATATTCACGACTACCTTTTCCAACTTGGGAACCTGCATAACATTTTTATATCCAAACTTTTTTATCATCGCAGGTATTACGTCGTTCCTGTATTTATCTTTCATTCTGGGCACTCACACTACCTCCCTTCTCGTTCGCCACTGACTCCTTATATGGCTTCCCCGCATTTCTTGCAGACACGATCCTTTTCCCCGTTATCAAGGAGCTTTTTCCCGATCCTGGTAGGCGAGCCGCATTTGTTGCAAAAAAGCATTACATTGGAGCTATGGACAGGGGCTTCTTTTTCCAAAATGCCCCCTTGCGGGATCTTCTGGCTAGGCTTGGTATGGCGCTTGACTATATTTATTCCTTCGATGACTACCCGGCTTTTTTCCGGCATCACTGATATGACCTTGCCCTTTTTCCCGGCATTTTTGCCGGTTATCACCAATACTGTGTCTCCTTTACGGACGTGTACCTTATGATTTGCCATGTGTATTTTTGTCACCTCCAAATTCGGCCGCCGGCCATCAGGCGCCTGTACCCGGCATGATGACTTATTTTATGATGTCTGACAGGTTAAAGCACTTCCGGGGCCAGTGAAATAATCTTCATAAATTCGCGATCCCTCAACTCCCGGGCTACCGGCCCGAAAATACGGGTGCCTCTCGGACTTTTATCGTCCTTGATTATTACGGCGGCGTTTTCGTCAAATTTGATATAGGATCCGTCCGGGCGCCGCACTTCTTTTTTCGTGCGGACCACCACGGCCTTCACAACATCACCTTTCTTGACAACGCCACCTGGCGTAGCCTCTTTAACGGAACAAACAACTATGTCTCCTACACCGGCGTAGCGACGCAGTGATCCGCCCAATACGCGGATACACATCAGCCTGCGCGCCCCTGTGTTGTCCGCCACGGTGAGCATAGACTGAACCTGAATCACAGTTGCAACCTCCTCACACTTCCAACTTCCGAGTGCCAAATTTTAAATCTGTTCCTCCCTATCCAGGATCTCTACAACCCGCCAGCGCTTTTCTTTGGACAGGGGCCTGGTTTCCATAACTTTTACCTTATCGCCAATCCGGCAGGAATTCTCCTCATCATGCGCTTTAAACTTCCGGGTGCGGCGAATGATGCGCTGGTACATGGGATGCCTGACCAGGGTTTCAACAGCCACAACCACGGTTTTATCCATTTTATCGCCAACCACCCTGCCGGTAAGGACCTTGCGCATTCCACGCTCTTCCATTAATCCTACTCCTTCCTTAACTACTGATATTTCCCCCTTCCAAGGCTCACAATCGGGGACATGCCTTCTTGGGCGCATCAAAGTAAAGCACTTGACTAAAGCTGCCCGGAAAGTGCAACCCTTTTCAAAAATCATATATCAAGAGGTGTGCACTCTTTCCACCGCATTTTTACGCCCGCTGGATCCCCAGTTCGCGCTCGCGAATTATTGTCTTAACCCGTGCAATCCTGCGGCGGACCTCTTGCAGTTTCATCGGATTATCCAGCTGCCCGGTGGCCATTTGAAATCTTAATTTAAATAGCTCATCCTTGGTATCGTCCAGCTTTTTATTAAGTTCGGCATCGGTCAGTTCCCTTATATCTTTAACTTTCAATGACCTCACCCACTTCCCCGCGTTTCACAAACTTAGTTTTGATTGGCAACTTGTGAGACGCCAAACGCATAGCTTCACGGGCTACTTCTTCAGAGATGCCCGCCAACTCAAACATGATCCGGCCCGGCTTCACAACAGCAATCCAATATTCAGGAGTGCCTTTACCTGAACCCATCCGCGTTTCTGCCGGCTTGGTGGTGATGGGCGTATCTGGAAATATTCTGATCCAGACCTTCCCTCCCCGCTTAATGTAACGGGTCATGGCAATACGGGCCGCCTCAATTTGCCTGTTGGTTACCCAAGCGGATTCCAGAGCCTGAAGGCCGAAATCGCCAAAGTTGATTTCTTTGCCGCCTTTAGCCTTGCCGACCGTCCCTGGACGGTGCTGCTTGCGGTATTTAACCCTTTTTGGAATAAGCATCCCTATACGCCTCCTTCACCGGCCGCGGCCTTCCCTCCCCTGGACGGGGCCTTTGCGGGAGCCTTCGCTTCCGGTAAAACTTCTCCTTTATAGATCCAAACTTTTATTCCTATTTTTCCGTAGGTGGTGTTTGCTTCGGCAAACCCGTAGTCTATATCGGCACGCAAAGTATGGAGGGGCACCTTGCCCTCACTGTACCATTCAGTCCGAGCTATTTCAGCGCCTGCCAGACGGCCGCCGCAAGAAATCTTGATTCCCTTGGCCCCCATCTTCATGGAGCGGTTCACCACCTGTTTCATGGCCCTTCTAAAAGCAATCCGCTTTACAAGCTGAGAAGCCACATTTTCAGCTACAAGCTGCGCGTCCAGTTCGGGAACCTTGATCTCCACGATATTGACACTGACCTGCCTGCCGGTGAGAAGCTCAAGCTGCTTACGGAGGTTCTCCACCTCGGCGCCTCCCCGCCCTATCACAATACCTGGCTTGGCTGTATGAATAAATACTTTTACCCGGTTGGCAGCACGCTCGATCTGAATATTGGAAACGCCTGCCGCAAAAAGCTTCTTTTTTATATACTTGCGTATTTTAAGATCTTCCTGCAGGAGACCGGCAAAGCTTTTTTTATCGGCAAACCACTTGCCTTCCCAGTCCCGGATGATGCCGATACGCAGGCCTTTGGGATTTACCTTTTGCCCCACTAGAATCTATCCTCCTTTTTATCGCCCACCACTATGGTAATGTGGCTGGAACGCTTGCGCAAGATATCTGCGCGGCCCATGGCCCTGGGCTGGAAACGTTTTAAGGTAGGTCCCTGGTCGACATATGCCGCGGTAACGAACAACTCATCCCTGATGGCTTGCTTGTTATGCTCAGCATTGGCAGCGGCTGACTTGACCACCTTGGTTACCGCCTCTGAGGCCCGCCTGGGCGTATACCTTAGAATAGCGAGAGCCTCTTGAATATTTTTACCCCGGATCAGATCCACTACTTCGCGCACCTTTCGCGGGGAAATCCTTATAAATTTAGCCGTGGCTTTAGCTTCCACAGTATTTACCCCCTTCATTCAGAACAAAGCCGCAGGCCGAGGGCAGGATACCCGATTTCTAATTTATTTCGCCTCTGGCTTCTTGCCTCTGCCCTTTACTTCAGCGACGTAGACCTTTCCGTATGATGGCCATGCCCTCTAAATAACCTGGTAACTGCAAATTCCCCCAGCTTGTGGCCGACCATATCCTCAGTGATATACACCGGGACGTGCTTCCGCCCGTCGTGTACGGCAATAGTGTGCCCAACCATTTGAGGAAAGATGGTTGAACGCCTGGACCAGGTCTTAATTACTCTCTTTTCGCCTGTTTCATTCATATTTTCGATTCTTTGAAAAAGCCGTTCTTCACAATACGGCCCCTTCTTTATTGACCGGCCCAAATTATAGCCTCCTTTCATTCCACCAACTGCTATTTTGTCCTTCGTTTTACGATCATCTTATCGCTTGGTTTTCTCTTGCGTGTGCGGGCGCCCAGAGCCGGCTTGCCCCATGGGGTAACCGGGTTGCGGCCGATAGGTGAACGGCCTTCGCCGCCGCCATGCGGGTGGTCAACCGGGTTCATCACAATGCCACGGACTGTCGGGCGGATACCCATCCAGCGTTTGCGGCCGGCTTTTCCTACGGTAATGTTTTCGTGGTCAACATTGCTTACCTGACCGATAGTGGCGCGGCAATCAATTAACAGCAGCCTCATTTCGCCCGATGGCATGCGGATATTGGCGTATTTGCCTTCTTTGGCCATTAGCTGCGCCGACGTGCCCGCCGAACGTACCAATTGCCCGCCGCCTTTAGGGTAGAGCTCAATATTGTGGACCATCGTGCCCAGCGGGATATTACGGAGCGGCAGGCAGTTGCCAGCCTTTATGTCCGCATCCGGGCCGGATATTAAAGTTTGACCCACCTTTACTCCCACCGGGGCAAGGATATATCTTTTTTCCCCATCGGCGTAGTTCAGCAGGGCAATCCTGGCAGAACGGTTGGGATCATATTCTATACTGACAACTTTGGCCGGTATACCGTCCTTATTCCGTTTAAAATCAATCGCCCTGAACATCCGCTTGTGCCCGCCGCCCCGGTGCCTTACCGTAAGCTTGCCTTGAGCGTTGCGTCCGGCTTTCTTCTTCAACGGCTCAAGCAACGACTTTTCAGGTTCCGCTTTGGTAATATCTTTAAAGTCTGAAACGGTTACAAACCGGCGGCCTGGTGACGTTGGCTTAAAACTTTTAATAGCCACAGGAGATTTACCTGGTTTTTAGAAACATATAGATTGAATATGTTTCTCTCCCGCCGACTCCACGGGAGGCAGTGTCACAGGTTTCAACCGCTAAGCTGTAAGCTTTCACTTACATTCCAGGCGACAGCCCCGCGGTTCGCCGCCGGCCTGCCCGGAAGGGGGCGTTACCCACCGCCTGCACGTTTGATCCTCAGCGCCCGTATTTTGATCATTTCCACGCGGCGCCTCATCAGATTGTGATTGCTAGAAACCATTTCCTTTCTCAATAATAAATGCTGGTTGTTATTAATCCTTTATATTCCCTCAAAAATCTCGATCCTGTCACCTTTTTTGAGGGTAACTATTGCTTTTTTCGTATCAGGAGTCTTGCCGGGAATCCTGCGGACCCGTTTGATCCTGCCCTTAACCCGCATGGTGTTTACTTTTTCCACCTTAACCTTAAAAAGATCCTCCACGGCTTGCCGGATTTCTACTTTGTTGGCCTTGAGGTCAACCATAAAAGTATATTTGTTATCTTTTAACAACGACGTGCTTTTCTCAGTGACCAACGGCTTCCTTAAAATATCGCGCGGGTTCTTCATTTCGCGAACACCTCCTCAACCTTGGCCACGGCGTCTTTGGTCATAACCAGCTTATTATAGGCCAGGATGTCGTAGACGTTGAGTCCGGTGGCGGTCAGAGGCTTGATATTTGGAATGTTCCGCGCGGACTTTTCCACCGCCGTTTCCGCTTCAGCCGTTACCAGCAGCGCTCTGTCAACTTGAAGGTTGTTTAAAATCTTAACCATATCCTTGGTTTTCGGCTGATCCAGCTTCAGATAATCCAACACCAGGATATCGCCTGAATTCACCTTTGCCGAAAGGGCTGATTTCAGCGCCAGCCTTCTTACTTTTCTGGGCAGGCTGTATTGATAGTCCCTTGGATGAGGGCCGAAAACAATCCCGCCGCCACGCCAGATAGGTGAACGGATCGTACCGTGGCGGGCCCTGCCGGTGCCTTTTTGACGCCATGGCTTGCGTCCGCCGCCGCTGACATCCGACCTGGTTTTGGTATCATGCGTGCCCAGGCGCCGGCCGGCCAACTGCATCACAACGGCATCGTGAAGGACTGATTCGTTCACTTCAACGCCAAATACTTCATCCTTCAGCGCGAGTTCACCGACCTGTTCACCGTTAATATTATACAATGCTACTGTAGGCATGAGTGTCCCCTTTCTGAGCCGTAAGCCTGTAAGGCCGTAGTCGCGCCGGTTGGCCGCTTTCCTACGCCCAAGCCTAAAGTCTCATTTCTAGTGCTTTATAGCCTTGGCCGACGGTGTCACAATTACCAGGCCGCCTTTGGGCCCGGGTATGGCTCCTTTAATGGCAAGCATGTTACGTTCGCCGTCAACTCTTACTATTTCAAGATTCTGGACCGTCACGCGCTCCGCTCCGTATTGTCCGGGCAACTTTCTGCCCTTATATACACGCGCCGGCCCTTTGGCTCCCAGCGAACCGGGACGCCGGTGGTATTTGGAACCGTGGGCCATCGGGCCACGGTGAAAACCGTGACGTTTAATCCCTCCGGAGAAGCCATGACCTTTACTGGTCCCGGCCACATCCACTTTTTCGCCCTGGGCGAAAATATCGGCCTTTATTTCCTGGCCCACCTGATACGAGTCCACATCTTCAACCCGCAGCTCCCGCAAGAAACGCAGCGGACGCACACCGGCCTTGGCAAAATGGCCCTTTGCCTGTTTATTAAAAAGCCGTTCCCGCTTCTCTCCAAAGCCGATTTGGATAGCGCTGTAACCATCTTTCCCGGGAGTCTTTTTTTGAACCACGATACAAGGTCCCGCCTCAACAACGGTTACAGGAATGGCTAAACCAGTATCGGTAAAAATCTGTGTCATTCCAATTTTTTTCCCCAGAATGCCTTTAGGCATGTTTTGACGCACCTCCGTTTTTCAAAGCCGGAAACCAACCGGAAGGCGGAAGCCAGCCCCGCCGGCATCCTATAAAGTCCCAGCCTCCCGCGCCCGGTTCCGGACCCTGTTCTCTGCGGCAAGCGGTTGGACAATCCCCAACGTTACCTCTATTCTACCGGATACAATCATCCCTTCGGGGATATTATTTTCTTGTTACAGCTTTATTTCGATGTCCACACCGGCAGGGAGATCCAGACGCATTAACGCGTCAACAGTCTTAGAAGTCGGTTCCACGATATCGATCAAGCGCTTATGAGTCCGCATTTCAAACTGCTCGCGGGAATCCTTGTTTACATGAGGACTGCGCAGTATAGTGTAAATATTTTTTTCTGTCGGCAGCGGGACCGGGCCAGCCACAGAAGCGCCTGTCCTCTTCGCGGTATCTACAATCTTCAGCGCGGACTGGTCGAGTATATGATGGTCAAAGGCTTTAAGCCTAATCCTGATTTTTTGGCTCTTCATTGTTTCCAGCTCTCCTTTTCGCCCGATTACCGGACTTTCTCGGTGAAAATTTCCCATTTCGGCAGCCAGTAGCCGGTGCCAGTAGCCGGGTTGCCCGTTGGAAACCGTCTTTTCACGATTCCTCTTTAACCGGCCACTGACAACGGGATAACTGACAACTGAGTTGGCAACCTCTCACCTCATCGCTTTTCACTTTTATATCAACAGCAGGCAGCCATTATTTAAAACAATTCCGCAAGGTCATTTTTCAGCCGGTTCCAGAACCTTGATCCGCCGGCATTTTACTCTACTTAGCCGCATAACTATATTAACGCGAGCTACTCTGCGATATCCGTTACCGCACCGGCGCCCACCGTGCGGCCACCCTCACGGATAGCGAAACGCAGTCCTTTTTCTATGGCGATTGGGGTGATCAGAGAGATTTCAACTTTAATGTTGTCTCCCGGCATAACCATCTCAACGCCCTCCGGCAGGGTAACGACACCGGTAACGTCGGTGGTCCGGAAATAAAACTGCGGGCGGTAGCCGTTGAAGAACGGAGTATGCCTGCCGCCCTCTTCCTTGGTCAGGACATACGCTTCCGCGGAAAATTTTGTGTGAGGCTTGATGGTGCCGGGTTTGGCCAGTACCTGCCCGCGCTCGATTTCTTTCCGGTCAACGCCCCTCAGCAGGCAGCCGATGTTATCTCCGGCCTGGCCGCTGTCCAGGATCTTCCTGAACATTTCCACACCGGTAACCACTGTCTTCCGGGGCTTGTCGTTAAGTCCAACGATTTCGACCTCTTCCTGCACTTTGATCTGGCCGCGCTCTACCCGGCCGGTAGCCACGGTGCCACGGCCGGTAATGGAGAAAACGTCTTCGACAGGCATCAGGAAAGGCTTGTCGATATCCCGCTCGGGTGTGGGAATGTATGCGTCAACAGCTTCCATCAACTCCCAAATGGATTTGCACCATTCGCAGTCTTTCTTGCCGCAGGCGCATTCCATCGCCTTTAAGGCGGATCCTGTAATGATGGGGATGTCATCGCCGGGAAACTCGTAAACTGACAGCAACTCGCGCACTTCCATGTCGACCAGTTCCAGAAGCTCAGGGTCGTCAACCATGTCGGCTTTGTTAAGATATACGACAATATAAGGGACATTGACCTGGCGGGCCAGCAGGATATGCTCGCGGGTCTGGGGCATCGGGCCGTCAGCGGCGGACACAACCAGGATCGCGCCGTCCATCTGGGCAGCGCCGGTGATCATATTCTTGACATAGTCGGCGTGGCCGGGGCAGTCAACGTGGGCATAGTGTCTTTTCTCGGTTTCGTATTCGACGTGCGCAGTATTAATAGTAATGCCGCGCTCGCGCTCTTCAGGAGCGTTGTCGATTTCTTCGAACTTCTTAATAGTGGCTTGCCCTACTGTATTCAGGACCATGGTGATAGCCGCGGTCAAGGTGGTCTTACCGTGGTCAACGTGGCCGACGGTGCCGATGTTAACGTGGGGTTTATTCCGCTCGAACTTTTGTTTTGCCATTAGTTTTATCCTCCTTTAATTTTTTGGTTAATTTCAATAGCGCATTTCAACTATTGATTTCTTATTGACTTGGAACTATGAATACCAACCACCCGTATTCTACCCCTGCCGCCTGGCAATAATTCCCTCCGCAATATTTTGTGGCACTTCAGCGTAATGGCTAAACTGCATGCTGTAAGTGCCGCGGCCCTGGGTGCGCGAACGCAAGTCAGTAGCATAGCCGAACATTTCCGCCAGCGGCACGCAAGCATGGATCACTTGCGCGCCGCTGCGCGGCTCCATTTCCTCGATACGGCCGCGCCGCGAGTTCACGTCGCCGATAACATCACCCATATATTCGTCGTTTACTACAACCTCCACCTTCATCACCGGCTCGAGCAAGACCGGGCCGGCTTTATTGGCGGCATTTTTGAATCCGACGGAACCGGCAATCTTGAAAGCCATTTCAGATGAGTCCACGTCGTGGTAAGAACCATCCAGCAAGGCAACCCCGACATCCACCATCGGGAAACCGGCCAAGACGCCGTTTTCCTGCGCCTCTTTGACGCCCGCGTCAACCGCCGGAATATATTCCTTGGGAATAACCCCGCCAACGATTTTATTCACGAACTCGTAACCAGAGCCCGGTTCCCGGGGCTCGATCTCCAGGACCACATGTCCATACTGCCCGCGCCCGCCGGACTGGCGTACAAATTTACCCTCGGCCCTGGTCTTCTTTCTGATGGTTTCTTTATAAGCAACCTGGGGACGGCCGACGTTTGCTTCCACATTAAATTCCCGCAGCATCCTGTCAATTATAATCTCCAGGTGCAGCTCACCCATTCCCGATATCAGCGTCTGACCGGTTTCTGTGTCGGTATTAATGCGGAAAGTCGGGTCCTCTTCAGCTAACTTTTGAAGCGCAATGCCCATTTTCTCCTGGTCGGCCTTCGTCTTAGGCTCGATGGCCACCTGAATGACCGGTTCCGGAAATTCCATGGATTCCAGATAAACCGGCGCTTTTTCATCACATAGGGTATCTCCGGTACTAGTCGCTTTCAAGCCGACCGCGGCTACAATATCACCGGTAAAAACTTCTTCGATATCCTCCCGGTGGTTGGCATGCATCCTTAGAATGCGTCCGATCCTCTCCCGCCGTTTCTTGGTAGAGTTAAAAACATACGATCCTGACTTCAGTTGCCCCGAGTAAACCCGGAAAAAAGTCAATTTACCCACGTAAGGGTCCGCCATGATCTTAAAGGCCAGCGCCGCAAATGACTCATCATCCCTGGCATCGCGAACCCTTTCGGCACCGCTTTCCGGGTCTGCTCCCCGGATGGCCGGCACTTCGGTAGGAGCGGGAAGATAATCCACAATCGCGTCAAGCAATGGCTGCACTCCTTTATTCTTAAAAGCTGAACCGCATAATACCGGAATAATCTTCACCGCCAGCGTGGCTTTGCGAATTCCCTCTATTATTTCTTCCTCGGTAAATTCCTCATTTTCCAGGTACCTCATCATCAAATCCTCATCGGACTCGGCGATTGCTTCGATCAACCTGTTTCTAAGAATTTCAGCCTCCCCGGCCAATTCCGGCGGAATGGCGGTTTCCTCGCTGTCAGTACCAAGATCATCCATATAAACGACCGCCTTATTTCTTACCAGATCGATTACACCGCGGAACATGTCTTCCAGCCCGATGGGCATCTGCAGAGCCACCGGGTTGGCTCCCAAACGTTCCCTGATCATTTTTATTCCCCGGTAGAAGTCGGCTCCCACCCGGTCCATTTTATTGATGTAAGCTATCCGCGGGACACCGTACTTATCGGCCTGCCGCCATACAGTTTCGGACTGCGGTTCGACTCCCCCCACGGAGCAAAATACTGCTACCGCTCCGTCTAGCACCCGCAGGGATCGTTCCACCTCAACAGTAAAGTCCACGTGTCCTGGCGTGTCAATTATATTAATTTGGCAATCTCGCCACCGGCAGCTAGTTGCAGCGGAGGTAATGGTGATACCCCGCTCCTGTTCCTGGACCATCCAATCCATAGTCGCCGCCCCATCGTGGACCTCGCCAATCTTATGCACCTTACCGGTATAAAAAAGTATCCGCTCGGTGGTGGTGGTCTTGCCGGCGTCAATATGAGCCATTATTCCTATGTTTCGAATTTTATCCAGCGAAAACTGACGCGCCATCAAGATCCCCCTTACCACCTGTAATGCGCAAACGCCTTATTGGCTTCAGCCATTTTATGAGTGTCTTCTCTTTTCTTCACCGAACCACCGGTACTTGCGGCGGCATCCATGATTTCACTCGCGAGTTTCTCTTCCATGGTCCGGCCCGCCCGATCGCGGGAATACCTGGTCAGCCAGCGGATGCCCAGCGTTTGCCTGCGGTCATATCGCACCTCTATAGGTACCTGATAGTTGGCCCCGCCAACCCGGCGGGCTTTTACCTCCAAAACAGGCATGATATTTTTCATAGCCTGCTCAAATACCTCAAGCGGGTTTTTATTTGTTTTATCTTTGACAATATCCATGGCGCCATAGACAACCGCTTCCGCAACGCTCTTTTTGCCGTCCAGCATAATCTGGTTGATCAGTTTTGTTATAATTTTGCTCCGGTAAACAGGATCCGGCAGTACCTCCCGTTTCGCGACAGCTCCTCTTCTCGGCATACTTATCCCCCCTTTGCCGTTAACGTAAAAAACCTGTTTAAATTCAGGCATCTAGAACTCAGCAGTCAGTATTCAGAATACTTCGCGGCGAAGCCGTTCTCTTATTCTGACTCCTGACTCCCGTTTTGTTTTAATGTTTATTTCTTCGGACGTTTCGCGCCGTATTTTGAACGACCCCGGTTCCTGTTCTGCACACCGGCGGAATCCAATGAACCTCTAATGATATGATACCTGACGCCCGGCAGGTCTTTTACCCTGCCGCCGCGCACCAGGACCACCGAGTGCTCCTGCAAGTTATGCCCGATGCCGGGAATATAGGATGTTACCTCAATGCCGTTGGTGAGCCTGACCCGGGCTACTTTACGCAAAGCTGAGTTTGGCTTCTTAGGAGTAGTTGTATAAACCCTGGTGCAAACGCCTCGCTTCTGCGGGCACTCTTTCAGCGCCGGGGCGGTTGACTTTTTAATAATTTCTTCCCTGCCCTTGCGGATCAGTTGATTAATAGTTGGCACTTCAAAACACCTCCTTCCTGGCTAATCGTTTTTAATATTATTCTTCGATAACAGCCGCCGAGGCGCAACCCACCTCTATACCGCAGGCTTTGCCAAGCGCCTGCATGGTATCCACCTGGATCACCTGGATACCTTTTGAGGCGCACAACCGGAGGATGGGTTCAACCACGTGCCTGTCAGCGTTTCGCGCTGTATATACCGCTTTAGCCTGCCCCCGCTCGATGGCTTTCAATGTCTGTTTGGCGCCCACGGTTTTTTTTCGCGCTAATAACAGCCGATTATCAGCCATGATAACTTACCTCCTGAAATCCAGACACTTTTACATCTTATCACTACAAAACAGCATTGTCAATATTTTTTAAATTCCTCAAATTATTACCGCCCGTTTACAACAAATCTGTTTCCCCCTCATGTTGAGTTGGAAAAAAATGCTCTGAAAATTCACCGGAATGTTCATCCACATCAATATCTTCAATATACTCGTCATCATCCGCGCTGATGCCTATGTTGCGGTAGCGGGACATCCCCGTGCCGGCCGGGACCAGCTTGCCGATAATCACGTTTTCCTTTAATCCGAGCAATGGATCCAGCTTGCCTTTGATGGCCGCCTCAGTGAGCACTCTGGTGGTCTCCTGGAAGGAGGCCGCGGAGAGGAAGGAATCGGTGGCCAGGGAAGCTTTGGTGATCCCCAGCAGCACCGACCGGGCGGTGGCAGGCTCGCCTCCCAACTCCATGACCCGGCCGTTCTCATCCTCAAACTCGAAAATATCGATCAGCCCCCCCGGCAGCAAGTCAGTGTCGCCGGGTTCATCCAATTTTATTTTCCGGAGCATTTGCCTGATCATCACTTCAATATGCTTATCATTAATATCCACACCCTGCAGCCGGTATACCCGCTGGACCTCCTGCAGCAGGTAAACTTGCACTCCTTGGTTCCCTTTAATTTTAAGCAAGTCATGCGGGTTGACCGAACCCTCAGTCAGTTCATCCCCGGCGCTTACAATGTCCCCGTTTTTGACCTTGAGGCGGGCTCCGTATGGCACCTGATAGATAGCCTTTTCACCGTTTTTAGCAGTGACTTCAATTTCCCTGCGCCTCTTCACTTCCCGCACCTCGACTCTACCGTCAGCTTCGGCGATAATAGCCTGCCCTTTGGGACGCCGGGCCTCGAACAGCTCCTCTACCCGCGGCAGGCCCTGGGTGATGTCATCTCCTGCCACGCCGCCGGTATGGAAGGTCCGCATAGTGAGCTGTGTGCCAGGCTCACCGATACTCTGCGCGGCTATAATCCCGACAGCCTCGCCGATGTCGACATTGCGCCCGGTGGCCAGGTTGCGGCCGTAACACTTGATACAAACGCCATAGCGGGTTTTGCACGTTAAAACCGAGCGGATTTTCACTTTCTTGATACCGGCCTTGATTATTCCCGCAGCTTGCTCCTCAGTAATCTCCTTATTGGCATATGCCAGTGTTTTCTTTGGCAGCGGCAATCCCGCCAGCTTTATGCGCCCGAGTACCTTTTCATCCAGAATTGTGCCGGACTCCGCCAGCACATCACCGGTTCCGGGCTCAATAATTTCTTCTTCTATCCTGTCGCCAGCTTCCAGGTCAACCTTGATGTCCTCCAGGGCTACCCGGCCGATAATCCGGTCATCAATTTTTTCAATGACTTCGGTGCCGTCTTTAATCTCCGCTACTTCAATACCCTCGGTGGTGCCACAGTCAATTTCCCTGACGATTACGTCCTGCGCGACATCCACCAAGCGGCGGGTCAGGTAACCGGAGTCGGCTGTCCGCAGCGCGGTATCAGCCAGGCCTTTTCTGGCGCCATGGGTGGAAATAAAGTACTCCAAAACGGTCAGGCCCTCACGGAAATTGGCTTTAATCGGCAGGTCGATAATCCGGCCCGAGGGGTCGGCCATCAAGCCACGCATCCCGGCAAGCTGGCGGATCTGCTGGATATTACCGCGAGCGCCGGAATTAGCCATCATATATACCGGGTTAAACCGGTCAAGCGTCTCAACCAGCGCGTCGGTCACGTTTTTAGTGGCGTCGTTCCAGATCCCGATTACCTTCCGGTAGCGCTCATCATCTGTAATCAAGCCGCGCCGGTACTGCAACTCCACCTTTCCAACCTGTTTTTCAGCATCTCTAAGAATTTCCTTTTTCCTTTCCGGGATTGTTATATCCTGAATGCTGATGGTGATCCCCGCTTTGGTAGCGAACGTGAAGCCCAGCTTCTTTACTCCGTCCAGCAGTTTAGTTGTTGATGAAAAACCCAACCTCCGGTAGCAGTCATCGACGATCTTACTCAGCACCTTTTTATCCGCCACTTTGTTAATGTATCCCAATTCCGGAGGAATAACCTCATTAAAAATAATTCTACCTACAGTTGTTTCCAGCAAGCTTCCCCCGGCCACCCGCACTTTTACCTTGGCGTGGAGAGAAACATCATTATTGTAGTAGGCCATAACAGCCTCTTCACTATCTTTAAAAACTTTCCCCTCACCGAGCACTCCCGGCTTTTCAACGGTCAGGTAATAAATACCCAGTACCATGTCCTGAGTGGGAATGGCGACGGGATGGCCGTCTTTAGGGTTTAAAATATTATTTGATGAAAGCATTAGCAGCCTGGCTTCGGACTGGGCTTCCGCGGACAGGGGCACGTGCACGGCCATTTGGTCGCCGTCGAAGTCAGCGTTATAAGCCGTACAAACCATCGGGTGTATCTGAATGGCCTTTCCTTCCACCAGCGTCGGTTCGAAAGCCTGGATGCCCAGGCGGTGCAAGGTGGGAGCGCGGTTAAGCAGAACAGGATGTTCACTGATAACATCTTCAAGCACATCCCAAACCTCCGGGCGCACTCTCTCAACCATGCGTTTAGCGCTTTTAATGTTATGGGCGTGACCGTCATTCACCAGGCGTTTCATTACAAAAGGCTTAAACAACTCTATGGCCATTTCTTTAGGTAAGCCGCACTGGTGGATTTTCAGCTCCGGACCGACAACTATAACTGAGCGGCCGGAATAGTCCACCCGTTTGCCCAGGAGATTCTGGCGAAAACGTCCCTGTTTTCCTTTCAGCATGTCGCTCAGCGACTTTAACGGGCGGTTGCCCGGCCCGGTGACCGGCCGGCCCCGCCGGCCGTTATCAATCAGGGCGTCCACTGCCTCCTGGAGCATTCTCTTTTCGTTCCTGACAATAATGTCCGGCGCACCCAAATCCAACAGCCTCTTAAGCCGGTTGTTCCGGTTAATTACCCGGCGGTACAGATCATTCAAGTCGGACGTGGCAAAACGTCCCCCGTCAAGTTGGACCATTGGGCGCAGTTCCGGCGGGATCACCGGAACCACGTCCAGCACCATCCATTCGGGCCGGTTGCCTGATTTACGAAAGGCTTCCACCACTTCCAAACGCCTTATGGCTCTGATCTTCCGCTGGCCGGAGACCTCTTTCAATTCCTGGCGAAGTTCTATGGCCAACTCCTCCAGCTCGATCTCCTCCAGAAGCTTCTTAATTGCTTCAGCGCCCATGCCGGCTTTGAAAGCCGCGCCGTACTTTTCCCTATGCTCACGGTATTCGGTTTCAGTCAGCAGCTGTTTTTTTATCAACCCGGTTGAACCCGGGTCGGTAACAATATATGAAACAAAATATAAAACTCTCTCAAGAGCCCGCGGGGACATGTCCAGCAATAGGCCCATCCGGCTGGGGATACCTTTGAAATACCAGATGTGTGAAACAGGAGCGGCCAGCTTGATATGGCCGAGGCGCTCCCGGCGCACCTTGGAACGGGTGACTTCCACGCCGCACCTGTCACAAACCACTCCCTTATAACGGACACGCTTATATTTGCCGCAATGGCATTCCCAGTCACGGGTAGGCCCAAAGATACGCTCGCAGAAAAGCCCGTCTCTTTCAGGCTTCAGGGTGCGGTAGTTGATGGTCTCAGGTTTCTTTACCTCGCCGCTCGACCAGCTGCTGATTTGCTCGGGAGATGCCAGGCCGATACGAATACGGTCAAAGTTATTCAAGTCCAGCAAAAGAACCCCTCCTTTTGGTCGTTAGCCGTAAGCCGCAACTAATATTACTCCTCTTCAAGCTCAAAATCGTCTTCCGGGAAGTCCTCGCTTAACCCATCCTCATCAATATCGCCATCGAACTCTTCTTCTTCGACTTCAGGCGGTTCTTCTTGCTGTATGTCAATACCCAGTTCTTTAGCAGTTTCACTAATATCCTCTTCAACTTCCTTGATTTCTATTTCCCGGTCGTCTTCAGAAAGCACCCTGATGTCCAGCCCCAAGCTTTGCAGCTCTTTGATCAAGACCTTGAAGGATTCCGGGACACCGGGTTCAGGTACATTTTCACCCTTAACAATAGATTCGTAGGTCTTAACCCTGCCAACCACATCGTCCGACTTGACGGTCAGGATCTCCTGGAGGGTATAGGCCGCGCCGTAAGCCTCCAGGGCCCAAACTTCCATCTCGCCAAAACGCTGACCCCCAAATTGCGCCTTGCCTCCCAGCGGCTGCTGGGTAACAAGGGAGTACGGACCGGTGGATCTGGCGTGGATCTTGTCGTCAACCAGGTGGGCCAGTTTCAGCATATACACGTACCCGACCGTTACCGGGTTGTCAAAAGGCTCTCCTGTGCGCCCGTCATACAACATCATCTTACCGCTTTTGGGCAGGCCGGCTTCCTCCAATGCTTCGAGAATATCATTCTCCAATGCTCCGTTAAACACCGGAGTGGCCACATGATAGCCAAGCGCCTTGGCAGCCCACCCAAGGTGCGCTTCCAAAACCTGTCCTATATTCATCCGTGAAGGGACACCCAGAGGGTTCAGGACAATTTCTATAGGCGTGCCGTCCGGAAGAAAAGGCATATCCTCCTCAGGCAGGATACGGGCGATAACACCTTTATTACCGTGGCGTCCGGCCATTTTGTCGCCTTCGGAAATCTTTCGCTTCTGGGCGATATATACCCGCACCAACTGGTTCACACCCGGTGGCAGCTCATCTCCGTTGTCCCGGGAAAATACTTTCACATCCACAATCTTCCCAGCTTCACCGTGCGGCACACGTAGCGAGGTATCCCGCACCTCCCGTGCCTTCTCGCCGAAAATCGCCCGCAAAAGGCGTTCCTCCGCGGTTAATTCTGTTTCTCCCTTGGGCGTGACCTTCCCTACCAGGATGTCACCGGGCCGCACTTCCGCTCCTGTACGGATAATCCCCCGCTCATCAAGATCTTTCAAGATCTCCTCGCCGACGTTGGGAATATCCCTGGTGACTTCTTCAGGACCCAACTTGGTATCGCGGGCGTCGCACTCATATTCTTCAATATGAATTGAGGTAAAGTAATCTTCTTTTACCGCCTTCTCACTAACCAGAATGGCGTCTTCATAATTATAACCCTCCCAGGGCATAAATGCTACCAAAATATTCCTCCCGAGAGCCAGCTCACCGGTATCGGTAGAAGGGCCATCAGCAATAACCTGACCCGCTTCCACCTTTTCACCCTTCCTCACGATTGGCTTCTGGTTGATGCACGTGCCCTGGTTGGAACGGGTAAACTTCAAAAGCTTATATTTGTCGGTACCCGGCGGACTGTATACCAGCGCCAAATCGACCGATATGGAAAGTGACTTAATACCGGCGTTATATAGACGGTAAAGATGCCCCGCGCCCAGCTTCTCACCTTTTTTTATCAATATCTCCTTTTTTTCAGGCAAATAAATGTCTTCTAAAGCCCTTGTTTCTTTAATTTTTGGCACATGGTATTTATTGCTTTCCATAACCTGTGAAAGGGTGACATTTAATACTGCAAGCCTTAAATGGGTGGGCTCTTCGGCAAGCAATCCGGTTTGTTTCAGCAACCTTACAACATCCTCGGTTATGCTGTCCCCTTTTTTTGCCAGGACCTCTCCCGAATCAGGCAAGGCCACATCATATGGCCACGTTCCTTCATACCTGCCAACGGTCTTGATGACGATATCATTTGCGGTAACCCTTTCGACAACGCCCGGGTTTTTTGCTATAACCTCCACACCGGAGTCCCTGGCAGCTTTATATTCTATCCCGGTGCCGACCAGGGGAGACTGGGTTTTCAACAGCGGCACAGCCTGCCGCTGCATATTCGCCCCCATCAAGGCCCGGTTGGCGTCATCGTGTTCCAGAAACGGGATCAGCGCCGTGGCTATGCTGAATACCTGCTTTGGTGAAACGTCCATGAAATCCACCCGGTCTGCGGGAACTACCACAATTTCCGGGGAACGGGCGTTGACCCGGCTTTCCAGAAAGTGACCTTCCTCGTCCAGAGGCGCGTTGGCCTGGGCGATGACATACCCTTCTTCTTTATCCGCAGTGAGGTAAACAATTTCATCGGTAACGCGCTTGTTTTCCTTATCCACTTTACGGTAAGGCGTTTCGATAAAACCAAGGGGGTTAATCCTGGCGTAGGTGCTTAGCGAACCGATCAAGCCGATATTTGGACCTTCAGGCGTCTCAATAGGACACATCCGGCCATAGTGAGAATGGTGGACATCGCGCACTTCAAACCCCGCCCGTTCCCGCGATAAGCCACCCGGACCCAAGGCGGAAAGGCGTCTTTTATGGGTAAGTTCCGCAAGCGGGTTGGTCTGGTCCATAAATTGCGAAAGCTGACTCGACCCAAAGAATTCTTTAATGGCAGCCACCACAGGGCGGATATTAATTAATACCTGGGGGGTAATCACGTCCACATCCTGAATAGTCATTCTCTCACGGACTACCCGCTCCATTCTGGACAGGCCAATCCGGAACTGGTTTTGCAAAAGCTCCCCGACCGAACGCAGCCGGCGGTTACCCAAGTGATCTATATCGTCCACTTGGCCCTCAGAGTTCATTAGGCCTAATAAGTATTTCATCGTTTGGATAATGTCATCGCGGGTCAACTCCCTGATGAATTCACGCTCTTTAGGGACCTCTTTTTTCAGGTAAGGGTCAAAATCCGTTTCTCCTTTGGCATTCTCACCGTAACGGTAAAGGATGCCATGCTTTAACTTTTCCTGAATTTTGTAACGGCCCACATTAGCCAAATCGTAACGTTTGGGGTCAAAAAAGAGCGCCTCCAAAAGTGACCTTGCGCTTTCAACTGTCGGCGGCTCCCCGGGGCGCAAGCGTTTGTAGATCTCCACCAGTGCCTCTTCCTCTGTGTCAGAGTTGTCCCTGGCTAAAGTCTCTTGAATATTTTTGTCATCGTTAAACAACTCGCTTATCATAGCGTTTGAGCCATAGCCCAGGGCGCGGACCAAAACAGTGGCCAGGATCTTCCTGGTACGGTCAATCCGGACAAAGATATGGTCGTTGACATCTGTTTCAAATTCCAGCCAGGCGCCGCGGTTGGGTATAATGGTAGCGGTATAAAGCCTCTTACCGCTCGGATCGATAATCTCATTAAAATAAACACCGGGTGAACGTACCAACTGACTTACAATAACCCGCTCAGCGCCATTGATTATAAAAGTCCCCTTCTCGGTCATCAGCGGGAAATCCCCCATAAAGACTTCCTGCTCCTTAACCTCGCCGGTTTCCTTATTAATAAGCCGTACTTTGACCCGCAATGGAGCAGCAAAGGTAACGTCCCTCTCCTTACACTCCTCCACTGAATACTTGGGTTCTCCGAGGGCATAATCTAAAAATTCAAGGACAAGGTTACCGGTAAAGTCCTGAATAGGAGATATATCATGAAAGACTTCTTTCAATCCCTCCTTTAGAAACCAATCGTAGGAATTGCGCTGGACCTCAATAAGGTTGGGCAGATCCAGGACTTCTTTCAACTTGCCAAAACTCTTGCGGACTCTGACGCCCACCTTCTCGGGATAAACCATCTAGCGCATCACACCCCCGTCAAGAAATAAGAAAATAATGCCGCGGCCTTATCCCTCCACAGGCTATAACAACCTGCCCACGGCCAAAATATGTATATTAATGCGTTTATATAAAAACAGACAATGAAAAGCAAGGCTTTGTTTTCTTTACAATACCTCGCTTTTAGGCAAATTACGGACTATCTAAAATATTATTACCAGGCTAATACCATTAAATACATTATATTACACTTATAATTAACTTCATTAAATGACATTCTATAATGTTAGCATATCAATTTTTTGTTGTCAAGATATTTTTGGAAAAATCCTCAAGCTCACTCGCTTTATGAATAAGGGCCGAAAAGCATAATTTACAACAACAAAAAAGGGCTGTTCGTCAGCCCTTCTCAGCTTCACTGCAGCTGTCTACTTAACTTCAACAGAGGCGCCTGCTTCGGTTAGCTTGGCCTTGATTTCTTCAGCCTCTTGCTTGGATACTTTCTCTTTGACGGCCTTTGGCGCCGCGTCGACCAGATCCTTGGCTTCTTTCAGCCCAAGGGCGGTGATTTCCCGTACAACCTTAATTACATTGACCTTTTTGTCGCCGATGGCGGTAAGGATAACATCGAATTCGGTCTGCTCTTCTACCTCGGCGGCCGCCGGGGCTGCCCCCGGAGCAGCGGCGACAGCCACCGGAGCCGCGGCGCTTACACCGAACGTTTCTTCAAAAGCCTTGACTAACTCAGACAACTCCAGAACAGTCATACCTTTTACAGCTTCGAGAATTTCCTGTACCTTGGACATTATATCATCCTGCCTTTCTTTATTAAAAATGTTAGCAACTACTCATTAGTCAAAACGAGAGAATAGTTTTCGTCTTAAAATATTCCGGAATTCTTACTCCTGAATTCTGAATACTTAAAACATAAGGCTACGCCTCGCCGGCACGCTGCTTGCGAACAGCCTCCACCGCGCAGACAAAACTCCGGATGGTACCCTGGAGCACACCGGCAAAACTATAAAGCGGCGACTGCATCCCGCCCAGTATTTTAGCCAGAAGCACTTCCCGTGAAGGCAGATCAGCCAGTTCTTTAATCCCCTTGGCGTCTATGACCCTTCCTTCCAGGATCCCAGCCTTAATTTCCATTTTTTTAGTCTCACGGATAAAATCAGCAAGCACTTTGGCCGGCGTTACCGGGTCCTTCCCAAAAGCAATTGCCACGGAGCCCTGTAGATAGGGTATTATGCCTTCCATGCCGAGACGTTTGGCAACTATGCCGGTAAGGGTATTTTTCGCAATCTTGAACTCGCACCCGGCTTCACGCAATCTACGGCGCAACTTTGTCGCTTCGGCGACATTCATACCGTGGTAATCAATTAACACGGATACAGTCGCTCCTCCAAACTTTTCTTCCAGTTCCTTAATAATTATTTCTTTTTCCGCTTTAGTAACAGGCACTTTAATATAACACCTCCCCTCTTACTAGCCGGCAGCCGGTTTCAAGAAGGATCCCGGCAACCCCATAGCCAAAACTGCCACAACTAAAAAGACCTCTGCAGACAAACATACAGAGGCTCCGGCTCTCATCAACGGAAAAACGTGCCTCGGCCGGCGGCCAATCAGGCCATTATGCAAAACACCGGCGGTCTACAGCTCTTTATTCATGATTTATATATTCTTAAACCGCGTCATTAAGTCACTTTTTGAGTATTGACCTTTATTCCGGGGCCCATCGTGGAAGAAAGGGCGATACCCTTAAGGTACTGTCCTTTTGCCGCAACGGGTTTTGCCCGGATCAAGGCGTCCATCAAGGTACTCAGGTTTTCCAGCAGTTTTTCGGTGCTGAATGACACTTTACCGATTGGAGCGTGTATACTACCGGCCTTGTCTACCCTGTACTCTATTTTACCCGCCTTTACTTCCTGTACAGCCTTGGCAATATCAAAGGTAACTGTACCGGTTTTAGGATTAGGCATTAGGCCGCGAGGGCCCAAAACCCGCCCCAGCTTTCCGACAGTACCCATCATATCGGGAGTTGCGATAGCCACATCAAACGCCAGCCAGCCTTCTTGCTGGATCTTTGCAACCATGTCTTCAGCCCCGACAAAATCAGCACCCGCTTCTTCGGCTTCCTTTGCTTTATCGCCTTTAGCGAATACCAGCACAGTGCGGGTTTTACCAGTTCCATGGGGCAACACAACAGCGCCGCGCACTTGCTGGTCAGCATGGCGGGGATCTACACCCAGCCGTACAGCTACCTCAACAGTCTCATCAAATTTACCCGGGGCTATTTTTTTTAACAGTTCCAGGGCGTCGGCAGGCTCATAAATTACACCACGCTCAATTTCTTTGGCGGCATTCAAGAATTTCTTTCCGTGTTTAGGCATTATATTTCTACCCCCTTGTGGTTTTAGCGGAATATTTCCTCCCACTTTTTAACATATTTAATCTTTAAACTTTTAACCTTCTGAAATCTCAATACCCATGCTGCGGGCAGTGCCTTCAACCATCCGCATTGCCGACTCGACACTACCGGCATTAAGGTCGGGCATTTTTAATTCAGCAATCTCACGCACTTTAGCGCGGGAGAGCTTCGCAACTTTTTTACTGTTGGGTTCACCGGAAGCCTTTTCGAGCCCGGCCGCTTTCTTGAGCAGTACAGCCGCGGGCGGGGTCTTGGTCACAAAAGTAAAGGAACGGTCTTCAAAAACCGTAATTTCAACCGGAATAATCAGCCCGGCCTGAGACGCGGTCCGCTCGTTATATTCCTTTACAAAAGCCATGATATTCACTCCGTGCTGTCCCAGGGCCGGGCCTACCGGCGGCGCCGGGGTGGCTTTGCCCGCGGGGACTTGAAGCTTGACTATGGCTGACACTCTTTTTGCCATTGCATCCACACCTCCCGTCTAAAAATTAGGTAGTTTTTTCTATTTGGCCAAAATCCAGCTCAACCGGAGTTTCCCGCCCG
Organism: Pelotomaculum sp. PtaU1.Bin035; assembly: GCA_002067965.1. Classification (GTDB taxonomy): domain Bacteria; phylum Bacillota; class Desulfotomaculia; order Desulfotomaculales; family Pelotomaculaceae; genus MVRN01. The sequence goes on from MVRN01000004.1 coordinate 69,740, forward strand.
AACATGGAGATCAGCACTCTGATCTTTTGTTTCTCCGAGTTGACATCTTCAATCTGCCCGATAAAGTTTTCAAAAGGCCCGGAAATAACCCGAACACTTTCACCGACTGACAAAGTAAGCCGCGTCCGGGGCTCGTCAACTCCCATTTGCCCAATGATCTGCCTGGCCTCGCCGTCATTCAAGGGGATTGGTTTGGAACCGGAGCCCACGAAACCAGTCACCCCGGGAGTGTTTCGGACAACATACCAGGAATCGTCAGTCATGAACATCTCCACCAGGACATACCCCGGAAAGACCTTGCGCTTGGAAATTTTTTTCTTTCCGTCTTTTATCTCGACTTCATCTTCCATCGGCACAAGAATACGGAATATTTTTTCTTCCATATTCATTGAGTCGATCCGTTTTTCCAGGTTGGCTTTTACCTTATTCTCGTAACCGGCATAGGTATGTACAACATACCATTGTTTAACCATAAAATACAAGGGACCTTCTTTGCAGCGTTAGGTCCCTCACCCCCTTAAGGAAATTATCTTTGCATGATAAGTTTCAGGAGCGAGCTAAAAACCGAGTCAAACACCCAGATCATGCTCCCCACGGCTATTACCGCGAATAGCACCACTGATGTATATATAATTACCTCCCGGCTGTTCAGCCAGTGGACTTTTTTTAATTCATTGAGCACTCCCCGAAAAAACTTTTTTATATCCTCAACATGGTTAACCTTGTCCTTTTTGACAACAACCTTGGCTGTATCTTTTTTAACCGCTGATTTATTATCTTTATTTAATACGATAGTTTTAAGTGTTTTATTGGAAACTTCTTTTATACCGGCTTCTTTCCTGTCCGGTCCTTTTTTTTTGCTGTTATCTGGTTTTCTCATAAGAGCCATTTAACGCCACATCCTTAACTTTTATCTAATAAAACGTGCCCGACCCGAAAGAACACCGGTGTACTGCTATCAGACCAGAATGCGGCTAGTTCTTAAAAGGGGAAACCTGACCGTTACCTGGTTTCTTTATGCAAAGTATGAGTCTGGCAGAACCTGCAATATTTTTTCATTTCGATCCTGCCCGCATCGTTCTTCTTGTTCTTCTCAGTAGTATAGTTTCTGCGTTTACAATCAGTACAAGCTAATGTAACACTTACTCTCACTCAAGCCACCTCCCCTAAAACCAAAAAAAAATTCCGCACTTCTTTTGAGAATTAACATTACGAATTTATCACAATTAAATTGGTATGTCAATAGTTTCCCAGGCACTTAATCTTATTTTACCAATCTCACTGCCTATTTATACCATGTGTTCACCACGGACACAATAATAACGGCAAACAAAAAATTAAACCGGTGTTTTATTCACCGGTTATAGAGCTTTGGTAGCGGCGCAGGGACTTGAACCCCGGACACCACGGGTATGAACCGTGTGCTCTAACCAGCTGAGCTACGCCGCCATAACAGTTATCTGTTGCCGGTTGTCCATAGCCGGATTGCCTGTTGGAATTCGCTTACATCGAATCCTTTCTTAATCCGGCTAACCACTGTCTGACTTCTCACTATTAAATTCTGGAGCCACTAACCGGGATTGGACCGGTGACCTCATCCTTGCCAAGGATCCTTTTCTTTGAATCCGGCTTATCCCAAGCCCTAAACGTTAATCCAAAATACTCAGTAGCCCTTAAGAATAATATCAAAAACCAAATAGTCTGTCAAGCAGAGCAAAGCTATTAGTTGACTTTATTGGTCACACGGTACCAAAGCCGGCGCCAACGGAGGGCGGCAGGCCGGCCGTTGGGGTATAAAGTTGGGGTATAAAGGAGGAAACTCCGCAAGGAGGACGAAATTCTTAATTCATATAATTTTAGGAGGAATGATAAATGCCGGAACAAAAAAATCCTCGCGGAGCCTTTATTCAAAGGGATAAGACAACTTACGCAATAGTTCCTCGCACACCTGTGGGTTTGGTAACTCCGGAATTCCTGGAAAATGTCGCCAGGGTCGCCAAAAAACACGAAATACCCATTATTAAAATTACTTCCGGGCAACGTTTAGCCCTTGTTGGCCTGAAGCCTGAAATTATTGATGATGTGTGGGCCGATCTAGGTATGGACGCCGCTCCGGCAGTTGGCCTTTGTGTCCATTATGTGAAAGCATGTCCGGGCACTGAAGTTTGTAGATTCGGCGTGAGAGACTCACTAGGTTTGGGCTTACGATTGGAAAAGTTGCTGGTAGGCGTAGAAATGCCGGGAAAAGTAAAGATCGGAGTTTCAGGATGCCCGAATAACTGCAGCGAAGCTTATGTCCGAGATATTGGCCTGTTTGGGAAAGCAAAAGGCTGGACATTAATTATCGGCGGCACCTCTGCGAGAAAACCACGCATAGGAGATGTAATAGCTGAGCAACTGACCGACGATCAAGCTGTGGAACTGGTGCAGAAGCATCTGGAGTATTATAAAAACAACGCTAAGCCTAAGGAAAGAACCGCCAGATTTATTGAAAGGATAGGCATCGAAGCATTTAAAAATGCCGTTCTCGGATAATCAAAATTCTTTGATACTTTTATTAACATCCAGGGAAAAGAGCTTTTAAGCCCATAATTATATTGGGTCTTTAAAGCTCTTTTTTACTGAAGGTTTAGGGTGGTCTGGACTTCGACGGGTTGACGGCGGGTAAGCGTCAAAAAGAAGACTCATTCGACATTCTTAGATGTTTTTCGTCAAAGGTTTTTGCTCAATCATGAATAATATTACAATTAACACTATAACATTAAGGATGTGAACAAAATGAACGTTTTTGAAATTACAACATTTATCCTGCTTGGTACTATTCTAGGTATGGCCGGCCAAGCAGCCAGAATGGTAGTTGGCCTAAAAAAGAAATACGATGAAGCTTCTCAAGGTAAAACCGAAGACTGGTTCAATACAAAACAATTAGTTATAAGTCTTATGATTGGTGGAGTCGCCGGGACCCTTGGCGCCATCTCCCTGCTGGGGGAAGAATTAGGAAAACAAACGCTACTCACCCTGATTGCCGTCGGATATGCCGGAGCAGATTTTATAGAAGGTTTCATGCAGAAAAAGTTGCCCCAATAACCAATTTATCTATTTTGAACCCGAGATAAGCACATAGCTCACTAATCCTGTAATCAACCCTCCTACAAGCATTGTCGCGTAACTGGTGATAAGGATCTTCAGTATCATCCCGCCCCAGTTGCCGCCATGCACTCTGATATATACATGAACAGCAAGGGCAGTAACAGCCAGAAACAAAAAGGTATACGCCAAGACCTTAAAAATAAACGTCCAGTCCATCTGATTCCACCCCTTTCTTTTTTGCTAACACATAATATTCCTTGTTTTTTAGAGTGGTAACCCCCGGCGCCAGGCAGGGGGTTCGGAATCGGGAACTCCGAGAGGAAAATGAAATCTTTTGAAAATAACACCCCTAAAAATCCACATAAAAAATCCCCTGGACCCTTTCATATCAAGGAGTTCAAAGGAATTCTTTCTGGAGCCACTAACCGGGATTGAACCGGTGACCTCATCCTTACCAAGGATGCGCTCTACCTACTGAGCTATAGTGG
>MVRN01000005.1 GCA_002067965.1 Pelotomaculum sp. PtaU1.Bin035
TGGTGATCGTTTTTCGGGTCAATGAATGTGCTAGATATTCCTGCCGGGCGGGACTATTTTATGTGCAAGATTACATTATGTACCAGGTGACGACCGGCAGCTTGGAAGGATCATTTGATGCGAGGATATCAATAAGGGTCGATAACAAAGAATGGCAAGTCACGAATAAGCCGGTTGAAATGATATTAAGACGCGCGGGAAATTTAAAAGAATTAAAAATGCCGGAAATGGTAGAAACAGAATGGTTTATATACGTCGAAGCTTCAGTTCATAAAGCCATGCTGGGCCATAACGTTTACGGCGGGCCTATAGACATTCAAGCGTCAATAAAATGGCTTGTTGAAAAACTTGAAGAAATATTAGAAGTGGATTTGCCCATTTACCAGGATTGGGAAGTTAGACGTGTAGACGTAGCGGAAGTCTTTGAATTAGATTCATTTGAGGCTTGTCAGGAATGGTTTGCAATACTTACAAACACAAGTTTCCCCAGGCGACAAATATACCGGTTCGGCCAAACTGGTTTGTATGCCCAGGGAAAAACAACCACAGTTAAATTTTATCACAAAGGGCCTGAATTAGTGAAGCACGATAAAAGCAGACTAAAAAAATTTTTGAAATATGATATTATATTTAATCTAATTGAAAAAGCAAATAAAATTATTAGAACAGAAGTAGAAATAAAAGCATTAAAGTTAAAAAATGATTTTGGATATTTACCTAAAGTTAAAGAGTTAAAAGATGAATATTTGAAAAGTGTATATGATTGTGAAGTTAAAAAGCTGATTAAGGAGGGAAATGAGAGTATGAAAGTAGTTAGAAGGACAAAAGCCGTTCATATAAGATTATATAAAGTATATAATGAAAGACTTGCAAAAATATTATATGGGTTTTGGTCAGAGCTATGTTCAGTAGGTGAGTCTACCGTAAAAAGCTTAACTCCTAAAAAAACATACTATAGGAATAGAAAGTTATTAATGGATGCAGGGATATCATGGATTGGAACGGATAATATTAGAACACTTGAGTTTGTCCCGGAAGACTTCTCCCCTGTATCCACAGATAAAAGAAAGTTGGATATGTCTTTAGAGGATGCCAAAAAGGAACTATTTAAAAAGGCTATATAGTTTTAATATAAAAATGAATGTATGGGGAAAAGGAGGTGATAAGCTTTGGAGCCGATAGTTAGAACGGCAAAGGAAGTTGAAAGGAGGCTTAGGGAAAAGTATAAATCAGGCGTTGCTTTAAGATTGTTTAGGTTTTGGTTTATGATGGCATTGGAAGATGAAGAGACAATAAAAAATAGAATGGGAGGATTAGAATTCAGTAAAAATAAAAGCATGTTATTTGACTCAGGGATATCATGGATAGATACAGACATTAAAATAAGAGAGAACAAATAGTTTAATAAGGCAATATAGCCTAAAAAATAAAAGTAAAGGAGAATGGGAAATGGAAAAAGTATGTATGGTGCGCAGTGTGCAGAGGTATGATTTTGTTGACAGGGTAAGAGGAAACAATGTAAAAGGCGTAAAAATCGTGTGCGAAGGTGTTCTAGTCAACGATGATAATTACGAAGGTTACAAAGACTTTAGCATCACAACAAGAAATATGAGTTTGTATGATAGATTCAGAAGAAATGTCCCCGGTGAGTTTACCCTATATCTTGAAGAAGTACCTTCAAGAAGGGGTTTCGACGTTTTACTTGTTGACGCAAAACCTTATAAGAGCCAGATAAAACCAGCGGTATAAATATGGATTTTGATACAGGAATATTTACTTATGCGGTATTTTGGGGACTTACTTTTGGGTTATGCGCCGGAGCCCTTGCATGGATGCTTAGACTATGTTTCCGTACATTTGATAATTTAATTGGGAGGTAAAAAAATAATGAAAAACATAATGACTAAAATTAGTCTCTTGAACAAAAAGGTAAAAGTAGCAATGATTGCAACATTTGTACTACTAATATATTCATTGCCGGCATTTGCCGAGGGTACCGCAAATACGGATGTGACGACTGCATTTACATCCCTGAAGGACGACGTCGTCGCAACCTTAAGCGCGGTGGCTGCTCTCGGAGTTGGAGTCATGGCAATCTTTCTTGCCTGGAAGTACGGTCGTAAAATATTCAGTCACGTAGCGAAATAAGTTTTTTTAAGGGGACGGTTGGCCGGCGCAGACCGTTCCCTTTTATTTATGTTGCGTGCAGCAAGCATAAAAAAATATAGTTCTGGTTGCTTTAATTGTCAGAAAATTAAGCAGCCAGTTAAGGGGGTAAGTATTTTGAGAAAGATTTTTGTATTTTGTTTGGTGGTGGTATTCAGTTTCATGGTGGTTTGGGAAATACCGAAGCGGGAAGCGAAAGCGAATCCGCTTTTAGTTGTGGGAGCGTTAGCGAGGTTTGCGGCTCCAATGTTATTAGCTGCCGGGGCGCAGTTTGCAACAAAAGAAGCATTAGAGGCGGGGGTAGATTATTGGTATTCAAATGCTGGACAGGAAGTAAGAATTTCATTTGCAAATGCAGTGGACAATGTAGTAAATAGTGTGTTAAGTGTACCTAATAATGTATGGCAGTCGGTACAGCAACATGTAAATAATAACTATGTCGTTGGTGAATGTAATATATGTTCATACGGAGGGTATGAATTGCATCAACCCTTAACAAGTTTTAGTTATTATATCAATCAAACTGCAATAAATTATTTTTTGAGTGAAAATAGTAACAGAAATTATATATATATTTCTGAGTCATGGCGAAACGATGGATATTCGGGGTGTAGGTTTATTGCTAGTGATTATCCTCTGGCAGTATATATTGATAGTGGAACTGGTGATTTAATGATGATATCAAATATAACGCAAACAACTGATTATAATGGTGCAAGTTTTGTATTTAATGCGGATGTGCCAATACTTGTATGTAATGATTGTGTACAAAATTATTTTACAACAATATCAAGATATTATTCAGCAGTAGGTGAGCAAATAGTTACAATACCGGGATATGATTATATTAATGAAGAAAATCGAAGGGATGTTGCGGTACCAAATGCTTTAGATGAATTAGTAGGAAAAGGTTCTGCTGATGTACAAAACCCTGTGTATAATCCTAGTCAACCAATAACAGAACCTTCTACGGAAACTGGATGGCTGCAAGGGATATGGAACTCAATTACAAGCTTGCCTACAAGTATATACAATACATTTACAGCCAATCCAGCGGCTATAAATTTAGAGCCCTTGAAATTAGTAGGTACAGAAATAACAAATAAGTTTCCCTTCTCGCTTCCCTGGGATTTTCTACGCTCATTTGAAGAATTTGAAGCGTCAGGATTTAACCCGGTTATGACGATTAATTTAGGTTCACATTTAGGAAATGTGGATATGGTTTTAGATTTTAGCATGTTTAGCAATATTGTAGAAGTCGTTAGGAAAATAGAATTGGTGTTGTTTGATATAGGTCTAATAATGATAACTAGAAAGCTGTTAGGGGGAAGTGTGTAACATGAAAAAATTTATAATGTTATTAGCATTAGTGTTAATTATGATATGTAATGTTGCATATGCTGATATTACAGGAATAAGTTTGAGTCAAAGTGTATTAAACTTAGATATTGATGATATTGTGGAAATAGGAGTATATGAACAACCAGGAGGGGCGGCTTGTTCTAATTTTGTTGTTGAAAATACTAATGAGAATATAGTTGAAGCTGTTAAAGTTGGAGGGAACGGTATTAGAATTACAGCGTTAAATGTAGGTAATGCAAGTATAACAGCAGTATCAGGGGGAGGATATAGGGCGACGTGTAATATAGTAGTAAATCCTATTAGAGTAACGGGGGTTGATATATTACAGGAGGAGTTGAATTTAGAGGCTGGTGAGATAATTCAACTGGAATATAGTGTAAATCCGACAAATGCAACAAATAAAGCAGTAAAATTTACGTCGACAAATACAGACATATGTCTAGTTGATTCAACTGGAAAAGTAAGACCAATATCAGCTAACTCTACCGCACAGATAGTAATAGAAACAGTAGATGGGGGATATCAGGATACATGTTGGATATTTACATCGTCATATCAATATCAGATGGCAACTCCTCCGGCTGGTATGAATCAGGTTGCAATTTCATGGATGAGTCAAGAAGTAATAAATGATATAGTTCAAAGGATATATGAGAAAATACTTCCTGATATAGCTAGAATACCGGATGATATCAAAAAAAAAATTAATCCGGAATTAGGAATTGGATTGATTGTAGGAGGTCTATTATCCTTGGTGTTTTGGAACGTCGTAAAAAGTATGGATTAGGAGGGATAGTCATTTGAAATTTATAGTTGATGCGTTAAATTATATATTTGCGGCGTTTGGTAGTATTTTTAATACAATTCTTTTAATACTGCCTGATTCACCATTTAATTATGTATCAAATATAGACAATCAATGGTTAAAAGCAATTAACTGGATGTTTCCAGTTAGTGAAGCGGTAGCTCATTTGGAAATGTTTTGTGCTGTGGTAGCAATGTATTACACAGTAAGAACAGTTTTGAAATGGATAAAAGCAGTAGGGAGTTGAAAAAATGATAGTATTATATTCAGGGACACCGGGTTCAGGAAAATCATACCATGCAGTAGCCTTAGTGTTAAGAACATTGGGATGGGGTAGGTTAGTAATAGCAAATTTTGCGTTAACATTTACAGAAAAGCAACTAAAAAAAGGATATGACAAAAGGTTTTACTATATGGAAAATGAGCAAATAAACATAAATAACTTAGTTGAATTTGCATTAGAACACGAAATGATAGAAAAGAAAAAAGAAAGCCAGTGTCTTGTAGTAATAGACGAAGCTGGGGGTAGGTTTAATTGCAGAGAGTATGGTGTGAAGGATAGAAGGGAATGGATAGACTTCTTCTCACAGCATAGGAAACTTGGGTTTGATTTTATACTTGTGGCGCAAAATGACCGGATGTTGGACAGACAAATTAGAGGATATATAGAGACAGAGAAAAAACATAGAAAATGTAATAACTTTGGGCCATTCGCATTATTGCCATTCCCTTTTTTCGTAGCTGTTGAGTACTGGTATACGGCAAAATTAAGGGTAGCGAGTGAATTCATGATATTTAGAAAAAAAATAGCTGAACAGTACGACTCAATGAAAATGTTCAACGGATTTACACTAAGTGCGGAGTTATTAAAGCGAATTGAAGCAAAAAGGACAGGGATAATGGAGAATGATAAAAATCCTGAAGGATTTGAAGTGTCAATTAACGCAATCTATGGGAAAGAAGAAAATGAATAAGCCTGGCTCGCTGCTAGCCGGGGGTTAGGGGGTCCCCGGCTACAGGGAGACAGGCTTATCTTTTATTCTACTTTAGTAAGTTCTCCTGGCATGTTTTTAGCCAGGAGAACAAAAAACCGCCCGCTATGCGGGTGGGATTCAAGGCTTAAGCAAAGCAACACCCTTCTGTTAAAATGATGATTGTTCAAGCCATCAAAAAAACAGGAGAAAGGTGTTGCTTATGGCAGAGAGTTTAGCACATACCAAATGGCTGTGCAAGTATCACATAGTGTTTACCCCGAAGTACAGAAGGAAAATAATATATAACGAGTTGCGGGCAGATATAAAGGGGATTATAAAAGATTTATGTAAGTGGAAAGGTATCGAAATAATAGAGGGGCATATGATGTCGGATCACGTCCATCTGTTGTTGAGTATTCCGCCGAAATATAGTGTTTCGCAGATAATGGGATACCTGAAGGGAAAGAGTGCAATGATGATCTTCGACAGGCACTCAAATCTGAAATATAAATTTGGCAACCGACATTTCTGGGCCGAAGGATATTATGTCAGTACGGTAGGGTTGAATGAAAAAACGATAGCAAAGTATATACGCGAGCAAGATAAACATGACCAGATAATGGATAGAATTTCAACTAAAGAACTGGAGAACCCTTTTAAGGGTCCTG
>MVRN01000006.1 GCA_002067965.1 Pelotomaculum sp. PtaU1.Bin035
CGTCTAAAACGTCACAGAGCCTGAAGTATCAACAACTACGGGCTCTGTACGCTTTTATTACTGTAAAAGTCGGGTCTAGAGATCTAAAAAGCTTTATGGTATAATTATATTAATTTAATTAACTAATCATATGAACAAGGTGAGGTGGTTCGTGTGAACCCGGAAAGCTTCAAGATGCTCGAATCTTTTAGTAAGGAAGAATTAATTAAATTAGTTGAGGACATGGCTAAGCGCTGGCTGGCGCACGATGGAGTCTGGTTTCAGTGCTTCGAATTCAAGAGCGGTATGGAAGAAGCCATGGAGATGGATGCTTTAGCTTGGGAAAGATTTGCTGTAATAGAAGCGAACAGGGTCATGAAATTACACAATATCTTGCCGGGTGGAGGCATTCCCGCCCTAAAAAAAGCTCTGAAATTAAGGGCGTGCGATTTTCTCAACGAGAGTGAAATAATTGATGCCGGAGATAACAAAATGATTTACCGGATAAAAACCTGCCGGGTACAAGCAAGTAGGAACAGGAAAAATATGCAGCCTTTCCCGTGTAAATCGGTGGGTATTAAAGAGTTCTCCAACTTTGCTAAAACAATTGACCCTAATATTCAGACCCGCTGCGTCACCTGTCCTCCGGATGAACAACCAGAGGGATACATATGTGCATGGGAATTCACATATGTAAAAGAATAATCTTGCGGAGTGTCTTTAAATAGTCCTATTAACTTTGATCCGGTAAGTAACTTCCTTTTTTATTCGGCTACGCAAGACACCTGAATATTGAAATTGGATTCATATTGTTCCTGGAAAAACAAATCGGACTATAGGCTCCTGTTTTTCCGCTTGCAAATAATTGATATTGCGTGCTAGTCTTTATTATTTTCTGGATCAAAGTTATACCCAGCAGAGGCAGGGTGTTTCAGAATGAATCGGTAGGGTCCAAAAAAATGTCCATTGACATGAAACCAGTAGATTGTTAATGTACTATTAGATTGGGAATATCCTGAATATTACCGGTATATACTATGGCTGAACTGCTCCGTGGTTTTCTAAATGTGAGGGATGCCGGTGAAAATAAAGTGGTTGAATTTATTTAAGATGAGAGAACCGGCGAGTGCCTGGACGCATTTTATAACGTTCATAGGAGCTATTGTCGGCCTGGTGTTTCTCGTTATCGTAACAAGAAATAATGTCTCAAAGCTTATAACTATGACGGTATACGGGATTAGTATAATTTTGTTATACGGGGCAAGCTCTTTGTATCATTGGGTAAAGACAACGCCACAAAAAAATTTAATATTTAAAAAACTGGACCACGTAGCAATTTACTTGCTGATAGCAGGTTCTTACACACCAGTGTTTTTTTACGGGTTGACAGGGACATGGAAATGGACGATGATCATTGCCGTCTGGGTTTTAGCCATAACCGGCATACTTCTTAAGATGTGGTTTATTCTTGCCCCTCGCTACATTTCAGCATCGTTCTACGTGACATTGGGGTGGATTGCCCTGGTCCCTATCCTGCAGCTGTTAAACAACCTCCCTATCGGCGCGATTGTCCTAATGATTGCCGGTGGAGTTGTTTATACCATGGGAGCGGTAATCTATGCCACCAAATGCTTTGATTTTTTTCCAAACCGTTTTGGGTTTCACGAAATTTTTCACCTCTTTATCATTGCCGGAAGTATCATCCACTTTATTATGATGGTGCAATACATTGTACCGTATTAAACTCAATAATATTGACGCATTTTAGGTTATTTGAATTTTGAATATTTAATTGCGAGGCCGGCTAACGCGTCCTGTAGAGAAGTGGTCAAGTCCAGAAATTCAAAGCCGGCGAATGGAATATTGTCATAAAATTTCCTCCAGGCTAAAAGCACCGGTAGTTGGAGTGGAATATTATTTATATTTAAGCATATAGTCATCTTATTATTAGATTCCAGGATTTTTTCCAATTCGGGGACAAGATAAACCATAACGCCACCCGCCGAAAAGTTTACCAAAGCTGTCTGAGCAACGAGATTGCCGGCAGTAAACAGAGCGTTTGCCGCAATAGGTACCCGTAAAAATTGTCTTTCCTGTGACTTGGTAAATTTATCCGGGATGGCGAAGCAATAAAATTTATGATTATCCTCGCCGATGGCTATGACACGGGATTCAGCGCTATAAAATCCTCTTGCGAGGGACGCGCCTATTTTTACCTTTTGATTTTCAAGCAGCAACAAAATCTGGCCCCCTTCTCTTGGCAGGCCTGTCCAAAAATTTTTTTCTCCCACTTCGTTAATAATCGCCGCGAAGGATGGCTGAAAGGGCGCCTGCAGCCAAATTTCTTGCTTTACGACGGTTACTTCTTTCCCATCTATCATGGTAAAAATATACCTCCGTAAACTTTAAATGCATCTAAATTAATTATATATAGTAAGCCGTTATTTTTGTGAAAAAAATAAAAAAAAGAGGATTTTATAAAAAACAAAAGCGGCAATCTATTGTCGCTTTAAATATATATATCTATGTTGTTACCGAGGTGGGGGGGATTCTTTGAGGCTGGCAACGTATTCTCCAAGAGATCCTGGCCGGCCCGCTTTTCCTGATCCATAACCTGGCGCAGGATATTCACTTGAACGTCCTTCTGTAGCTTAACCTGCTTAGTTCCAAAATAAGCTTTAACGACGCCGACGGTATCATTGCCCATATACATACCCCCAGTATAGCTTTATTTTACCATTTGCAGGCGTCCGGTTCAACGTTTATTTTGATAAAATATGTTGAAACATTATTATCCGTTAGTTTAACAGCATAGTTAAATAGAGAGAACCAGAATCCCTTGTGGCAGAAGACTTCAGGGGAAATTTTTTT
>MVRN01000007.1 GCA_002067965.1 Pelotomaculum sp. PtaU1.Bin035
GAAAACCTTCCATTATGTGCATTGCATACGCTTCGCCCGGATATAGCCATAAAATAGCGCTTAGGAGTAAAACAAAAAGAATATTTCTTTTTAAGTCCATGATTAACCTCCTATCTCAATGATTATAATGTTATTCCTGATATCTTCTGTTTTTTCAGCTTTTTTATTTCACTTAGGTTATTGTTCTTGATGATTTACGTTACATTTGAACCTCATGCAAATACCAGATTCCACCACGCCAGGCATGGTAACGGTACCGGTCGTGCGCGCGAATACTGTATTGTGAAATTGCTATTGAAGATGGTTGGCCGGCAGAGTTGCGACTGGGCATAAGCCCTTCGAAATTATTGGGATAGACAAACCGGCAAGAAACCCCGGCCACGCAAAAAAGCCAGGGTTTAACCAATAATTAACACTATTACCTCACCTCCCCATCTCGCGTGGCGTAGTGGTGCGGCTAAAACAGGCAGTTCTCCTGGCTCGGGTTCATTACCGCCTGCTTCCTTCCCGGGCATTAAAGCCCAGTGGATTGCTTAACAGACAGTTCAACCTTACAGTGGCGCGACCACGCTGGATTTGCACCAGCTTCTCTTAACCTGTTTTATATTATTTAATTGGAATACTATTATTCTCCAGGATTAAGATAAATCCTGCTGAAGATATTTTTTTTATACCTTGCTAATGGATAAACCCATTAGTCGTGTAGGATGAAGTTAACTATATCTCTGGTTTTAATTACACTAATTTTCTGCTCCGGCTTATGCGATTCGGTTATGGCTTCAAGTAAATAAACACCAGGTGACAAATAATCAAAAGAGTACAGACCTTTACTATCAGTTTTTGTTGAAGCTAATATATCGTTATTATCAAGATTTCTAACGTTTATAGTGGCGCCGGCTATTGGCGTTTTATTTAAAAAGTTTAAGACATTACCGCTGAGGATAAGATGTTCTGTATATGTGAGTATTATCTTTAGGGTTCCATTGACAACAATTCTATCGGACCGGCAAAAGTATTTTCCGATTGTTACCTGAGGGTCTATGGAAATGATATCTTTTTGATCTATTTGAGTATTTAAATTTATCAAGGTATTAATTTCGACTTCTTTTGTAAACACGGTGGATTGGCTAAAACTATATTTATTTTCTTCAGTATTTGAATCTAAAACAAAGAGTTTTAGAAAAATCTGTACCTGAATAATGGCATTTTCCATGAACATGGTATTAATATTTTCTACTCGTTGGAAAATTTCAGCTTTAGATATGGGTATGGTAATATCTACCGATCTTGTCCAATTTATTACTTTTTCTAATGTGTTAGTTAATGTTTTTTGTTCAGTCAATGTAAAACCTCCTGTATTTTATTTGATACAAAGTGAAATGCACTAACATTTAACGAATTTAATATTCATTAGAATTATTATACCGAAAATTATTATAATATTGTAATGGAAAGAATTAGCGATATATAATGTAAGGTGGAAAGGGATTTATGACTGGTGAAGAGACGGCTGCCATACTCCGCCCCGGTCCTGAAAGTCTAAATAAACTTGCTGTTGTAAAATAACCGGGATGTCCCGCGCTGCCTGTGCCGGATATCTGAAGCTGTTAAAAACGGATCGTTATCCAAGCCAAGTACGCGCATGTGGCCGGACGTTGACAGGAGAAAGAGATGTAATCAAAATAATTCATGAGATAAGGAGCGAGCGATATGAAACAAATCTGGGCGCCATGGCGTATGGTTTACATCGGTGGGGAACACGGGGACAAGTGTGTATTTTGTCAGATATTGGAGTCCGCGCAGGACGAGGATAATCTGGTCCTCATGCGGGGCGAAAAAACGTTTGTGTTGATGAACAGGTACCCGTATACAAATGGACACATTATGGTTGTGCCCAAAAGACATGTTGGGGAAATTGAGGACTTAACCGATGAAGAAATGATGGAGCTTTTTAAAAATACGCAGAAAATGGTTAAAGCGCTTCGTAATTTTAAGCCGGAGGGTTTTAACGTTGGTGTCAATATCGGTAGGATTGCCGGAGCCGGGGTGCCCGGGCATTTCCATATTCATGTTGTTCCCCGTTGGGGCGGGGATACAAATTTCATGCCGGTGTTCGGGGACGTTAGAGTAATATCAGAATCCTTGGAAGTAACCTTCAAGAAGCTGAAGGATTCGTTGGCGAAACTTGGAAAATAATGATTATATCAGATATATATTAAGTAGGTAATAACCTATGAATAGACCGGGTGAGTCCGAATTAGCAAAATGACGTTGGCTTGTGCTGGTTGTTTACTGTATAGGTATTATACTGATTACAGTTCCCCGGGTACCAAATAATTTGAAATTCATGTTGGCCATCCTGGTATATGTCTCCTCCGATAAGTATCTTTGTATAAGAAAAGCTATGCTATATAAATAAAATTTTATTCAGCTAGCGGCGCAATACATATCTTTGGCATAGTCTATAGTGGAACTTATTTCAAATTTCCTGTCGCTTTGTATCATGGACACTATTGAGTTATAAAGATAAGAAGGATTCTGAAAGATGTTTAGACTTAATCCCTTCAATAAAAAAAAGACGGTTCGAGAAACCGAAAGATTATTGAACACAAACATATTACGAAATGATAAAGTTATTGAAAATCAGCTGGAAATAAAAATAGGGGATGTCATAGTAAGATTAGTACGTAATAATACAATCCAACCACAAAACGAGCTCACGGCGATAATTCCCCGGGCTGAAATTCGCCGTAAATGTTACGATAACGGATGTTTGATTGCTGAAGAAGAAATAATATTAAATAGTATAACTCTGGTTGACGCCCCCTCGCATACGCCTGAAAGTAAATAAGGGCGCGGCACATGGAGTTTAACATGGTTTCTGAAGTAGTTTCGTGACAGACAGGGTGCAAAATGGAAAGAGCGGGTGTGGGAGGAAAAGGCAACTGTGAATAATTTTCTTTTCTCCAGGTAAAGTTAAAATAATAAAATAATTAGTGGAGGTGTTTATATGAGTTTAATAAGACGGGAACCGTTTCACGCATTGTCAGGCATACAATCATCAATAAACAGGCTTTTCGACGATAACTTTCATTATTTAAGCGCGCCTATGAACCTCTTTAACCAGGGATCGTTTTTCCCCGTTGATATCAAGGATACTCCCGATGCTGTCCAAATTAAGGCGGATCTTCCAGGTCTAAGCAAGGAAGATATCAAAATCAGCTTGGCAAATAATATACTTACTATCCGGGGCGACCGTCAAAAAGAAGAAAAAGAAGAAGGTACCGATTTTGTCAGAGTTGAACGTAGCTATGGCTCTTTTAGCAGGTCTTTCACAGTGGATGTGCCGGTGAAAGAGGAAGAAATGAAAGCTCGTTATAATGGCGGCATCCTTGAAATTACTTTACCCAAGGAAAAGCAATCCAAAAGAAGAGTAACTAACATTGACATTCAATAATAGCCCGGTGTTAATGTAGCCTAACAGCAGATTCATTAAACAAGGAAAGTGGTTGGAATCTTTGGTCCCAACCACTTTTGTCAACGCCGACAAAACTTAATTTTACAAACGCTGAATGTTTTATGGGAAAGACACCGGATGTACCTCCCGACATGTCCTCAATT
>MVRN01000008.1 GCA_002067965.1 Pelotomaculum sp. PtaU1.Bin035
GTCTGGATGGTATCAACATTAAAGAAATCCCAGGCTAGCAGTGAACACCCGATATCACAGCCAAAAACCACCCGGTCCTGGATATCAAGCTCGTCAATGGCCTGTCCAAGCGCTTTTAATACCAAACCGTGGCCACAGCCAGGGCAAAATTTATGTGGCTTTGTATCAACCCGCCATGATTTTGGCATCGAAGGCTGTATTGACATTTAATTACCTCCTCTTCAACACATAATTTGGATATTAAGTGCGATGACTAAATTTCTAGCATAGTCCTGACTTTATCGTAAATGTCTTCTGAATTAATTCCCATACCGGGCTTGAACATCGGCACCATCTCTGTAGTAATGCCGTACACCGCATATTTTAATAATTGGTCAAATTGTCCGTTAGCTGATTCGGCCACCAAAACCTTCTCAGCCCTGCTGAAAGTGTCGCGAAGCTCTTTAACCGGCAGCGGCCTCAATGTAATCGGGCGAAAATAACCGACCTTCAGCCCGTGTTCCCTAAGCTCTTTTACCGCTCCCTTGGCAGCCCGGGCAACAACCCCATGGGCGGCTACTACGATCTCCGCGTCTTCACAACCGAATTGCTCGTACTCGGCAATTTTGGGGGAAATTTTTTCGTATTCAGAAAACTGCTCCACAAGCACTTCAAAAAGTTCCTCTTCCATATTGTAAATGTTCCGCAACTGGGTAGGCGGCCTGTCCACGCCCGGCTTGCCGGGGTTTCCGACGAATTTATAAGGCGGGACCATTTCAACGCCGCGAGCTTCCGGATCATAGATAGTAAGCGGTTCGCGCATTTTTGCCTGATAGCCGTCGCCCAGTACAAAAGTTGGAAAGCGATATTTCCAGGCGGTGTTGAAAGCCTTGATAGTATAGTCAAAAAGTTCCTGGTGAGTGGCTGTGGAGTAAACAACCCGCAACCCTTCACCGTTCCCCCCCCGGGTGGTCAGAGTCACTTCTTGCTGGCTGTAAATAACTGTAGCCGATGACGGGCCGCCCCGCTGCTGGACGACGGTGACAATCGGCAAACGCATCATTTCCGCCATCGATATAGGTTCTTGCATCAGCGTATTGCCGGGACCGGCCGTAGCCGTAAAAGCCTTAAGGCCGGCCAGCACCCCGCCGTTTGTTGTAAATCCAGCGGAAATTTCATCTTCGGTTTGGAGGAACCGCTTGTTGAATTTCGGAGCCATGCGGGTCCAGTAGTGCATGATTTCGTTCTGCGGAGTTATTGGATAACCGAACATAATGTCGGCACCGGCTGCGACTGCCGCCCAGGCAACAACTTCATTGCCGGTAAGAAAGGCTCGCTTCTCTCCTTTGATCGGCTTATCTGACACCTAACCGCCCCCTTGCGCTATAATAATTAGTTTTCTTAATATTAAGGCGTACATTATATTTTACCACAGGTTGGAGTCTAAGCAAAAGTAATTTTGTGCCACCGGTTGGACACCTTCGTCCAAAAGACAGCGTTTCCATCTCTATACCGGATAGACTTTGTTGCCCTGCCTGGCAAGTTCAAGATCTATATTTAGCTTCCTGGCCATTCTCTCTTCGAGGAACTTGGGAGCAACCTGCGGGTAGATAGCGCAGGAGACGATGTCTTCTTCTTTCTCCATGAACGGCGCGCACAGTTCTTTAGCTGCCGGGAGTTCGGGCTCCAGCATATCAGCCGGCCGGCAGGTAATCGGCTGTTCGTCTCCAATGATTGTCCTGCGGACTTCTTCGTTGACCGGCGCCGGGGGTTGGCCATAGTACCCGCGCATATATTGGATCGTTTCGCTCGAATTCACTTTGTAGCGTCCCAGCAGCACGTTCATTACTGCCTGGGTTCCGACTATCTGGCTGGTCGGGGTGACCAGCGGCGGGTAACCGAAGTCTTCGCGGACACGCGGCAGTTCTTCCAATACTTCGGGAAGGCGGTGCAGGGCGTTTTGCTTGTCGAGCTGGGAAATGAAGTTGGACACCATGCCGCCGGGGATCTGGTATACCATCACGTTGGTGTCAACGCTTTTTGAAGCTACGTCGAACTCCGCGTATTGCTCGCGGATTTTTTTCCAGTATTCGGCGATTTCGTTTAAGGCTTTGAAGTCAAAGCCGGGATCATATCCGGTCCCCTTCAGGGAAGCGCACATAGTTTCAATGGCAGGCTGGGAAGTCTGGAGCGCCATGGAAGAAATGGCGCAGTCGATGATATCGACTCCGGCTTCGATGGCTTTCAAATAAGCCATCGCGCCCATGCCGCTGGTATAGTGGCAGTGCAGCTGAATGGGTACTTTGATGCCCGCGTCTTTCATACTTTTTACGATTTCATACGCCGGGTAAGGCGCCAGGATGCCGGCCATGTCTTTTATGCAGATGGAATGAGCGCCCATGCTCTCCAGGGTCTTGGCTATTTTAATGAAGTATCCGGTGCTGTGCACCGGGCTGATGGTGTAAACGACGGTGGGCTGGGCGTGGGCGCCTTCGGCGATAACCACTTCCATGGCCTTTTCCAGGTTCCTGACGTCGTTGAGGGCGTCGAAGACGCGGAAAATGTCCATGCCGTTATATACGGCTTTCTTGATGAATTCGGTAAGCACGTCATCGGCGTAATTCCGGTAGCCGACTACGTTCTGGCCTCTCAGGAGCATCTGCAGCGGGGTTTTGACACGGCGCCTGATTTCCTTAAGCCGCTCCCAGGGATCGTCGCCGCAAAAACGCATGCAGGTGTCGAATGTAGCGCCGCCCCACATCTCTAAGGAGTGGAAACCGATTGTGTCATGCTTCTCTAATATGGGTAGAATATGCCCGGTTTTCATCCGGGTGGCCAGCAGGGACTGGTGTCCGTCCCGCATTGTGGTGTCGGTAATTTTAATCTTTGTCATTTTCCCTCTCCCCTCTAGCTGATCATACAGTCAAAGGCTTGTTAAATATTTTTCAACAAGGGATAATTAGCCGATAATTACCAGCGGATCTCCGCCATTTACAGCCTGGCCTTTGGCAACTCTAACTTCCTTCACAGTACCCGCGATATCTGCTTTGATCTTATTTTCCATCTTCATCGCTTCCAGAACAGCTATGACGTCGCCAGGCTTAACTATATCGCCCGCCTTGACATATATATTGTTAATTATACCGGGCATCGGAGAGCTTACTATGCCCGCGTCAAAAAATGCATAATCATATGGAAGCGGTTCTTGGGACGGAACAACAGGGACCGTTTCCGGCGCCGGCAACGGCGCCGGAAACGCAGCCGGGGCAGAGGCACATGAAAACCCGCCGCTCTCTTCAACTTCCACATCATAGACTTCACCGTTAACTTTAATTTTAAACCTTTTCACGGATTTCCTCCCAAAATAGATAATTCCATTACTGCGGGCAGCGCCCCTTACCTGCCTGTAGCCGGCGGCTCAATTTCCCTGCCCAGCATAATTTCAACAATACCGGCCTTCCTCCAGGGGCTGACATTTTTTTTCAAATTACTGATCCGGTAGCCTTGATCAACTGAATACCCGTAAACAGCTAGCGCCGCTGTAATAGCCGCCAGCACTTCGGGCTTGATACTGGCTTTGCATATTGCCGGCATATATTTTCCTTCCTCCTTGCCACAATCAACAGGGGATGTTGCCGTGTTTCTTCCGGGGTCTGGTTTCACGCTTGGTGGAAAAATTATTTAACGCGTCAATTATAACTGAGCGAGTATCCCGCGGGTCAATAACGTCCTGAACAAAGCCCCTGGCACTGGCAATATATGGGTTGGCGAACCGGTCCCGGTAATCGTCAACAAGTTTCTTCCGCATTTCTACCGGGTTCTCAGATTCAGCTATCTCTTTGTGATTAATGATGTTAACAGCGCCTTCCGGACCCATAACGGCAATTTCAGCGCTAGGCCAGGCGTATACCGCATCAGCGCGCAGAGAACTGCTGCACATCGCTATATACGCGCCGCCGTAGGCCTTACGGACAATAACGGTAACTTTGGGCACGGTGGCCTCGCAATACGCATAGATTATTTTCGCCCCGTGCCGGATAACACCGCCATATTCCTGATCGGTACCCGGCAGAAAGCCGGGTACATCCATGAACGTGATAATCGGGATGTTAAAAGCGTCACAGAAACGGACGAAACGGGCAATTTTATCAGATACATTAATATCGAGACTGCCGGCCTTAACACACGGCTGGTTGGCCACAATACCCACCGACCGGCCGTCAACGCGGGCAAAGCCGGTAATACCGTTTTGAGCGTAATATGGTTGCACCTCCAGGTACTGGCCAATGTCAACCACACCACGGATAATCTCCCGCATGTCATAACTTTTATTAGGGTCGTCAGGGACTATTCCCGCCATTGTCTCCCTGTCAATTGCCGGCTCCATAGAAGCGAAAACCGGCGCCTCTTCCAAATTGTTGGAGGGAAGGTAACTTAGCAAAGCCCGGACGGTAAGCATGCAGTCATCTTCGTTGCCGGTTATGAAATGAGCCACCCCGCTAACCCTGTTATGGGTAGCGGCGCCGCCAAGCGTTTCCATACTTACTTTTTCACCCGTAACAGCTTTAATAACCTGCGGACCGGTGATGAACATCTGGCCGGTACCGGAAACCATGAGGATAAAATCTGTAAGAGCCGGGGAATAAACCGCGCCACCGGCGCAGGGACCTAAAATAACAGATATTTGAGGAATTACGCCGGATGCCATCGTATTGCGGAAAAAAATCTCACCGTAACCGTTCAGCGCATCCACGCCTTCCTGAATCCGGGCGCCGCCCGAGTCGTTCAGGCCAATGACCGGCGCGCCCACTTTCATTGCCATATCAAGTACTTTACATATCTTATCCGCGTGGACTCGTCCAAGCGAGCCGCCGGCCACTGTAAAGTCCTGAGCGTAAACATATACTTTCCGGCCATGTATTTTGCCATAACCAGCCGTCACACCTTCACCGGGGTTCTTCTGGTTGCTGAAGTCATCTTCAGAAGCCGCAAACACATCAATTTCCCTGAAACTATCCGGATCGAGCAGCGCGGCGATCCGTTCCCGCGCCGTTTTTTTGCCGGCCTCATGCTGCTTGTCAATACGTTTCCGGCCGCCGCCGGCCTCAACCAACTGTCTGAGTTCTTTCAGCCGGTCCAGCTTATCACGCATACTCATAGGATACCTCCAGTTATAGACACCACATGCCGGTCAATTTATCAACTTGCAGACCGGATATCATATATTTCCTGAATAAAATTAGTTTAACCAGGAGCGCTATTTTTGTAAACTCATACGGAATACTAATAATTCCGGCGTCGATCATAGTGTAATATTTATCATATAGTATGAAGACCCGCGTTTATTTTGCATTTAGAACAATTCGCTGCTTAAATTCTTTTTTCCTCTATGTTTTTGGAGTATACTGTATATTCCTCCAATCCGGGAAAAAGATTAACTTTTCCAATTATTTATCTTTAGTTCTTATTCAACTGAGTAAATCTTTATACCTTCGTCATATAAGTCGCCGCCCAGGGTATCATTCACAACAATAGCCGGAAAATCTTCCACGACGAGCCGGTAAATTGCCTCCGGCCCCAGTTCCGGGTATGCGATAACACCGGCCTCTTTAATTGACCTGGAAATCAGAGCGGCGGCTCCACCCACGGCTGCCAGGTATACGCCTTTATACCGCCGCATCGCGCTGATCACATCAGGCGATCGACGGCCTTTGCCTATTGTCGCTTTAAGCCCCCGGGCATATAATCCCGGCGCATACAAATCCATCCGCCCGCTGGTGGTCGGCCCGGCCGATCCAATAATCCTGCCGGGCCTGGCCGGTGACGGCCCGACGTAATAGATGACCTGCCCCTCCAGCTCAAAAGGCAATTCTTTACCCAGGTCCATGATCTCGGCCAGTCTTTTGTGAGCGGCGTCACGCCCGGTATAAACGATCCCGTTTAAATAAACCCGCTGGCCGGCCCTGAGGTTTTCCACCATATCACCGGATAACGGGGTAGTAAGACGGACTTGGGGCAATTTAACAACCACCTTATTCTTATATTCCGAAACAGTCGAAAAGCCTTCCATCATAACACAATTTCCTTGTGGCGCGCCGCGTGGCAGTTAATGTTAACAGCTACCGGCAGGCTGGCGATATGTGCGGCGAAAATCTCTATGTGGACCGCTAACGCGGTTGTTCTTCCGCCCAAGCCCTGCGGCCCGATTCCCAACTTGTTAACTTCTGTCAGGATTTCCTCTTCTAATTTCGCGATGTCCGGATGCTTGCTTTTCTCTCCCAAATCCCTCAGCAACGCCTCTTTAGCCAGCAGCGCCGCCTTTTCAAATGTCCCGCCGATGCCCACGCCAACAACAACCGGCGGGCATGGATCCGGCCCGGCAGCCTTAACAACTTCTAAAACAAACTTCTTTACACCTTCCACACCTTCAGACGGCTTCAACATTTTGACGGCGCTCATATTCTCGCTCCCGCCACCTTTTGGAGCAACGGTTATGCGGAGGTTTTCCCCCGGGACGATCTTAGTATGAATGACAGCCGGGGTATTATCACCGGTATTCTTACGCTCCAGCGGGTGGCTTACGATTGATTTTCTGAGATAGCCTTCCTTATAGCCCTTTCTGACTCCCTCATTAATCGCCTCGTAAAAATCACCGCCGACAATGCGCACATCCTGGCCCAAATCAACAAAAACAACCGCGCAACCAGTATCCTGGCACATCGGAACTCTCTCCTCGCGGGCAATTCCGGCGTTCATCAAAAGCTGGCGAATGATCTCTTTTCCGTTAGGCGAGATTTCCTGTTCATACGCCTTTTGGAGTCCGTCCAGCATATCGCACCCCAGGTTAAAATTTGCTTCCAGGCAAAGCCCGGCGATAGCATCAACAATTTCCGCAGTATCAATAATCTTGATAATGATTCCCCCGCTTCAATTTTATAATGCTATTTTGATAATTATTGCTTTTTCTGTCAAAACCGGAACTTATTACTGCCCGGCACTTCTATCTTACTTCTTTCAGCCCATTTTGTCCAACAAGTCAAAAAAGACCTAATTTAAAGCCTGAATAATTGCTTTCACAGCAATTATTCAGGCTTCCGCCGGTAACCCGCTGACACCAAACTTCTTACCTGCAATACTATTTTAACTATTACTTCTTATCGTATATATAAGCACCTTTTCAACCATGCCGCGCACACTGGTCTCGCCCAGGAGCGTTATTTCCCCGGGCAGTTTTTCTTTGCGCCTCAGGTATTTGAGCGCGCGGTCGCTTAAAATTATGTTTGTCTTATACTCCTTGTTCATGCTTTCAAGGCGCGAGGCCAGGTTCACTTCCCCGCCCATGATCGTGTAGTCCATCCGCTCCGGGCTGCCGACGTTGCCTACCACCACAGGCCCGGAATTGATGCCGATACCGATGTTAAACAACGGCTCGCCCTGTTCCTCCCACTTTATGTTAAGCTCTTTAAGGCGTTCAAGCATCTCCAGGGAAGCCGCCAGCGCCCTGTCGGCATGGTCATCGTACTGGATCGGGGCGCCGAAAAACGCCATGATCCCGTCACCCATATACTTGTCCAGGGTGCCGCCGTGCTTGAAAATTATTGCGTTCATCTCGGTAAAGTATTCGTTCAGCCGCTGCACCACATACTCAGGGGTCTTGTCCTCGCTGAATGAAGTAAAACCTCGCACATCCGAAAAAAATATCGTCAACTCCACCCGCATGCCTCCCAGGACGATGTCCTCCGGGTGCTGCAGCAAATCCGATACTACGGCGGGCGGAACATAGCGGGCAAAAAGCGCGCGGGTGCGCCGCCGCTCCATTTCCGTACGCACCAGGTTCTCGGCGGTCATGCCTGTATAAACCAGCATGGCCATACCCAGAGGTGAAGCCAGGTTGACCCAGTAGCGCCCGTAGTGCCAGGACAGGAAAACACCAAGACATGCCGCCGCCATTATCGCCAGCAGGTATAAAAGCCCGCGCATGGGGCCCCCCGCCCGGCCCACAAATAACATGGACAGTGCCCCGATCAGCAGCAAAAATACCAAGTTTAATGACAGCGGCGCTCTTTTGTAGAACCCGCCCGTGAGGTAGGTGGCCATGGCGGAAGCGTGAAGCTCCACACCCGGTGTGGGCAGCGCGCCGCCCAGCACCATATTGCCCCGGGTGAAAGGGGTGGAAACATAATCATGCTCGGACGCCGAGGTATAGCCGATAAAGACCGCCTTTCCGGCCAATTTATCCGGAGATACCCTGCCGTTAAGGACGTCGGTATAACTGTAAGTTTGGAAAGTCGCGGCAGGCCCCCAGAAGTCAATTAGAACCCGGTTTTTACTGTCAACAGGGATAAGCAGGTCGCCGGCAGCCAGGGACGAATTTTCAGCAAATTTCAGGCTGTTCGGGTTCAGGCCCTTTTCCGCCAGCAGCGCCGCCAGGCTCAGGCAGGGGAAAGGCCTGCCGTAGTAATTCACATCCACGCTTGTGACGCTTCTAATCACACTGTCTATGTCCTCCGGGACGTTGGCGAAACCTACGCCGGCCGTAGAGGCGATCAACTGCCTCACCGGCAGGCGGGGCACCTGCTGCACTTCTCCCGCCTCCTGCTCAAAGGAGAACATATTGGCCAGCACCACCCGCCCCTGCGCCTTCATCGAGGCCGCCAGGGCAGCGTTGTCTTCTGGCGTGCCCGGCGTGTCAAAAACTATATCAAAGCAGACGACCTTAGCTTCCTTAAGCTTATCCAAGAGGCGGGCGTGTACCTGGCGCGGCCAGGGCAGCAGCCCGATTTCCCCGACGGAGCGGTCGTCTATGGCCACCACCACGATGTCCCCGGGCGCCGGCCGCTCGCCGCGCAGCCTGAACCAGCCGTCATATATGTTCAGCTCAAGCTCTTCCCACAGGCCGCCAAGGCTTGTGGCCAGAACCAGGGCGATAAGAATAACCGCCACGCCTTTACCTCTCAGCTTTTCCAACCAAACCTTCATCGTTTCGCCTGCCTATGGCTCAAATTCCCAATAAATATACCATGAAAAAAATACCTGAACTACATGTTATCAGCTAAAGGAGGGTTTGTCCACGTTAAAATTAATACTATTATTTA
>MVRN01000009.1 GCA_002067965.1 Pelotomaculum sp. PtaU1.Bin035
CAAGAGCAACTTTTATAAACTTTGCCGAATCTACATGTTTATATCATTCGTTTTTTAACATTTTGCAATTGGCTCATTTATTGGTAATTTATACTGCGGACTATTATTAACGATATACCATCAAAAAGCCACCCACCTTTTGCGGATGGCTCGTAAAAATACCCGTAAGTATTGAGGATCATATTATTACATTGTCTTCCCACCAGCCAAAAGCCACCCTTCCTTCCTGCAACTCTTCCGGGGCTTCGGGAGTAGATAAGAATACGATAAGGTTACCGCCGGGAGGAAATATATATTTCCCATCTTCCTCAAATACCATTGTACTTTCCGTAATAGACCTTCTAACAAATGCTTTTATTCCGAGTGAAGGAGATCCGGAAACTGAACTTGCCAGCAGTATTTTCACCTTTGGTCTGGGAGGCGGAAAAATAGCATTATTCGATGGAATGACCAAATCTGATTCTATCGGTACCCCGGAGGGATTTGTATTAAACCATACTTGCGCACGGTAGGGAGCAGCCCGCAAACCAGTAATGGTCCAAACGTTTACATACATATTAACCCCTGAATCAATTGGATTAATCAGTCCTGCCCATGCATTTGCCCCATTACCAAAAGTTAAATTATCAGCATAACCAACAAAATATTTCCCTTCCAGGGATTTGAATAAAGGTACCGGTATACTTACTTCCTTAGAAAACAAGTTAAACACCTTCTTAGAAATATGCTTTTTTAGTATATGAATTATGGAAATTGTTGTGATAAATCTTATCCTCAAAATTGCACATTTCAACGAAAGTACATATTATTCCATTTATACCCTCAATAAAAGAGCCAGTATCCTGCTTTTTCACCGCGTTCTTAAGCCAATTTATTGCACCTGTTTTGCTCCACCGCCGTCAACAATAATGATACAATTTAGGTAGAGATAAGGAAACTTTTCATCAACTGATCCGGATGATTGCTGCCATTTGGCTTCAATCCTTATATTTAAGTTGTACCGCTCTGACCGCAATAGGAATTCCGTGTCATATAAACTCCCCTATTAGCGGCAGCCGGGGAATAAGGCTAATACCTCTCCAGCTTTGCCGCGGTTTGCTCCGTCACAGCTAATAAATCTCTGTACATCGAACGCAATGATTTGAGCAGAAGAATAAGCCTGCCTGATAAACTCTGTATCGTGGTTCGACAGCAGAATGGAAATCCCTTTTTTAGCTAACCCCTGTGCTAGTTTGGCAAGGCGTAGTTGCTCATCAGGGCCAAAACCACCCGCGCTGTAACTAGTAAAGTTTGCAGTAGAGGAAAGAGTAACATACGGAGGATCACAGTAACAAACGTCTTGGCCGGGAATTGCTTGAGACATGGTATCCTCAAAGCTAGAGCAGATAAATTCGGCACGTTGTGACTTTTCGAAGAAATATAACATTTCTTTTTCAGGGAAGTACGGTTTTTCGTAGGTGCCGAAAGGCGTGTTAAAATTCCCTTTTAACGAGTATCTGACCAAACCGTTGTACCCGTGTCGGTTTAGATACAGAAAGAGGGCGGCTTTCAATCTATTGTCTTTGGTATTATTGAATTCTTGCCTAAATATGTAATAAATCTCTTCAGAATTGTTTTCCGGAGTAAAGAAAGTCCTGCAATACTCAATAAAGGTTGTCCCCTCTGATTGTAAATATCTAAAAATATTTATCAAGTCTGGATTGTTATCAGCCAATAAATAATTATCGTAATTCGTATTTAGAAACACCGCGCCAGAACCGACGAAAGGCTCTATCAGCCGGCGGCTTGGTGGCAGTTGTTCTTTAATACGGTCAACTATACGAAATTTACTTCCAGGCCATTTTAGAAATGGTCTCAAGATATTCACCCCATAACATCAAGTTTTTATGATATTTCAGTGCGTTGGCGGCCACTTTGTTTTAATCGTTGTGGCTAAATCAATGTCCGTGACGTTTCCTGGGGGGAGACCCGGGCATAGCCAACATTCATATTACCAATCTCCGAATATATGTTTGCCTATATATTATCTCATAATAAGAAAACATAGTCAATTGAGACTATGTTTTTGAGATGGATATTGAGACATATAATTGATAAATTTTTACACCTGCTTTTATCTTGCAATCAACCCATTTATAACTGCCAAGACAGAGGGTGATGGGACTGAGCCTTTAATCAAAAATAACTTTTCTTTAACTATAGAGTTAAATTAAGGACATTTGTCCTCCCAAAACTGGGTTAGACAATCCCGAGAAACTCCTGTAAGCTATTATTAGCAAACGGGAGGAGACCAGAGTAGAGGAGGACAAACCCATGGAAAGAGCAATTCAAGAGCGTATTCAGGTGAAGACAAGAGACAGCCAGTTGTTTGAAATATTTGTCAATCATTTTGAGTTTTCTCCCAAGCAGAAGCTGCTATCAATACAAAGAGATCTCCGGCCCGGATATTCGGCATTTGGTGGAAGCAGGAGGCTATCGCTTCCCCAGCGGACATGCGGTGATTTCCGCAGCCTTTTATGGGATACTGGGCTACTTACTATGGTTGAACCTGCGGGAGCGATCCAAACCGTCATGGTACGCGATCGTGATAACGTTTGCACTAATTTTTGCCATTGGGATTAGCGGCATTTATCCCGGCATACAATTTCCCAGTGATGTTATCGCCGGATTTGCCGCGGGCGGCACCTGATTGATTCCAATATCGGGCTACTTCCAACTCAATATAATTACCTGAATCGTCTTGACTTCACATTCAATACATCCCGGTCCGTTTCGCGGGGCTCGACTTTTATATTAAAACATCACGGATTCAGGAGGTAATCATTTTGGTAATCAAAACCAATTTAAAATTTAATAATCCCTTCATCGCATTAAAACATAAAAATTACCGCTATTATTGGCTAGGAATGTGTGTTTCTTTGATTGGAACTTGGATGCAAAATATAGCTCAGCCTTGGCTTGCCTATAATTTAACAAATTCACCCTTTTTACTTAGCCTAATTGGGGCACTTCAATTCACACCCATGCTTTTTTTTTCATTAATTGCGGGCGTTTTTATTGACAAACATAACAAAAAAAAGATTATCCTGCTTACTCAATCATTATCTCTTGTAATTACTTTTATACTTGCATTATTGGTATGGGCAGGACAAGTGCAATACTGGCACATATTAGTATCAGCGACAGCGCTTGGAATGGTCAATACACTGGATATGCCCGCGCGCCAGGCATTTGTCATAGAGATTGCAGGTAAAGCAGACTTAATGAATGCAATTGCCCTAAATTCAGCCGTTTTTAATGCGGCGCGAGTTATTGGCCCTGCTCTTGCCGGCATCATTATGGAGTATGCGGGCATTGCGTTTTGCTTTTTATTTAACTCAATAAGTTTTGCGGCTGTTATTATTAGCCTACTATTAATCAAACCTCTAACGGCTCAAAGCAAACCCAAAAAAAATGCTAAAGTCCTAACTGATATTAAGGAAGGTCTAAAATATATTTACAAGCATGATATCCTATTAAACTCAATATTATTAATGGCAATTATCGGTACTTTCGCAATGAACTTCAATGTTTTGGTTCCGGTGTTTGCAAAAGAGATATTAAAACAAAAAGAAACCGGATTTGGTTTCTTAATGTCTTTTATGGGTATAGGTTCCTTCATAGGTGCGTTATTTATTGCAAGCATTAGTAAACCTGGCCCCAACAAAAGATTTTTCAATATTCTACCTGTGGCAATCGCAATATTTCTAATAATCACAGGAATTACGAGAATATACTTAATTACCGGGCTTTGTCTCGCATTAACAGGTTTTTTCTTTATTTCATTTAGCTCGACAGTAAATTCAACAATGCAGCTCAATTCAAAAGATGAGTACCGTGGAAGGGTGATGAGCATTTATTCCCTAGTTTTTGCAGGGTCCACACCTCTGGGCAACCTCTACGCGGGGGCATTTACAGATCACTTCGGCGCGAGGACTGGATTTGGGGCCTGTGGGGCTATCATTATATTGCTACTTATTCCTATATACATCAAAGCGTTCAACAAAAGAAGCAGGCGGAGTATAAATACTTAGAATGGTATGAGCATGTTTAATTATAAAATAGTCCGCACCAGATGCGGAAAAAAAGATAAGATATCAAGGTCTTGGTGCCATACTACGAATCATAAAAATTTCATGGAGTTGTAAAAACTGTTCCGGTCGCGACTTCCCATGATAAATTTTTTGACTGACCGTCAAGCTCATCTTTAATAACAGTCCACCCATATTTTGGTGATAATAATTTAGCATTAATAAAAGAACTTGTCTATGGATTATGTCTATAAACAACATTTTCATGTCTATCTTCGTAGTTACACTGTCGGAAAATGCAAAGGACTTGAGAACAATTCAAAAATAAAAAGAGGCGTTAAGAACCCTTTATGAATCAGGGAACCGTCCCTTGACTCACTCGACTCACTCTTAAAATATGAAACCTCCTATTGTAGTTATCCTACAGCAGGAGGCTTCTCTTTGCACTGTCTTTTTAGGGGCTCAGTTCATTTTTACTTATTGTAGTATTTGTCTTATAAGTTTTCAAGATAGCTCCTTCTTCCTGATGAACAGAAACAATTGTTATTTAATTTTACAACATACTTTTCATTTCTCTAATTATTTCATTTTCCGTTTTCCTATAAAAATGTTTTGAAATATCTTTATTACCGCATATTACTGATGACTCATTATTTATTAACTTAATTTGCCATGGATCGCCAATACGAAAGTATGTCTCCTTAAGTTCCTTTGTTTTACCCGTGTTCTTGAAAAGGAATAAAACATATCTCGATCCTATTTCAAGAGGGATTTCGTTCTGTTCTAAATTATAATTATTGTTCATGTTGTCGTTTATTAAGTACTCTTGTGTAACAATTATTTCTTTATCAGTCTCACCTTTAATTGTTTCTTCTACAGATATTAAATATTTTTTTGCTATGACCGGATTATTATTGTCAGGTTCATCTGTATTGTAAATGTTTCGAGCCAGATTAACAGTACCTTGAACTTCTTTTACCGTTCCTACAATAATAAAACCAGCGGAGGATGTCATTTGTTTTAAATCAGTATATCCTTGCTTATCCAGATTAACAACTGCAAAGCTCCCATCACCCATATCCTTAGTAAGATTAGTCTCGCTTAGAAAGAAATTTTCTGTATTTGTTTTACTATTTACATTATTGGATACTATCCAAAACATACCTAACAAAATAGTAAATAAAGCAAGAATAGACAGTCTTTTTACCAATACCATTAATAATCAACCCTTTCTTTAAGATTTATCCTTACTAATAAATATTATTAACACCATTTATATCGTCGCTCTGGGGTTCAAAAATTTGCTCTCTGTTTCTACTTGTATTCATAATAGCTGTAGCGGTAGAATGATTTAGCCCTAAAGAGTGACCTTCTTCATGGCATGCTGTACTTTGTTTGAATGTCGCAGATTTTTCTGGAGAAATTGATTCTAATGAAAACTGGTTTAATTCTGCCCATGCATAAGTATCCCAATATCCACTTGTGGAATGACCCTGGAATCTACCATATTCCGTACTATTTTCCAAGTAATAGACCTGTTCTACGGAATAAGTATTATTTGCGTTATATCCCCATTGTACATCTGATGTGCTGTAGTTCCATGAATAATTTGCATTTTGAAATGCGGTTCTCCACTTATTAGGTTGATCAGTAAAGCCTTATAATTTCGCGACTTTTTTCGCGAAGCCGCACGCCCGTTCTCCGCCGGGGAAGAAACAGAGATTTTGATACCCCCTACGGTCTATTAATAAAATTTGTAATGACAACGTAAAGCAAATTTGTATATTTTATTGAATGATTGCATATAATACTTTATAATCAAGGTATAGAAAGGAGCTGATACTATGGCTAACACAACCAATTTAAATATTCGTGTGGATGAGGAATTAAAACGCAAGGCTGAGGCCATATTTGCCGAGCTTGGTCTTAACATGTCCACAGCCATGAATATTTTTCTGCGTTATTCCGTTCGCTACGGCGGCATTCCTTTTGACCTCCGCATTAAAAATCCCAATGCTGAAACCTTGGCTGCAATTGATGATGTAAATAACAATCGCAACATGAGCAAAACCTTTGACAGCGTCAGTGCTTTGATGGAGGATCTGAATGCTTAGAATCAGGTACTCCAGCCGGTTTAAAAAAGACTTTAAAGCTATTGTCAAGCGAGGCTATGATGTTAAGCTGCTTGAAGAAGTCCTTAACCTTCTGGTTCAGGAAAAGACTCTTCCTCAGAAGTACCTTGACCATCCGCTTGCCGGTGACTATGCCGGGCATCGGGAATGTCACATCACGCCTGACTGGCTGCTCATTTATAAGGTTGAAAAGGACATCCTGATATTGTCTTTGACACGAACAGGAACCCATAGCGATTTATTTTAATCTTCCATCATAAGGCCTTTCGAACACTGCATTCGGGCGGTCTTTTTCCATCTTTCTCCTTCGCGGGCGGTGATCTCGGAGTGGCAGGAGGTGCATAGGGCCATGAGGTTGGCGTAGTCGTTCGTGCCACCCTGCGAAAGCGGCTGAATATGGTGTACTTCCTGGGCGGGTGTAATCCGTCCGTGCTTCCCACACCGCTCGCAGAGGGGGTGCGCCGCGATGTAAATGTTGCTTCCGAAAACCCATAGCTCGTCACATTTGCCGAGCCAGACCGAACCGAAAAACAGTCCGAGTTCCCGCTGGGCGGGATCACTCTCGTCAAGAGCCTGCGGATAGAGCAGGTGGGGCGCGAAGGGGATCGCACCCATCCTCACGGCGAACTTCATGTATTGCCTTGCCTGTTCGGTGTTGCGCCTGATATTCCCGGCATAAGGCGAGCAGATAAACACGCAGGGTTTCCACGTTTTCGCCTTTTCCTCACGCTCCATATTCGTCAGGGCTTCGGCAGCGGTAGGGTCTGGATAGCCCTCGCTTTGTTTTGTTTCCTTTGCGGGTACCGGTGTTTCCGGCTGCGCGGTTTTGGCAGGCTCATTGCCCGCCATCACTTCCGTGACCGCCTGGACGCTGTCAGCGAGGGAGCGCAGGTTGCCAACCACATCAAGTAACAGCTTGATTTTGCTCACGGTTTTCACCCCCCTATCGTTTGAATTCCTCTGTGTATTTGTTTGCCATTTTCGCAACATCTCCTTGACTCTATTTTTGTCAAGGGTGTGCGCTTTTATTGTATCATTCCAGTTCACGCAAAGGGTACTGGCGTCTTTCAATGACACCACAGGTGAATAAAGCCCTCGGCTTCGCCTTTTGGCGAAAACAAGGGCTTAAGAGTTTAATCGAGCGATATGACAGTCTTCGTTCCACAACATGAACCGCTGTATACCGAACGGTACGTACAGTGGTGTGAGAGGACGGGGGTTAATCACCCCCTCCTACTCGATTTTGGAACGTGTTCGGGATGCGTTTGGGGGAAAAACGTGTCCGGGATTAATAATATTCCAGGGAAACACATGAAATTGTCTTGTAAAAAAATTTGCATGAGGCTGAAATTAATGGCAAGACACCGGAGAACCATGCGGCGTCCCCCGTTCAGTAGACAGGAAAAACACAAGGATAGCGTAGCGTTTCGAAGCATAGCTTAATATTTC
>MVRN01000010.1 GCA_002067965.1 Pelotomaculum sp. PtaU1.Bin035
CTATGAGGCGTATGCCAGGGATTTTGGAGTGGCCAAGGTGAGGGCGCGGGCAGCCAACTGGAATACTGTGGAGTTGTATGTCGCTCCGGCTGGGGGAGGCAGGCCGAGCGATACCCTCAAAGAAGATTTGCGGCTCTACTTTGAAGACAAAAGAATGCTTACCACCATTCTTGAAATTGAAGAACCGGTATACGTGGGAGTATTGATTGAAGGAGATTTGTTTGTAAAGTCCCAATATTTGAGAGAGTTCGTCCGGGAAAGGGTCGAAGATGCCGTGAAAAGCTTGCTTGCGTTTGAAAATGTGGATTTTGCCCAGGTTTATACGTCAGCAAGGTTTACGAAGTTATTGAAGCGATTGATGGTGTCGAAGGCGTTACCATCTCCAGATTCGAACGGGTCTCACCTCCCCCGGAGGGATTGGATCCAAAGCCTGTCTGGGGTGTGCTGCGCTTTGATTGGAACGAGATACCACTTGTGTCCCAAATTTATTTCACAAGTGTAACGGGAGGCCGGAGTGGACGTTGAACTTCAAGCCAGGGCAAACCTGGGCGGACAGCGGATAGATCTGGACTGGAACTGGCGGACATCCGGGCAGGAGTCCACACGGTTCAGGCTGCTGCGGCGCGAGCGGAGATATCCTGCCAGTCCAAACGACGGCGTATGTGTGCTTGACATGGGTGTTCCCGTTGATACCGATCCGCATCGAGTCCCACGAACGTATCAGCTTGACGCGGGCATGGCGCCCGGGAGCAGCGGGATTCTTGCCGAGGTGGAAGACCCCGGCAGCGGCGACCTTGCATACTCTTTCTCGGTAGCGGACAGGGGGCTCGCCGAAGAGATTTATTACTACACCCTTTTTGTTGGTGAGGAGCCGTCTGTCAAACCGGTTGCCCGCGCATCCGCGACGGCAAGCGGGTGCTATGGCTTGGCCGAGCAGCTTTACCGGCTCCTGCCCGGGGTGCACCGCGCGTTTGATGAGCCGTTGCCTGCCGACAGGGAGCAGGGAGCACTGCGCAAGTTTCTCGCGGTTTTCGGCGCGGCGCTGGACTATTTGCGGAGCCGGGCCGAGGGCTTGTGTGGTTTGCACGAAGTGCTGCAGACACGTGCCGATCTGCTGCCTCACCTGGCCCAGTGGATCGGCTGGGATTTGGACCTGACCCAGGACGAGATCGCGCAGCGCATGGAGATCCTGTTCGCTCCGGAGTTGTACCGGACAGTCGGCACCCTCCCCAATATCCAGGCGCTGGTAAATCGCGTGACCGGGTGGGATTGCCGCATCAAGGAATTCGTTCACAATGTCTGCCTAAGCAATGCGCCTGAAACAATTCATCTGTGGGATATCTGGGAAGTCTCGCGCAACAGTGCGGGCACAGCATGGTTAACGCCCGTGCGGCGCACTGCGGCCGAAAATTATGACGGACGCCCCTGCTGTGTAAGGGACGCCGGCAGCAATACTTGGCTGTTCTGGCATTCCAGGCGAAGCGGCGGGCGCGGCATTTGGTGTCAAAGCCTTGATGTCCCCGGCGCCGCTCCGTGCCGGATAGAACTATGCGCGCCGGACGATGCCGGCAGCCTCCTGCTAAACGCCGGAGCACCGTCGGTTATCTTAGCCGGCAAGGATCTGTGGCTGTTTTGTGAATCCGGCCAAGCGGGGAAACGCGAGGTCTGGTGTGCGGCGAACCTGTCACCCGGTTCCCTTGGTAAGGAATTATCCGACAAGGCTTCTACATATCCCGCTCAGAACCTGTCATTGCATCCCGCGGATGATGCTAATCCGGCCGCGGTGACATTAGGTGACCAGGTCTGGGTATTCTGGCAGTCGAACCGTCGCGGTCCGACCGACATCTGGGCCAGGGTCCATAAAAACGGCCAATGGGGACCGCCCAAGAGAATTACTACTGCCGGCTTTCGCCATCGGGTTCCCGCCGCCGTTGTCGACAAGAATAATACTCTCTGGCTCTTTTACTGTGAAGATTACCATAGCGAAGAAGGAGTTTCCTGCCGCTTGCGTTGCCGGACTTTCGACGGCCGTGCATGGACTGAAAAGGAAGATGCCGGCACAAACGGGCCATGCGATGAATCACCTGCCGCGGTTGTCCGGGGGGACAGCATATGGCTGTTCTGGCATACCCGGGACGCTAAAGGCCACTGGCAAATCAGGAGCAAAACTTTTAATGGGACGAAATGGGCAAAAAGCGTCCAGGTCGCTGACCATCCCGCGGCGGACAAGGAGCCGGCGGCCCTGGTGGACTCGAACGGGAGGGTCCGTGTTTTCTGGCGTTCCCAGCGCCGGGGTTATTTTCGTATTAGCGGACAAGCTCAAGGCAGCGAATATCCTCTTCAGTCGTGTACCGTTGACACGCGCAACGCAGACATGCTGGAACATGTCCACTTACAGAAGGAAGCATTCAAAAATCGGGTGCACTACACTTATGACATACGGGTGCACGATGCCGGCCGGACGGGCATCAATAACGGCGCATGGTGCGCGCGGGATACGGTGGGCGTGTATCTGACCCCGGATATACTGGACGCGGAGCTGATTGCCCAGGGCCAGGAGCTGGTCAGGGGCTTGATCCAGAGATTTCTCCCGCTGCAGACGCGAATCCTGTTTGTCATAGAACCACCGGTTGTTCTCGAGAAAGTTTATACTTATGATTTCCCCGGCGATGAGCCGCAGGCATTCATCGGAGAGCAATATGTCGATATATTGGAGCGCGTTGAGCAATATGACGGGCCGGGTGAAGATTATGCAGATACCTTGCCGGACTGGATCTGGATGTGTGTCTGGAGTGAGTCCAGTCGTGAGCACAGAACAGTGGATTTTAAAGTTGACCCGATTATCACACGATACCGGACCTGGCGAGCGGGCTTAAAAAGTGGAGGTTAAGACATGGAAAACATTGGAGGAACACTGCGCGGTATGTATCGCGACACCCTGTTCAACGTGGAAAACAAGTTGGTTTTTGACAGCGGATGGATATCCAATACCATTGTCGACAATGGCCGCATCCTGCTGGCTGCCTTTATGAAAGGGGAGCAGAATATAGGTGGGATCAACTGGATGATGGTGGGTAAGGGATTTTAGAGGTATGGGGCAGCAGCCCGGAGCAGCCAACAACTTCATTAACTAATCTTGAGAACCCGTATCAAAATAAAGTTAAGATTAACCCGGTAAAAGATATCTCCTATCTGGATGACGAAAACAATAAAACCAACCTGCCCACACGGAAGCTGGAGGTGCGGGCTGTCCTGGGGCAGGATTTTCCGGAAAAAGACAAGACAAGTGATTTGCGCGAATTTGGGCTTTTTAGCAAGGATCTGCGCATGATCAATTGTGTGCGGCATCCGTTGATACAGAAGGCTGCCTCGGAAACATTGATCAGGGTGGTGCGGCTGTTTTTCTAGCTACGCGGATAAGGCTCTGTGTTTACTAAATGGGTGGAAACTTAAATGCACAGTAGGCGAGGAGGAAGAATATGGGCAATTTCTCGAGAGATACGTTTAAACTGACCAACACTATATACCAACAGATCACCGGAGAAGCGGTCAAGAACCCAATGCATTATGTTGGCGTCAGGCTTCAGCAGGGCGTGCCGCTGGTTGATGCCGATTGGAATGAACTGGAGGACATCAGGAAGTATGAACAGCGGGCTTTCCTCAAGTGGCTTGTCGGTGACGGCGTGCCACAAGGGAATGATGGGTTTTGCATCAAAGATCCTAAAGCTAATGACTTTACAATCAATAATGGGGTTTGTTTCGTAAATGGTTGGGCAGTAATCAATATTGTTAAAACACAATATACAAAGCAAGATCTATATAATAATGATAAACTGGCTGATAAACGGGGCGTTGATCCACTGCCTGCTTTAAATATGGGACCTGGCCAATATACAGTATATCTTGATGTGTGGGAAAGGGAGGTTGGCAATAAGAAAGACGACAGGATTGTCAATGACGCTATCGGCATAGAAACATGTGTACGCATTAAGCGGGAATGGGTTGTGCGAGTGGAGCAAGGGGATCAAACTCCTTCCGCGAAACCAGATCATGTACATTATAAGCTTGCTGTTTTAACAGTATCATCAGTAGGATCTGTTACCGTTACCGATCTTCGTCGTACCGGCTTGGTGATATTGTCAGAAGAAATCACCATTAAAAACGGCAAAGTCGGCATAGGTACAACAACGCCAGACAAGTTACCTTTATGCATTTTGTCATCTGATGATCTTTGGGGTTCGGGAATATCGCTTGATAACAGACTGGCGGCAGGCGGGAAAAGGTATTGTATTACCTCAAACCGCGGCAGGCTTTCAATATCAGATATGGATAACACCGTGGATCGATTGGTCATCGATGGTCACGGCAATATCGGCATTGGGACGACGACGCCAGAATGTAAGTTGGAAATAAATATAGAGTCCAAAGACCAACCCGCTCTGCGTCTGACTGGTGCCGGACCAGGCTGGGGTGCCGCTTTAGAGTTAAACGATACGTCAACGGCAGGGAAAAAGTATGATATTTTTAGTAGAGGCGGATATCTATTTATAGAGGATAACGTGGCGAATAGATTGGTCATAGATGATAACGGCAATATCGGCATTGGAGTGGTAAACCCACAAGCTAAATTCCATATTACCGGGGGAGACCTGAGATGGGGAAACAACAGCTGTTTAAGAGAAGATCAAGGTGGAAGCATCGAACTAGGGGGGGACCGTTCGACTCCTGGAAAAGGAACGCCGTATATTGATTTTCATCATTCAGGACTGACTCAAGATTTTAATACAAGAATAATTAATGACGCCGACGGAAGACTGTCAGTGATAGCTCCTGTGTTCTATATTTCCGGCAATGTCGGCATTGGGACGTATCCGCAGGGGGCTCTACATGTGAGTGTTACCAATGATACTCCATTCATGATAGAGGGGGCTACCTACGTAGGTGCTCTAGACCATTCCCCGAACCAATCCCTTATATTTCTGAATGCAGGTCCTAGTGGTGTCGTGTTTGGCTATAAAGATGGCAATGGAAAAAAATACAAAGCTGTTATACCAGTTACAGCTTTGTAGAGAAATAACATAAGACCACAACTTGGGTAACGTTTAAAAGAAACTCAAGTCTGAAACTTTAGTTGTGAACAAATTAGATGAACTGGTTTTATTAAAGAAAATATTTTGGGGGGGATTTCATGAGAGAACAATTAGAGCAGCGTCTCAAGGAACTCAAAGCCGAATTCGAATCAGGTCAGAAAATGCTTGCCGACTTGGAGTCACGTCAGACGAATATGAGGACTGTTCTCCAGCGTATCAGCGGAGCCATTCAGGTCCTGGAAGAAGAATTGGCAAAAGCAGGTTATTCAGTTGAAGAGTAGATTGTCAAGGGGGATTGTCAAGGGATGTCAAGGGACGATGTCAAGGGGACGATGTCAAGGGACGATGTCAAGGGACGGTTCTTTTGACATTAGTCCGGACATTAGTCCGTTTTTTATTATAATTCTCCATAGAGGTGGTTTGATGCCAAGAAAGGCTAGAATCCTGAGCGAATCTGAAGTATACCATGTAATGCTAAGGGGCAATGAAAGGAAAGATATCTTTCTTGAGGAGGAAAATAAGCAAAGAATTATTGATACGCTTTTAGAAAAAAGGAAGAAGAGCGGCTTTAGTTTATATGCTTATTGTGTAATGAATAACCATGCTCATTTCATAATAAGGACAAAGGATGAACCAATATCAATAGTTTTTAAAAGGATTGGGACAAGCTATGCATACTATTACAATAATAAACATAATAGAGTAGGGCATGTTTTTCAAGATAGATTTAAAAGTGAGAATATCGCAGATGATAAATATCTGATTACTGCAGTCAGATATATACACAATAACCCTGTAAAGGCAAGAATATGTCAGTCAGCAATGAATTATAAATGGAGCAGCATAGATTTATATTTAAACTACGAAAAGGGACTT
This sequence comes from Pelotomaculum sp. PtaU1.Bin035, assembly GCA_002067965.1. Taxonomy (GTDB): domain Bacteria; phylum Bacillota; class Desulfotomaculia; order Desulfotomaculales; family Pelotomaculaceae; genus MVRN01. The sequence goes on from MVRN01000010.1 coordinate 5,967, forward strand.
TTATTATTACCCGAAATAAGTGATGTATTAAGTATTTTTAGTGATGATATTTCTATAGCTAAAACGAAGTTTATTGAATTTATGCATATTACGCTGAGAAAAAACACCTAAACCGCCGAAGTTAAACACTTAGACCGTTTTAATTGAACAGTCTCTCCGCAGAAACTGTACATTGATAGCCAAATAACCACATGGTATACTCATAATGCTTTTACTCATAAGCAGGATAGGGCAACACTGAGGAGTGACCCGAGCGGCTTATGAGGTTTGCGGGGAGAGTGATGCCGGTAGGTGTCGCTCTTTTTATTTAAAAGCAACATTACACCACTCTCCTTGGAAAACTAAGCGATAAACCTCGGGAGTTTGAGGGCAGAGCCCTCAATAGCCGTAAGGCTGTTTTGCATTAGCTGCCTGCAATACCCTTTCGTTCCCGCATGGAGGTTTTACCCTCAATAAAAATGTTATAAGAATCATGCACAATGCGGTCTGAGATGGCGTCGGCCAGAGTCGGTTCTCCGATTTTATGGTACCATCCGCCGATCTCAAACTGAGAACAGAATATGGTGGATGCTTTTTTGTAACGGGACTCCACGATCTCAAGCAGATCACGGGCTTCGCTTTCCTTGAGCGGAAACAGCAGCCATTCGTCTAAAATCAGCAGCCTTACCTGTTTGTAAGTTTTAATAACCTTACGGTAAGTTCCCTCACCGCGTGCGACGGCCAGTTCACCCAGCAAATCCGGAAGCCGTACATATTTAACCGTGTAAAAGTTCCGGCAGGCAGCCATACCGAAAGCATTCGAGAGATAGGTTTTTCCGCTGCCCGTGGCGCCAAGGATAATGATGTTATGGGCTTCCTGGATGTAGTTGCAACTGGCTAAGCGAATGATCTGAGCTTTGTCGAGTTTACGGTCATCGTGATATTCAATGTTCTCAATGCATGCATTATTGAGGGCGAAGTCAGCGTTTTTGATCAACCTGGTCAGCCGGTTGTTTTTACGTGCTGTCCATTCGGCATCGATCAGCAGACCGAAGCGTTCCTCGAAAGCCATGTCGGACATATCGGCACTTTTTAGTTGTTCCCGGAAAGCTTTGGCCATGACGCTAAGCTTCATTTCATGAAGTTTCGTTACGGTTGAATCGTTTAGCATTTTCCATCCCTCCTGCTGTAGTAATCGGCTCCTCGGGTAAGACCGAATTCAGAGGAGGAAGAATGTGCTGGGGTTTCTTTCGGCAGCTTGTCCTGGCCCGATTTTAAGATGGCTTGAATACTCTTCAAGCTTGGCTGTACGGTGTAGGACAATGCTTTGGCGCAAGCTGTTTCAAGGCGTTCCACCGAATATTTGTCGGCCAGCTTCAAAAGTGCCATACACGCTTTGTATCCCTGCTGCTCAACTTTGTGGCTTTCCAAAAACAGGCGAATGACAGCGCTGGTATGCTCACCGATTTTGGCTGCCCAGCTTTTAAAGCGGTCACCGTTCCAAGCCACATATTTTTGGTGATCCGGAGGCATATGGGCTTCCATGGTGCTGTATTGATTGCTCCGGCCATAGAGCCGGGGATGAGAGCAGATGCGGTTGCCTTGGAAGAAAACCTCAATCACATTTCGGGTAATCCTGACATCCACTTTCTGCTTGATGTATTCAAACGGTACTGAATAATTCTGTTTATCCACACTGATATGATAATTGTATTGAACTGTGGCAATCTTCCAGGCCGCCAACTCAAATGGCTTTAAGGGTAGAGGCAGCAAAAAGAGCTTTTCTTCCGCGAACAGTGTGGTCCTGCTCCCGTCTTTCTTCTGAAATGGCTTCTCTAAGAAAGCGATCAGTTTCTCCCGAATGGCAGCATTCAGCTCTCGCAACGATAAAAACCGTTGATTGCGCAGGGCAGCCAGTATCCATGTGGAAATGATGCCAACCGAACCTTCGACCGTTGCCTTATCTTTGGGAGATCTGACCCGGCATGGTATGACGGCTGTGCCGTAATGCTCGGCCATCTCCTGGTAGGTTTTATTGATAACAGTTGCTTCTTTGGTAACTTTTTCAACTCCAGTCTTCAAGTTGTCCGGTACCAGGATGCGAGTAACGCCGCCGAAAAACCGATAAGCGTTAACGTGGGCAGTAATCCAACTCTCTTGATTTTGTGATAGGAAAGCTTCCACATAGGCATAGCCGCTGTATGGCAGGGCAGCCACAAACACATAGGCTGGAATAATCTCTCCAGTGTCTGTATCAATAATTCCGGCGGTTTGTCCCGCCCAGTCTACCTCCATGATTTCCCCGGGCTTACGGTGAATGTGCATGGTTGCCTTTGTGCTTTTCACATAGTCAGCGTAGTATTTGTTAAACTGGGTTGACTTGTACGGTACTTGACCGGACTCGCGGCACTGGTCGCAGTATTCAAGCCATAACAGAGTTAACGTCACGCCGCTTTTTGCCATCTCTCGATGGATGTACTCGTAATCCGGCATTTTGTACGC
>MVRN01000011.1 GCA_002067965.1 Pelotomaculum sp. PtaU1.Bin035
AAGTAGGAGGAATTCAATAACGATGGTTCAAGCAAAGCCTTGTGCCATCTGCCTCGGCGAATGCCGAGAGGCTATATAATTTTTAGGAGGGTTTAAGATGGCTGCGAAACTGGTGGACAAGGTTCTTAGCTTTATGGGTTTTGAGGAAGATGTCGTGGAAGAAGAAAAGCATGACCACGAGGAGACCCGTGAGGAGCATCCCTGGCAAAAAAAGAAGGACAAGGAAAAAGCCACGGTCTTTAACCTGCACTCACAGAGGCAGGTGCACGTGGTTGTGGTTGAGCCCAGAGCATTTGACGAAGTACAGGGAATTACCGATAACTTGAAAAACCGTTGTCCGGTGATAGTAAACCTGGAACAGGCTGAACCTGATCTGGCCAAGCGGGTTGTCGATTTTGTCAGTGGCGCCACCTATGCGTTAAATGGAAGCCTGCAAAAAGTGGGCAGCGGCATTTTCCTTTTTGTGCCGAATAATATGGACATAAGCACTGATTTAAAAAACCAGAGCAAGGAAAAGGGAATGTTTCCCTGGATTGTTCATAAATAATATTAAGGGGATGACACGATGCCTTTAAAGGGGCAGAGAATTGGTTGCCTGGGCGGGGGAGCCATGGGCGAAGCATTGGTCGCGGGAATGCTCCGGGAAGGTTTGGTTGACGCCTCCGAAATATATGTGAGCGATATTGAGCACAGGCGCCTGGAATACCTGAATAAAAAATGGGGGGTGAATACCGCGAGTGATAATATTGCCGTTGTAAAAGCGGCAGATATTATTATTCTGGCGGTAAAACCGCAGGTAATCATTCCGCTGCTGAAAGAAATAGTTCCCGCCGTGCGAAAGGAACATACCTTTATTTCCATAGCGGCGGGAGTTGCGATTGAACAAATTCAATCTTGTTTTGCCGGCCGGATCCCGGTGGTACGGGCCATTCCCAATACTCCTTGCCTGGTGGGGGAGGGAGCGACCGCTTTGAGCGCGGGGAAATACGCCGGTGAGGAAAATATGCGCAAAGCGATGGCTGTTTTTGCCGCGGCGGGCAAGGCGGTAGTTGTGCCGGAAGCGCTTTTGGACAGTGTAACCGGCCTGAGCGGCAGCGGCCCGGCTTACATGTATGTAATCATGGAAGGATTTATTGACGGCGCGGTGCGGCTTGGCCTGCCCAGGGACACGGCCAGGGTTTTGATTGCCCAGACCATGCTAGGAGCGGCTAAAATGGTTCTTGAAACCGGAGAACATCCCGGTAAGCTGAAGGACATGGTCACCACACCGGGCGGGACCACTATGGCTGGTCTATTTGCCCTGGAAGAAGGAGGCGTCAGGGCGCTGATGATGAAAGCTGTGGCGAACGCCACTCAGCGCGCCCGGGAAATGTCAGATATTAAGTAAAGTAGGTGTGGCAGAATGGGTGTTTTATACACTGCGGTTGACGTGGCCTTTAGAGTATATACGATCCTAATATTCATCAGGATCGTTCTTTCTTGGATTCGACATAACCCTTATCAGCCGGTATTCAGGTTTATTTATGAAATTACCGATCCCTACCTGCGCTTGTTCCGGAAAATTATCCCGCCTTTCGGGCCGATGGATTTTTCCCCGATTGTAGCCTTGTTCGCGCTGCAATTGCTTGAGTGGCTGGTTAAGCGGGTGCTGTTATATCTTTTCTTTTTGATATAAGCGCGCAAGCGTGGCATTTGTTCAAAATCAACTGTTAGAGCATGGCAACTGAGGTGAAAACGATGGTGTTAACGCCGCTGGATATTCAGAAAAAGGAGTTCCGTCACTCTCTCCGGGGTTACAATGTTGAAGAAGTTGATTCATTTTTAGACCGGGTGACGCAGGACTATGAAATTTTATATAAAGAAAATCTAGATCTGAAAGAACGGTTGGACCAGGCTGATCAGAACATGGCCCGTTACCGTGAGATTGAAGAAGTACTTAAGAAGACTATGATTTTAGCGCAGAAAAATGCCGATGAGTTAAGACAGAACACGGAGAAGGAAGCACAATTGCTCCTGGACCGCGCCAGGATCGAGGCCGACCAGTTAAACCGGGAGGCCGAGCAAGAGGCGGTAGCGATCATTGAAAAGGCCGGACGGCAGGCTGCCGCGATGATCTCGGAAGCGGAGGGAAAAGTGAGCACCATCATTGAAGAACATAGCCGGCTTGAGAGGCATGCGCAGGTGTTTAGGATGCGATTCCGTGCCCTTTTAGAAGCTCAAGCCAGATTCCTTGACAATGAGGAGGAAAACCAAAGAGAAGAAGAGATATTTGATGCGTTTGATGATTCCGCGGAAGAAGACAATGACGATATGCCGGCTTCGGTGTAACGAACTGCCGCATTTGTTAATATATTAATTAAAAGTAATAATACGTTAATTCGCAAGCCTCCGTTACGGAGGTTTATCGTTTCCAAAAGAAAAATATTAATCAATCATGCCGGCCACGTATCACCGGTAGTGGATAAGGAGTTAAAGCTTGGAAAACCTCAAGATACTGTTGAACAACAGACGACCGAAACTACATAATATGAAAGGTTATTTTGTTTCCGCGGTATTGCTGCCGCTCATTGAGGCTGACGGTGAAATGCAAGTGCTTTTTGAAGTGCGGGCCAGCAACCTGAAAAGACAGCCGGGTGAGATATGCTTCCCGGGCGGGATGGTGGAGCGCGGTGAACTGAGCTGTCCGCAAGAGACGGCTGTTCGTGAAACCGTGGAGGAATTGGGTGTCTCAAGGGAACAAATTGAACTGATCGGACCCTTGGATTATTTTATCAGCCCGCTTGGGGCGTTGATATACCCCTATGTGGGGAGGATTGCCGGAGATGTTAAAATAGTGCCCAGTCCCGATGAAGTACAGGAAGTTTTTCTAGTGCCGGTGAAATACTTTTTGGCGGCTCAACCTGCCCAAAGCAGTATTGACGTGGGTACCCGCTATGCCCCCGGTTTCCCTTTTGACAGGCTCCCCGCCTATTACAAGGAAGGCTGGCGTGTTTTGGGAACATTGCCGGTATATTTTTATGAATATGGCAGCAGGTTGATTTGGGGCGCGACTGCCGGAATTCTGCATAGCTTTATTGATATTTACCGGAAGAACATGGTCATAAAATAAACAGGAGTCAGGAGTCAAGATAACAAGATATAAAATTACAAGATTACAAGATGTCAAAAGTCAAGACTGCAGGATTATGAAAGTCGGAATGGGGAAAAATGGTTTTCGTCTTGATATATTCTGAATGCTGACTCCTGAATACTTGAATAAGTATAGCAAGGCAGTGATATTGATTGCTTTACCTAAAGGAAGAAAAAGATGGTGTTGTTTTTAAGGTGCGGGTGCAGCCTAGGGCCTCCGGAAACGGGCTGGCCGGGCTGTTTGAGGATGCTGTCAAGCTCCGCCTGACCGCACCTCCGGTGGAAGGAGAGGCGAACGAGGCCTGCCGGGCTTTTTTAGCCAAGCTGTTTTCTGTGCCCCGTTCCCATGTGGAGATTCTGTCCGGCTCCACCGGGCGCAATAAAACAATCAAAGTCCTGGGCGTGAGCGCGGAGAAAGCGCTCAGCGCTTTCTCCGCGGTAATTTCTTAATAAAAAACACCGGCGTTTTAAGCCGGTGTCGATTTGCCGGATTCGCTACCTGTTGAATTTCCTCATCGCTTCTTCCATTTCCGCCGCAATGCCGTTCAGTTCGGCGGCTGCGGCCGAGACTTCTTCCATTGCCGCTGTTTGTTCTTTTTAACAATTTATTTAATTTTGTATTTTTTTCGACTTTGTCCGCGCTATTTGTATATTATCAGCAACGTAACTCGCAAGTCAAGAAAATAATACCGGTACTGTTTTGTATCTTCCATGTACCTCTATTCACGCCTCCGGGGGGAAATATGAGACTAAATCCTAGCATATTTGAACCTCATGCCGCATTGCGGTTTTGCCATACCGGGCAAGATCTTAAAAGAGCAAGATCTTAAAAGAAAGTTGACTGCTCCAGTGCTTTTCTATATAATATTCCGTGTTGGAATATCAATATTTCCTGTGAACGGGAAGAGTAAGCGGCAGAGTTCCGTTTAGAGAGCCTGGGTTAGGTGGGAGCCGGGCACGGGCGGCCGTGGAAAATCACCCGGGAGGCGCCGGCTGAAACCATTATGAAACAGGGGATTAAGCGCGGACGGTTCGCCACCGTTAGATGGCGGTGAAGGTAGCCGGCCGGATTTTACTTTTACAGTGTTTGGATCAGGCTGGTAATAGGGTGGTACCGCGGGTATGACAACCCGTCCCTTTTGGGGCGGGTTTTTGATGTTTAAAGATGAGACGGACTGGTTATTGTCAATGGGTACTCATGTTGAATACTAGCGAGGTGTGAAAAATGGACTACAGCAAGACCTTGAATTTGCCCAAAACCGACTTCCCGATGCGGGCCAACCTGGCCGAAAGGGAACTGGAGTTTTTGAAGTTTTGGGATGAGATCGATATCTACCACCAGGTTCAGAAAAAAAACAGCGGCTGCCCGAAGTTTATCCTGCATGACGGCCCGCCATACGCCAACGGACATATTCACCTTGGCCATGTTCTCAACAAGGTGCTTAAGGATATCGTGGTGAAATACCATTCCATGACCGGACATGACGCTCCTTTTGTACCCGGCTGGGACACTCACGGCCTGCCAATTGAGCAGGAGGCCATCAAGGCATTCGGCCTGAACCATCACCATATCGATAATGTCGAGTTTAGAAAGAAGTGCAAAGACTTCGCCTTGAAGTTTGTTGACATCCAGCGGGAAGAGTTTAAGAGGCTGGGCGTGCGTGCCGAGTGGGATAAATCTTACCTTACCTTGATGCCTCACTTTGAAGCCCGTCAGATTGGCGTTTTCGGGGAAATGGCGAAAAAGGGATATATCTATAAAGGTTTAAAACCGGTTTACTGGTGCTCTTCTTGTGAAACCGCCCTGGCCGAGGCTGAAGTGGAGTACGGCGACGATGAGTCGGCTTCCATCTATGTAAGATTTCCTGTGCAAGACGGCAAAGGTATTTTGCCGGAAGAAAACACTTATGTGGTGATTTGGACCACTACTCCCTGGACTCTGCCCGCCAACGTGGCGATATGCCTCCACCCGGATTTTGAATATGTGCTGGTTGAGGCAGACAATGACAAATATGTGGTGGCGAAAGAATTAAAGGATAACTTTCTGGAAACCATCGGCGCGCGGGGCGCCGTGGTGCTCAAGGAATTCACCGGCTCAGCTCTGGAAAAAGTGGAATGCGCCCATCCCTTCGTCGACAGAACTTCGCTCTTGATTCTGGGTGAACTTGTCACCCTGGAGCAGGGTACCGGCTGTGTGCACATCGCGCCCGGCCACGGCATGGAAGACTATGAAGTCGGCAGGCAGTACAACCTGCCCGTGTTGTCACCCGTCGACGGCAAAGGACACTTTACTGATGAAGCCGGTATCTTTGCCGGGCAATTTTACCTCGACGGCAACAAAGCGGTGCTTGAAGAACTGGAGCGGCGCGGCCATTTGCTGAAATACGCCACTTTCCAGCACTCTTACCCCCACTGCTGGCGCTGCAAAAAACCAGTGCTTTTCCGCGCAACCGAGCAATGGTTCGCTTCAATTGACGGTTTCCGCCAGGAAGCGCTCGACGGTATCCGGAAGGTGCGCTGGATTCCCGAGTGGGGCGAAGAACGAATATACAAGATGGTAGCCAACAGAAGCGACTGGTGTATCTCCCGCCAGCGCACCTGGGGAGTGCCCATTCCGATTTTTTATTGTAACAGCTGTGGTAAAGAGTTGATTAATGATGAAACCACCAGCTATCTCCAGGAGTTGTTCCGGGAACACGGGTCAGATATCTGGTATGCCCGGGAAGTGGGGGATTTGCTGCCTCCCGGCACAAAATGCGCGCAATGCGGTTCCGCGGACTTTACTAAAGAAACTGACATCATGGATGTCTGGTTTGACTCCGGCACCAGTCATATGGGGGTGCTTGACGAGCAGGCGGTCTGGCCGGACCTGCGCTGGCCGGCTGATCTCTACCTGGAAGGCAGCGATCAACACCGCGGCTGGTTTAACTCGTCTCTTTCCACCGCGGTGGCCGTAACCGGCCAGCCGCCTTACCGGGCGGTGCTGACCCATGGTTTTCTGGTTGACGAACAGGGGCGGAAGCAGTCCAAATCCTTGGGCAATGTGGTCGACCCGCTGAAAGTGATTAAACAAATGGGAGCCGATATCTTACGCTTGTGGGTAAGTTCGGCTGATTACCGGAGCGACCTGGCGGCTTCACCAAACATTCTCAAGCAAATAACCGAGGCCTACCGGAAAATCAGGAACACTTGCCGCTTCCTCCTAGGTAATCTATATGACTTTGACCCGGCCAAAGATATGGTGAAATACGAGCAACTGCCGGAAATCGACCGCTGGGCGCTGCTAAAACTGCAGAGGCTGATCCAGCGGGTCATTGCCGGTTACCAGGATTATGAGTTCCACGTAGTTCACCACGCTATTCACGGTTTCTGCGCTGTCGACATGAGCGCCCTTTACCTGGATATGATCAAGGACCGGCTCTACACGGCGCCTGCCGGTTCCGCGGAGCGCCGCGCCGCCCAGTCTGTTTTATATGAGATTTTAACTGTTCTGGTGCGGTTGCTGGTTCCGGTGCTGGCTTTCACTTCAGAGGAAATCTGGCGTTATGTACCCGGTGACAAGGGTGGCGCCGTCAGTGTTCAACTTACGGATATGCCGGGAGTGAAGGAAGAATATATAGACACTGATTTGGACCAAAAGTGGGAACGCCTCCTGTCGGTACGGAGCGAAGTGACCAAAACCCTTGAAGTGGCGCGGCGGGATAAAGTGATCGGGAATTCCTTGGAAGCGTCCGTCAGCCTGTATGCCGCTGATGAGCTTTTCAGTTTCCTGGAGCCTGAACTGCCTGAACTGCCAACTATTTTTATCGTTTCGGGAGTTTTCTTGAAACGGTTGAATGAAGCGCCGGAAGATATCAAGTGTCTGGAAACCCTGCCCGAGTTGGCGGTTTCCATTCAGCCGGCCGGCGGCCGGAAATGCGAACGATGCTGGATGTACCACGAGGGAGTGGGGGAGGATACCGAGCATCCGACTATCTGCCCGCGGTGCGCGCAAGTTGTAAAAAAGCTTTAAATAATTGAAAAAATAAGAAACCTTCCTCACTAAGAGGAAGGTTTCTATGTTAAGAACCCGTAATGCCCTTTTATTTATTATCATGATTTTTTCAAGTATCCGGCGCTTTGTTGACCGCCTGATCCCTCGTGCTAATATCAAAGATATTTAGCCGCTTCATTCATGATAATTTTTATGATTATCACTTTCGGCTGTTGAGGAATTCTTCTGATTCCTTAACAGCCTGACCTGGTCATTACGAGTTCTTGTATAAATATTTTTTCCCCAAAAGTCGATATTATTATTAAAATTTATTGTTAATAATAACCATGGTTATTTGTGATAATATTATAACAGGTGATGATGTTTATGTTTTTTGCTGTAATAATTATAACCTTTTTATTGGATCAAGTTTCTAAGGCCATTGTACAGATGTTGATGTACCATGGGGAATCAATCCCGTTAGTACCGCATGTTTTTAATCTCACCTACATACTTAATCCGGGGGCCGCGTTTGGATTATTGGCCTACCAGACATCTTTATTTGTGGCAATTACGGTAATACTTACGGCAGGTGTGTTATTCGGGTATAGAAGACTGCCTCTGGAACGGCATTTATTACGATATGGCTTGGGTTTAATTGTGGGAGGCGCGTTGGGTAACCTGTTGGACCGTTTAAGATACGGCTTCGTGATAGATTTCCTGGACTTTCATGTATGGCCGGTCTTTAACCTGGCCGATACGGCTATTGTCATGGGAGCCTGCTTCCTGGTTTGGGACCTGTTCAGCAGCAGTGATCATAAACCCAAAAAGGAAAGAGGACTTTGATGCCTGGATTTAGTTCCTTTGAGGTAGACACGTTAAGTGACGGCAAGCGCCTGGATGTTTTTCTGGCCGGGGCCGCGGGGGAGTTAAGCCGTTCTTTTACCCAAAAGTTAATAACGGACGGCATGGTCATGATCAACGGTGAAATTGCGGCGCGGGCGAGTTATAAGGTAAGGACGGGGGAGTTGATCACAGTAAATATACCCCCCCCGGGCGGCTTGGAAGTAAATCCGGAGCCCATACCGCTGGACATATATTACGAGGACGGCGATATCATTGTGGTGAACAAGCCGCGTGGGATGGTGGTGCATCCGGCCGCGGGCAATTACGCGGGCACGCTAGTGAACGCTCTCCTCTATCACTGCCGTGACTTGTCGGGGATTAACGGCGTGATGCGGCCAGGCATCGTGCACCGGCTGGATAAAAATACTTCCGGACTGATTATGGCTGCCAAAAATGACGCCGCGCACGCCAGCCTGGCCGGGCAATTAAAGGACCGGCAGGTTAAACGCCGGTATCTTGCCCTGGCACATGGGCAAATCAAGGAAGAGTCAGGCATGGTGGACGCCCCAATCGGGCGCGACCCCAGAAACAGGCAGAAAATGGCAGTGCTGGACAGAAACTCAAAGCAAGCGGTTACGCGTTATCAAGTGCTTGACCGGTTTGCCGGTTATACATATCTCAAGCTCCAGCTGGAAACCGGGCGTACTCATCAAATCAGGGTGCACCTGGCTTATATCGGCCATCCGGTTGTCGGCGATCCCAAGTATGGTCCCGCGCGGCCTCATTTCAACCTGGACGGGCAATTTCTGCACGCCGCGGTGCTTGGCTTTAAACACCCGCGCACCGGATTATCCCTGGAATTTGAAGCGCCGCTGCCTGATGAGCTAAAAATGATCCTGGAGAAACTTATTTACAAGTTCCCACTCAGACCATGAATTTCACTAGCCTTTGCTTCTAGTATTAATCTATCGACAATAACTGAGATGAATTGGCTATTCGTCGGCTTATCGCGGTCAGTATTCATGGTGTATCCAAAAATATTACTGATTATTCCATGATTGCCCCTGTCACAGGCCAATTGTATTGCGTTCCTGATGGCACGTTCAACTTTGGTAGGCTTTGTTTTATACTTTTCCGCTATCTTTGGGTAAAGCTCTTTTGTTAGGGCGCCGAGTAAACTGGGATCATTGTAGGCTCTTATTATCGCTTCTCTTAAATAATGGTAGCCTTTTACATGAACAGGGATGCCAATGCCATGTAAAATATTGGTGACATCGATGTCCAGGTTCCGTCTTATAGTAGTATTATGAACATAGTGATGCAAGCTAACTTCATTTGCCAGCTGGCGAATGCGATCAACCAGCATGTTGAAATCAAACGGTTTAAGGATAAAATAATCCGCTCCAAGTTCAACCGAACGCTTTGTAATGCTTTCCTGCCCAAAGGCAGTAATTATAATAACTTTTGGTTTTTTAAAGGTGCCGGCTAAATGCTCTAAAACACCGATGCCGTCAAGCTGGGGCATAATAATATCCAATACTAATACATCCGGACTGTATTCATGGGTCATAGCTATAGCCTGCAAGCCATCGTTAGCTATGCCGACAACCTCTAATCCGTCTTGTTGGTTGATAAAGCTGCCTAACAGTTCACAGAATTCTCTGTTGTCATCTGCTATTAACACTTTAACACGTATTTTTTTTAACATAATCTTCGCCTCTATGTTTATTTAATAGATTTTTTTATTTTTAGAAGTCTTCTATTCTCGTGCACAAAGCACGACGAGTAGCAGGTAAATACGTTATGCTTATGTTTATTGGGGAATATTTACTTTTACATTCCCTGATTTTTGCCCCCCTTTTTTCTTAACAATGCTTTTACATAGAGACGGGAAATAGTCGCTTTATGTTCAAATAAAGTAAAAAAAAATATCTATTTTTTATTAAACTAAAAATATTTTCAAAACTTCTTAATAATATTTAATTTTATTGAACCAAATTGTCTTTCTAAACGTCACAATAATAGAGCTTGTTTTCTTGCTGGAGGAGGGTGAAAATTGAGCGCGTTTAAGCGGATGTTTTTTTTCGTTCTGGTAGCGGCATCATTTTTTACAATTACTACCGCAGCATATGCGGAACCGTTTAGTTTTAAACCGCCACCGGGTACCGATAAAGCATATAAAGAAGCCGGTATTGATTCTTTGCAGTACTTGCAGGATTGGGGATGTAGTTTAATATCCAGTGGGGGAGGTTATATAAATTTAACTGACTTTACACAGGCCTATCAAGACGTGGATTACATTATGGTAAGATTATATCTACAGCGTTGGAACGGCAGCAATTGGGTTGATTTAGCAAGTTGGCCATTTCAAAAAAGTTATAATTCCAGCGTAAATGGGGTAATAAGCTTGCAGGTGGCGAGAGGTTATTATTATAGAGTATGGGCTTACCACAGTCTAGCTAATAACGGCGCCAATGAATGCGCTTATTCCTATTCCAGTTCTTTATTCATTAATTAAAACGGCGGGTTATATAGGCACGGCTTAATAAGGTAACGTATTGAACCATACCCCAAACCGATACGGAAAAGCAGCAAACAAGGCACTTCGCTTGAAGTGCCTTGTTTGCGTTTAAACATATTAATTATTTTAACTCTATTCCCCCAGCAGGTTATATGTTAGCGGTATAATAAAATGCAGCAAAAACGGCCACTAAAAATGCAGCAAAAATGGCCACCAAATACAGCACTCAGCTGGAAGAAATGGAAATGTGCTACCATGGACACAAATCCATTTACAAGGGGAGTGCAGAATGAAGAGGTGGCTTATGTATACGCAAATTCACTCAATGAAAAATCAGGGATTCAGCAAGAGACAGGTGGCAGAAAAACTCGAGCTTAATTTTCGGACAGTATCAAAATATTTATCCATGACCCCGGAAGAATTTGAGCAGAAGATACTCAACAGAGAAAGGCGCAGGAACCTTGGCCTATATGAAGGAGTAGTTGTAGACTGGCTTAAAAAATACCCGGACATGACCGCAGCTCAAGTATTAGATTGGCTGAAGGAGCATTATCAAGTCAGTGTCTCAGAAAGAACAACCAGAAGGTTTGTAGAAAAGATCAGGAAGAAGTATTTAATTCCAAAGACAGCAAAAAACAATAAGCGGCAATATGCAGCCGTGGAAGACCCGCCAATGGGACACCAGATGCAGGTGGACCTGGGAATAGCCCACGTGTTCGATTTCAACAAAAGAAGTTACCGGAAACTTTATTGCATTGCCTGTGTTCTCTCCCATTCCCGGTATAAATGGGGAGAATGGTATCCCCAGCCCCTAACCTCCAGGCAGTTGACCACCGCGTTGCAAGAATGCTTCGAGTATATGGGCGGGATGCCTAAAGAGTTGGTATTCGATCAAGATCGACTGCTGGCCGTAGATGAAAACTATGGTGATATCATATTCACCAGAGAGTTCGAACAATTTCGTTTATCCAGTGGCTTTGAAGTCTACCTTTGCCGTGGCGGGGACCCGGAAAGCAAGGGACGAGTAGAAGCCACAGTTAAATATTTTAAAAATAATTTTGCTAAGAACCGGCAATTTATCAATATTGACATATGGAACGAGAATTTCGCAGACTGGCTGGTCAGGACCGGAAATGCCAAGGTGCATGCGATCACAAAAAAGATACCGGCTGAAGTCTTTGAGCAAGAAAGACTCCTTCTAAAACCGGTACCCTCTACCAAAAGAATTATTGAAAATATTGTAACAAGAGATATTCATAAGAACAATACCATTTTTTACGAAGGCAACCGGTACACCCTCCCCCTGGGCACATACCAGCCTGGCAGGCAAGTTATTGTGGATGTTGAAGGAGAGACCCTTAAAATACGGGATAATTTGGGTACATCCATCATCGCCGAACATAAAATCTCAAAAGGCAAAGGAGCATTAATACAAAACAACAACCATAAGCGAGACAACACAAAAAAGCTGGATACCATTCAAAAAGACCTTTTTCAGACTCTGGGTATGAGTGATGACGCCCATGTTTTTCTCACCCAAGTCCGTTGCCTTAAAGCACGCTATGCCAGGGACCAATTCAGCCTCATTGAAAAGACATTAAATACACATACCGGTATAGCCATTGAAAAAGCCCTGCATTACTGTATTATGAACAGTCTATTCAGTGCCGTAGAGTTTAGGAATGCCGCAGAATATTTCGAAGCCCACATAAAAAAAGAACTGGAGGAAATAAGCCGGCATCCGAAAGTCACCGTCTTAAAAGCTGCGGCAGCTGTAATGAAAAGGCCACTGGCAGAATATGAGCGGGTTGTAAAAGGGGGTGATATTAAATGATCATCCTTAAGGAAGTGCAAGAGCAACTGACTGCCTTATCTCTCAGTCACTCGGCCCGCAGCCTGGAAAAAGTCCTGGCAAAAGCACAAGCGGAAGATTGGACCCCCCTACAGATGTTAAACACCTTGCTTTTAGAAGAAAGGAACGCCCGAGCAGATAAAGCCAGGGAAAAAAGGCTTAAAAATGCCGGTTTCCCATATATGGCGACGATAGAAGAGTTTGACTTCGGATTCCAAACCAGCGTATCCAAAAAACATATTTACCAACTGTTGGAGCTTACTTGGCTGGAAAGCGCTTATAATATTATGTTTTTGGGCCCACCAAGTGTGGGAAAAACATTTCTGGCGGTATCACTGGGAATCGCTGCCGTTAATACCGGCTACAAAGTGATATTTATTCTTATGGAACAGCTGATTCATGCACTAAAAACCCAGGAAATATCACCAAGGAGCAAGCAAAAATTAAAAAGGCTTTACCAGGCCGATCTAGTCATCATTGATGAAATTGGTTTCCAGCCAGTGAACCGTAACGAAGCAAACCTATTATTTGGTGTAATTAATCAATTATATCAACAAACATCTATTATTCTGACATCCAACAAGAGTTTGGTTGAATGGGGAGAATTCATGGGTGACCCAGTTATTACTGCAGCCATGCTGGACAGGCTGATGCACAAATGTGAGGTATTCAATATGGAAGGGGAAAGCTACCGGCTCACCCATCGGGAAAGAATACTAAAGGATTAACTCAAATACGCTCTTTATAAACATAGTGACCAACAATAGCAATGCCAATACCAATATAGAGATAAGGTTCCTAGTGACCAACACTTAATGTTAAATGATCTTACTGAAAGCAGTTGATAAATTGTTTATCCGTTGGAAAGCCGGAAGAAAAGAGTTATATGCTCAATTGGAAACAAGGATTTGGTATAAAGGTAAGGTTAAAACCAAAGTAATCGTTTACTTGGGTAAGAAACCATTTGAAAAACTCATGCAAATGCTCCGGGAAGAGAAGATCACAGTAGCGGAAGTGGCCCAAATAAAATATCGTGAAAAACCAATTGCCTTTCAAGATATCATGGTAGATGCGTTGGCAATGGAGTGCCGGGGAACGCCATGGGCACAAGTATCTTTTTTGGAGCAAATTTTCGGAACTGATAAAACCGCTCACATAGTTGAAAAATCTTAGTAGCTTAGCGGTCTTAAGACGCGCGCCGCGCCGGTATAGGCGGGATTTCAGTCGCCCTACGGGCTCCTTCCATCCCGCCTATACCGGCAGTTTCAAAGAAGTTAATAAATTTCCAGTAAAATATGTGGCCAAGTGCTGCATTTTAAATGGCCGAAAATGCTGTATTTTTATTGACCGTT
>MVRN01000012.1 GCA_002067965.1 Pelotomaculum sp. PtaU1.Bin035
TCTTTTTATTAAATTCATTATTCAAGGTCTTTTATTTCCTTTCATATTTTATATATGCTCCCCGGTAAATTTATGACACAGCACCCGGCAGTTCTTTCCAAAGATCTGCTTATACCTGCGGCATGCCTGTTCATTCGGGTTGATTACTACTATCTCACGCTCTTTATTTATTGTGTTAAGCGCCCTTTTTATCGTCGCTATTATTGAAGTATCAGCCGGAGCAAGCGAATAACCGACAAAAACCAGCCGGTCGGACAGGCTTATGGACTTTACCGCGCAATCCCAAACATTCTGCAATCTGCTGATATTATAAGATTTATAAAGAGTCGGAGCAATAATTATTGCCTGAGAACTATCACTCCCGCAGTTCAGGCAGGCAATTGAATACTTGTCTTTGAAGAGGAGGTGCGCAACTTTTTCATTATGTTCGGAAATTTCTCCGCAAAGGGGACAAAATGACCAGTTCAAGGAACCGTGCAGCTTGTAGAGAGGTATTTTCCGGCAATGAGCCATGTGATTCAGATGGTTGCCATAGAAACCGTATTCCGGTTCATAACCGGTGGCTCGGATGGCATTGTCAAGAACAATATCGTAATTAAGAGAGATGAAAGTCGGGATCTCTTCCCCTCCCCTGATTACCTCAGCCACAAAAGACTGATGCATGCCGTTATATGAAGGAAGTGACTTGTCAAGAGTCATGCTGATTAATTTTACCAAAGCCGTTTTCAATTCATGCAATCGTGATCTCGGAAACCTGATTGAAAACGCCTGGTTTTGTAGCAGGGACCAGTCAACAATATTGAATATTTCTTCCAAGCCGGGAAAATCTTCAAGTTCACCGGAATGGCTTAGTACCTCCGAACCATTAAAGTGTTCAAGAAACTCCCAAACAACATCCAGCTCAGTACTATAATGCTCTTCTTTAAAAAACTTAAAGGCTATTTTGAGAAAATCGTGCAGCACCGGCGCGCCCTCCGCGGCCGACGCTCCCGCTCCAAAAACGTAAACAGTATTCACAAGAAATCTCCTAAATAATAAATGATATTTAATGATATATTCATTATAACCCATAATTGCCGAATTTGTGCCACGGAGTGAAATCTCATATTCTAACTCAGTTCAATTGAATCCGTTGCAATATATTTGTTCAGGACAGTCATGAAAGAATCTCGTGAATAGCCTGGCCCGGGATTGGTGCACTTATGTGGAGTAATATCATCATTTAACAGAAAACCATGCAGGATCTTTCACACAATTGTAGAATAAATATCTGCGAGGTGATCCCATGCAAAGTAAAAACACTCATGCGACATATGAAGCAATTCTTGACGCTTCTAACGATGCTCTAGTTGCGGTAAACAAAACCTGCATGGTTACTTTATTCAATCAGGCGGCTGAGAAAACCACCGGCTTAAAGGCGGCCGACGTGCTGGGCAAACCGTTGGCAGACGATTTTCCGGTTCCCGCCCTGCCACAAATGCTGCAGACCGTGCTGCAAACAGGCACTGCCGAGCTTAACCACCAATTGCAGAGCGGAGATCTCACCATTGTTGCAAGCTTTATCCCACTGAAAGACAGGCAAGGAAAAATAACCGGCGCGGCAGCAATCATGGGCGATATCACTTCATTAAGAAGCCTGGAGAGGCAGGTTGCAGAATTAAAAGAAACAAGGTCCCTGCTGGAAGCCATTCTTTACGCGACTGAAGACGCTATAACAGTGGTCAACGAAAAAGGAAACGGTATTTTAATCAACCCCGCCTACACGAAAATTACCGGTCTCACGGAGGCGGACGTGATCAACAAACCTGCTTCGGTAGCGGTGACCGAAGGGGAAAGCATGCACCTGAAGGTGCTGCAAACCAGGCAGCTGGTGCGCGGGGTCAGGCTTAAAATGGGGCCGATGAAAAAAGAAGTCGTGGTAAACGTAGCTCCAATAATTATGGACGGCATACTGCGGGGAAGTGTCGGGGTAATACATGATATTACGGAAATAATGCACTTGTCGGAAGAATTGGCTAATGTCAAAAAATTAATCCGGCGCTTGCAGGCCAAATATACTTTTGACGACATTATTGGCAATAGTGAGCCGATTCAGGCGGCCATAGCCCAGGCCAGACACGCTTCCGACACTCCCGCCACCGTGCTTTTGCGGGGAGAGAGCGGCACCGGCAAAGAGTTATTCGCCCATGCCATTCACAATGTCAGCGGCAGAAGCAAGGGACCTTTTGTCAGGGTCAACTGCGTGGCAATTGCCGAGTCATTGTTGGAAAGCGAGTTGTTCGGATACGAAGAAGGGGCTTTCACCGGGGCTATCCGGGGCGGTAAAAAGGGTTACTTTGAGGATGCAAGCGACGGCACGATTTTTCTTGATGAAATCGGTGATATGAACCTCGCTTTGCAGGCAAAAATTCTCAGAGTGCTGCAGGAAAAAGAGATCATCAGGGTGGGCGGCACCAGGCCGATACCTGTAAACGTACGGATAATCGCCGCTACCAACGCTAATCTGGAACAGAGGATCAGCGAAGGTACTTTTCGTGAAGATTTGTATTACCGGCTGAATGTTGTGCCGATTTTCGTGCCGCCGCTCAGGGTCCGCAAAGATGATATACCCTTATTGACAACCCACCTGGTTAAAAAACTTGAACATGAGTATAAACGAAAAATCTCTAAAATATCCCCGGCTGTTTTCAAAATACTGATGAATTACGATTGGCCGGGCAATATTAGAGAACTCGAAAATATGGTGGGAAGAACAATCATCAAAATGGATAAAAACGAAGAAATTATTTTATCGAGACATGTTCCGGAATTCATTATCAAAAGAACGTCTATGCAGCGTTCAACAGCAGACAACCGTTTTCCCAAACCGGCAACAGAGATCCATTGGGAAGGAAGCCTCGGCAACATGCTGGATATGACCGAAAAAAATATTTTGCTGGAAACCCTGCAAAGGACTAACGGCAATAAAACAAAAGCCGCCAACCTGCTCGGTATTGCCGTCAGGAGTTTGTATTACAAAATGGAAAAACACGGGTTGGCTTAAATCATCACTTCCTTAAACAAGCGCCACTCCAAATTGCTGAAAAATACTCATGCATGACTAATTAATTTGCAACTGCCTGCAATTATTGCAGGCAGTTTTTTTCATTTTCCTACCTCCCACTGAGATAATCATAAACACAGATCCCTTAAATACGGGGCTTTTTCTTCACTGTTATTAGTGGCACAGTAATTGCATTAATAACACAAGGGACATGGGGACATAAGGAACCAGGGAGGGGGACGAACATGTACAAGTTCCTTGAATTGCACAACCTTGATTCTATTTATTTCAGTAAGGTTATCGAATGTTGCAGGGAAACCTTTAACTATTCAATCAAAGAAATAAATTCTCTGATCAGCAAGCTGCAGGCCAATGAAAACGATCAGGTCAGAGCCCACATTATCTACGCTGATTGTTTAGGAGAGCTGCTCGGTTTTGCCATATTCTATTATTTCCCCAAGAACCAGGTTGGATTTATTGAGGCTTTGGTTGTGCTGGAGGGCTATCGCAACCAAGGTGTCGGCACTCAGCTATACGGTCACATGATGGATTTATTAAAGAAACATTACCCGCAATGCGCCGGCCACGTTCTTGAAATATGCCGTCAAAAAGAAAATTACCAAAAAAGAAAATCATTCTTTCTTAAACAAGGCTGCATTCCCATTGCGCTTGATTTTTTCTCTCTGGACCCGGTGGTAAGCAAATCAGGAATCAACATCCTCTACCATCCATACCGGCTTAATCAGACATACTCACTTAAAACAATGGAAGATATTTTCCGGGAAATGGCCATAAATCTGGTGCACACAATCACCGTGCCGTTCCGTTTCCGGCCGCGGGCCAGGAAAAGACTGGGTTAAAGTGTCCGTACCAATACTACGAAAAAAAGCTTAAGGCCGCCAGGAGGTGAACTTTTACGGCCTTTTTACAATACAACATCTTAACAATTGGAGGGGAAATAAATGGATTATGAAGTACTACCGCCGTCGCCAGGCAAACACAATATGGAGAACTATGAGGAGTTTTGCAAGAATTTCTCCTGGGAAAACGTTGAAAAAGAATTCAGCTGGTATACTACCGGCAAAGTAAACATCGCCTACGAAGCCATTGACCGGTGGGTAGACGAAAAGAATAAAGGCAATGACGCTGCGATACTTTATAGTGACACTGAGAAAGAAGTAACAGTTACCTTTGCCCAACTAAAAGAGCAGACCAACAAGTTTGCCAACGTCCTGACCAAGCTGGGAATCAAAAAGGGTGACCGGGTGTTTCTTTTTATCCCCAGGAGCCCGGAGATGTTAATAGCTTTCGCCGGTATCGTAAAAACGGGCGCTATCGCCGGACCGCTCTTTGAAGCTTTCATGGAAGAAGCCGTCAAAGACCGCATGCTGGACAGCGAGGCTGTGGCCATTGTCACTACCGTCGGACAAAAAAGCAGAATTAAAAAAGATGAATTGCCCAACTTGAAGCACGTGATCGTCATTGGAGCCGATGAGAACAACTTGGAGTCTCTTGAAGTTTCTTACGAAAAGGAAATGGCTGAGGCTTCCGCAGATTTTACACCGGTTTGGCTGACCAGAGAAGACCCGATGTTCCTGCTTTACACCTCGGGCTCTACCGGGAAACCCAAGGGGGTATTGCATACCCACAATATTATGGTCGGCCAGTACTTTACCATGAGAATCGCCCATGACGTGCAGGAAAACGATGTTTTCTGGTGCACCGCCGACCCGGGCTGGGTCACGGGTGTTTCCTATTCAGTATGGGGACCCTGGCTGGTAGGCAAAGCTACGATCATCAGAGGCGGCCGCTTTAGTGCCGAAGACTGGTATGCCACTCTGGAAAAATACGGTGTGACAGTATGGTACAGCGCTCCTACCGCCTTCAGAATGCTGGCGGCAGCCGGGGACGAAGTTGTTAAAAAATACAATCTGTCCAGCCTCAGGCATATCACCAGCGTGGGCGAACCCTTAAACCCGGAAGTGATCATTTGGGCCAAGAGGGTTTTCGACGTGCGTATTCACGAAACCTGGTTCATGACTGAAACCGGCGTAAATATGGTCTGCTGCTATGCGTGCGAACCAATCCGGGTCGGCTCGATGTGCAAACCGATTCCCGGCGTGGAAGCCGCCATTACCGATGACGAGGGGAATATCCTGCCCCCGATGCAAATGGGCAACCTGTCCTTGAAAAAAGGCTGGCCGGGCATGATGGTGGAGATTTGGAAAAACCCTGAAAAGTATAACGAGTATTTCCAAAACGATCCCTGGTATGTTTCAGGAGACCAGGCTTTTATGGACGAAGACGGTTATATCTGGTTCCAGGGCAGGAACGACGACGTGATTAAAACCGCCGGGGAAAGGGTCGGCCCCTTCGAAGTGGAAAGCAAATTGGTTGAACACCCGGCAGTGGCCGAGGCCGGCGTTATCGGCAAGCCGGATGAGGTGCGCGGTAACATCATCAAGGCGTTTATCGCATTGGCGCCTGGTTATACCTGGAGTGATGAGCTTGATAAAGAACTCAAGCAATTCGTCAAATTAGGTCTGGCCGCTCACGCCGCGCCAAAAGAAATCGAAGTGCGGGACAAGCTGCCGAAAACCCGCAGCGGGAAAATCATGCGCCGGGTTCTAAAAGCTCAGGAAATGGGTTTACCGGTCGGAGATTTGTCCACACTGGATGACTAACAATAAAGAATCAAGCATGCGCGTAACTGCTTGATTATATGTTAAACGGAGGTTCCACCGTACGGTGGCGACCTCCGCTTTTCTTCTTAATTGGTCATGTGCTCCAAAACTTTCTCTGCATCCGGTAAACCAATCCGTTAGTTAACCGTCTTTTTTCATGCTAGCAACCAGCTCTCCCAGTACTTTACCGGCCTCTTGATAAGGTACCTGGCAAGTTCCCACCGTCTTGTGGCCGCCTCCGCCGTACTTTAACATAAGCGAACCAACGTCTGTTTTGGAACTTCTGTTGATAATGCTGCGACCAACGGCAAAGACACAATTTTGTTTATTCTTTCCGTCAACGACCCAAATTGAAATGTTTTGCTCCGGATAAAGAACATAAATCAAAAACCTGTTGCCGCTGTATATCGGGGCAACACCCCGGAGATCCGTAATAATTACCTTGCCGTCTGTATTTGTATACTTTTTCAGCATATCCTTGAACTTCCCGCTCTGTTCTTCAAACTGTTTAATTCTTTCCAGTACGTCAGGCACTTTCAGGATCTCATCTATTGACATTTTCCGGCAGTAGTCGATCATGTCGTCCATAAGCTGGTAATTGCTGATCCGGCAATCCCTGAAACGACCAAGGCCGGTGCGCGGGTCCATGATAAAAGAGAGCAGCACCCAGCCTTTTGGATTTAATATCTCATCAGCGGTAAACTGGCCGGAATCCGACTTGTCAACGGCAGACATCATTTCTTCCAAGTGCCCGAACTTCTCTTTGCCGCCGTAATAATCATATATTACTCTTGCCGCGCTGGGCGCCGGGCGGCTGTCTCCCTTGTACTTGTTTTTTAATGCCAGTCTCTCTTCCTCGCTGGAGTGATGGTCAAACCACAAGCCGCAGCCTGCATCGAAAGGCACATTGGCCAGCACATCGTTTTCCGTCACTTTGATCATGCCGTCTTGTATATCTTTTGGGTGGACGAATGCCCTGTCGTCGATTATACCCGCATCTTTTAAAAGAACCGCGCATGCCAACCCGTCGAAATCTGAGCGAGTCAATAACCTCACAATTATTTCACCTCGACATAATGTTTAATTTTAGTAAAAATTCTGCAAGAAAGAAACATTTCCTCCCAGGCAAGACAAGGATTTTCGGCGGGATAAGTATTCAGGCAAAGCATAACACCTGATTACTTGCGCTTTATTTTTAGATACTTTAAACCGGTAATAAAAATATGACCGAGCCGCACATCTAAAACGCAGTTAAATGCCATATTAAAGCAAGCTCTATCAAAACTTGGCCGAATCTCCACCACCGGCCCGGCGCCGCCGGGGGCAAGCAAACGGTTGCAGGCGGCGAATATCAACCCTTTCAACCCCCATATCACGCCAGCCAGAAGCCCGGTCTGCGCGGGATCGCCTGTCCCAATCTCCGTGCGCCAGGTTAACCGCCGCAAACGGACTTTCTCCAGCAGATAGAAAATAATGGCGCTGTTTATACGCAAAGGCTTAAAAAATCTGGATGCGATGCCTAACCACTTCGGCGGTGATATTGCTTTTTCCTTTTTGACTTTTATCCTGGGAAGCTCAAAGCTATAATGAACCAGCCCACGCCATGTGGAAAACTTCACGGTAAACTGATCATCCTTTCCCCGCCTGGCATAATTCACCTGCACCCGCACAACGGTCAGGGAAAGAAAAAGCAGAAGAAGGATTAAAAACATCAAGAAAACAAGGAACACCTTGCCCACCCGACCCCACCTCTGCATTATTTTTCCACGACTTCCCGGGACTATGCACAATTGCTAATTGTGAGAGTTGTTCTTAATGCCGGACACGACCTCCCTTACTTCTTTCATGGTCTCCGCCGACTTGGCTTTGGCCTTCCGGGCGCCTTCCGCGAGAATATCATCGATATAACCCGGCCGCTTCAATATGTCCGCCCGGCGCTCCCTGACGGGAGCCATGACCTCCTCTATGCTCGCGGCGAGCATCTTCTTGCAGGCAACGCAGCCAATCTTGCCGCCGCGGCATTCTTCTTCCAACCCGGCCAGCTTGTCTGACGCGTAAATGTTGTGATATTCGTGAACAATGCAGACTTCCGGATGACCGGGGTCAGTTTTGCGGATGCGGGCGGGATCGGTAATCATGGCGTTAACCCTTTCTTTTAGCACGTCCGGCTCCGCGCCTATCACTATATCGTTATGGTAACTTTTGCTCATCTTGCGCCCGTCGATACCTGGCAGCAAAGGCACCCTGGCCACGAGGCCCTGCGGCTCGGGAAATACCGGGCGATACAGGTAATTAAACCGGCGGGCCACTTCCCGGCACAATTCCAGGTGTGGAAGCTGATCCTCCCCTACCGGCACCGCGTCCGCCTTATACAGGAGAATATCCGCCGCCTGGAGCAGAGGATAACCGAGAAAGCCATAGGTATTAATGTCTTTCCCTTGTTCTTTCAACTGCTGCACCTGGTCTTTGAAGGTCGGCACCCGCTCCAGCCACGACAAGGGCGTGATCATGGAAAAAATCAAGTGCAGTTCAGCGTGCTCCATTATATCCGACTGGACAAAAATCACGCTTTTTTCCGGATCCATTCCCGCCGCCAGCCAGTCCGTCACCATTTCCCTTGTATTATCACGCATAGAAGAGTTATCTTCAAATGACGTGCTGAGAGCATGCCAGTCAGCGACAAAATAATGGCAGTCATACTCTTTCTGCAGCCTGACCCAGTTTTCCAAAACATACAGGTGGCCAAGGTGGAGCTTGCCCGTTGGGCGCATGCCGCTGACAATTATTCCTTTTGACATTCTTCACATCTCCCTTTCCCTCTTACAATATTACCTTGTGGATAACCCTCCTAGAGCAAACAACACCCTATCAATCGGTTCGATTACAACATTGAAAACAACCCCAATCAACCCGGTAAAAACAAGTACTATCAATATTATTGTCCCGTATTGCTCAAATTGGTCCAACCAGCCCTGCCGTCCCGGCAGAATGCCGGCCAGGATCTTCGAGCCGTCCAGCGGCGGGATCGGGATTAAATTAAATACTGCCAAAACCACGTTGATATGGATCATATACAGCATGATTCCCCCGAAATAAGGCAAATTCAGACCGGCCAGAGCGCCGGAGGCAATTGCGGAAATAACGGCCAGCAACATGTTCGTCGCCGGGCCGGCCAGGGCCACCAGCAGCATGCCCTGTCTTGGATCAAGCTTCAAATTATATGGGTTGACGGGTACCGGTTTAGCCCAGCCGAAACCCATGAAAAACAAAAGAAGCAGACCGATTGGATCAATATGAGCCGCCGGGTTAACCGTGAGGCGCCCCATGTGACGGGCGGTCCGGTCACCTAGCCGGTCAGCCATCCAGCCATGGGCAAACTCGTGGAGAGTCAAGCCCAGGACGATGGCCGGCAGCATTAAGGCAACAGTATGCAAACTAGGCAAATTAAACAATTTCCATCTCTCCTCCGGATTCCGCAAGATACTCCTTAACGTAATTCAATTCTTCCTGCCTGGTGCGTATCGCTCCGTCCAGGCGGGCCTGCCACAGCGCTTCCATAGCCTTATTGAATTGCGGCCCGGGCTTATATCCGAGCAGCCGCAGGTCCTTGCCGTTAATGGAAAGCTTATTGCTGCATATGGCGGCAAGCACATGCTGGAAGCGTTTTCTGGCAGAGTTTTTGGTGAGATAGCACAAAATCAGCGGATAAATTTCCACAGGCAATGACTTCACCTGTCTGGCCAGTTCACTCAGAGTAATTTCAAAAGGTTCTTGCAGGTTTTTCGACAAATTGCGCCAGCCGCCCAGCGCCGCCGCCACTTTATTCGTCTGTCGTTTGCTTAAATGGTAGCGTCCGCAAACCGCTGCCGCAACGGTCCAGTCGGAAATATGAAGCACCGCTAAAAAATAGACCATCCATATATCGCCGGGCTCCGCTACATCCCAGGAGCGCAATGTTCTCACCGACCGCGCGATTTCCCCGAGGACCGGACGCACCCGCTGAGGCTCAACGCCCGGAAACAAAAAGCGCCATAACCGCAGCTCTATATAACGGGCCAGCACCGGGCCCGGCCTCGGTTCCAGAAAGACATGACGCAGTTCCTCCCAAATTCGTTCCGCGGACACCCTGGCCGGCATTTTATTGCTGATTGCTTCCTTCGCCAATTTGAGAGTATGGGATTCCACATTCATATAATAGCGCTTTTCAAATCTCACCGCCCTCAGAATACGCACGGGATCTTCGATGAAGCTCAAATTGTGCAGCACCCGGATAAGACCGCGTTCCAAGTCTTCCCGGCCGCCGAAGAAGTCGACCACGTCGCCAAAGCTTTCTTTATTAAGCGAAACCGCCATTGCGTTGATGGTAAAGTCGCGGCGGTAAAGATCCTGGTGCAGTGATGACGCCTCTACCTGGGGCATGGCCGCCGGGTATTGATAAAACTCCACCCTTGACGTGGTGACATCTACCTGTTTGCCGTTTGGAAACAATATTTTCGCCGTGCCGAACTGAGGATGTTCACGCAACCGCCCCTGACGCTCCCTGCTGAGGGTTCGCGCCAGCTCAATGCCGTCCCCTTCCACCACCAGATCAATATCCAGGCATTCCATGCCCAGGAGCAGGTCGCGGACTATGCCGCCGGCGGCGTACACCCTGGCTCCCATAGCCGAGGCTGTTTCACTCGCCCACTTTAATATCTCCACGTACCCAGCCGGCAGGCTGCTGTACATCAATTCCCTTATGTTCACGGGGGACATTGCCCGGGTCCGGCCTGTTTTGACTGTCTGGTTACGGCCCGGCTCACCGCCGCCGTGCAGGGTGCGCAAAACATCCGTGCGGGTGACGATCCCTACCAGCCTTCCATTTTCGATTACCGGAAGCCTTCCAATATCATGTTCGATCATCAAATCACGCACCACCGAAGCCGGCGTTTCGGGACCGACAGACACCAGACTGGTGGTCATAAAAGCCTTAACAGGGGCGTGT
Organism: Pelotomaculum sp. PtaU1.Bin035; assembly: GCA_002067965.1. GTDB lineage: Bacteria > Bacillota > Desulfotomaculia > Desulfotomaculales > Pelotomaculaceae > MVRN01. Next base: position 10,712 of record MVRN01000012.1, read on the forward strand.
CCGAGGCCGTGATGAGCCGCTTTTTCCACATCACGGCGCGAGACTATTCCTACCAGCCGATCGTCTCTTACCACCGGCAAGCCGGTATGGCCGTAACGCAGCATGACTTTTTCCGCTTCATTTACCACTGTTTCCGGAGTAATTGTCTTCACCGGGCTGTTCATTATGGCTGCCGCTGTCACCGGCGGTTTTACTCTTGCCCGGATAGCATCCATTAGCCGGCCGGTTACTTCCTCCACACCGGCTTTTTTTATTGAGACCGAGGCCGCGGCGTTATGGCCACGCCCGCCGAGAACAGCCAGTATTTCTCTAACATTCACTTCCGGCACACTGCTCCGGGCGACTACATGAACCCGGTCATCCATCTCCACCACGGTAAAAACAGCGTCCGGCCGTTCAAAATCAGCAAGCTTATGTGTTAAGACGGCAAGACCGCCGACAAATTCATCGACATTCCCCTTGGCGATTAATAATTTTACCCCGTTGACCTGAATATGTTCCGCTGAAGAAAGCAGGTCCCTTAGCAGTACGCGCTGGTCCGCGGTAAACGGCCGGTCGAGGAAATCAGCCACAACAGCCAGATTCGCTCCATTAGTGAGCAAATAGGATACTGCGTCCACATCTCTGGCCGTTGTGCTGGAAAAAACAAGCGAACCGGTGTCCTGGTAAATACCCAGGGCTAGAATGGTCGCTTCCAGCGGGGTGACCTTCAGTCCACGCTCCCTGATCTTTTCCACCAGCAAGGTGGTGGCGGCCCCGATCATTTCCACCACCTCGACCGTGCCCGATATATCACCGGTTTCTCTGGGGTGGTGGTCGTATATATGTATTTCCACTCCCGGCCTCTCAAGAAGAACTGCCAGATTGGCCAGTCTTCCGGGAGATTTGGTATCCACCAAGATCACCCGTTCAACCGGATCCGGCTTAATATCCCTGGCAGATTTTATGTCAAGAGCGTCCCTGTGTAAAGCCATGAAAGCTTCCACACTCCTGGACAGATTGCCGGGAAAGACCATTACAGCGTCTGGGTAAAGCTTCCGGGCGGCAACCATTGACGCTAACGCGTCCAGGTCAGTATTTACATGGGTGGTGATTATCTCCACTGCTGCCCTCCGCCATAATATACTACTCCCAGGTTAAATAACATGAACAATATTATATCATACCCTCTGATTCAAAAAAAGCGCCACGCAACTACTATATCCGCTATGTAAGAACTTATTGCAAACGATACTCTTATTATCAACTCGTTGTATTATTGACTGAATTATTATATAATTTATATAGATACTAAATAAATTATAAAGAGGTAAAATTAACTGCGTTGGTCTTTATGGAACTATTGGAACATAATGATGAGAAGCGGGGTGAATAATTAATGAAAAGGGATATCAACCCATGTTTTATCAGTTCCTATGTTCCCAAAAAATGCGGAATCGCCACATTCACACAAAATCTATTTCATTCTTATCAAAACTCATTTGCCAATAAGGGACGAGTCATTGCCGTAGACGACCAGTTGAACCGTAATTTTCCCTCTGAAGTCGATTTTGTTTTTGACAGAAACAAAGCTTCCGATTATGCCAGGGCGGCGGAACATATCAACTCTTCGGATTTGCACGTGGTCAACCTGCAGCATGAATTCGGCTTGTTCGGCGGTCCGGAAGGACGTTTGATCACCAAGCTGCTGGAGAAGTTAAAAAAACCGGTGGTAACCACCGTTCACACAGTGCTGCAAGATCCCAACCTGGGCTATTATACGTCACTCATGGAGGTCATTCAGCATTCCGACCGCCTGGTGGTAATGAGCCACAAGGCTATAGAAATTCTCCAGGAAGTATATTACGTACCTCCTGAAAAGATAGTGATGATTCCGCATGGCGTGCCGGATCTGCCTTTTTCGGACCCGGATAATTTTAAAGCGGAGATGGGTGTTGAAGGCAGGTTTGTGCTCCTCACTTTTGGTTTGCTCAGCCCCGGCAAAGGCGTCGAAATGGTGCTGGAAGCCCTGCCCGGCGTGGTGCGGGAGCATCCCGAAGTAATATACATTATTCTTGGCAAAACCCACCCGGAAGTTGCCAGGATCCACGGGGAAAGCTACCGGGAAAGCCTGCAGAAAATTGTTCGCGACCATTCACTGGAAAATAATGTGATGTTCATTGACAAGTTTTTTTCCAATGAAGAACTGTTCAGGTATATCAGCGGCGCAAATATCTATATAACCCCATATCTTTCACCGGAGCAAATTACCAGCGGCACCCTGGCTTACGCGGTTGGACTCGGCAAAGTTGTTGTCTCAACCCCTTATTGGTATGCCAGAGAACTGCTGGCGGACGGGCGCGGCCGCCTGGTGCCTTTCAGCAATCCTAAAGCCCTGGCCGATACCCTGAACGAGCTGCTCTCCAAAAGAGAATACCTGAATGAAATGAGCTCTTCGTCATACGCTTACGGACGTGAAATGATTTGGTCCAGGGTGTCGGAAAAGTACCACGCCTTATTCAGAGAAGTGTGCAAGGAACATTCACTGAAAGTGATAAAAAGAGTAAGCGCGATTCGCAAAGGCAGCCTGGACAACCTGGGTAACCATAAAATACTGAATATGTTTGAGCGCATCACCGACGACACCGGCATGTTTCAATTTACCTTGCATGGAATACCGGACTTAAAGCACGGTTATTCCGCCGACGACGCCGGCCGGGCGCTGGAAGTAATAATAAGGTGGGCTCGCGCCGTCAATCATATTGACAATAACTTCTCCGGTGAATATCGTTTGGCCCAAAAGTATCTATCTTTTCTTCACTACGTTCAGATAGAAGACGGCAGGTTTCACAACTTTGTCAGCTATGACCGGAGGTATCTGGATGAAGTCGGCAGCGAAGACACCTTCGGCCGGGTTCTTGCGGGCTTGGGCAGCGCCATTGCCTGGAGCGGCGACCAGTCGATCACCTTGTTTGCCAGAGACATATTTGACCGGGCCATAGACCGCCTGCCGCCGGACCGGCCGCTGTCAGACTTCCCTAAAGCACTGGCTTACGCTATCTGCGGTTTATACGGTTATCTTCATAAATATCCGGAGTCGTTAAAAGCAGCAGGCTTGCTCCGGTCCGGAGCGGATTATCTGATAGAACTCTACGAAACCAACAAGAGCACGAACTGGCACTGGTTTGAGCATGCCGTCACTTATGGTAACGCCAAAGTGCCCTATTCTTTGATGCTGGCATATAATGTTTTTAAAGATAAAAGATACCTGGATACAGCTTTGGAATCCTTGGATTTCCTCACAAACATCCAGTATGACGGTACTTGCTTTGATTTAATAGGCAACAAGGGCTGGCTGTATAAAGGAGCTAAAAGAGCTTGTTTCGATCAGCAGCCAATTGAGATTGGCTATCTGGTGGAAGCATATTGCGAAGCTTTGCGTCTGACCCGTAAAGAAGAATACCGTACGCTGGCAACAAAAGCTTTCAATTGGTTTTTCGGCAATAACCGTCTGGGAGTGCCGGTTTATAATGCCAATTATGATTATCCTCTTGACGGTCTGCACGCCTCAGGCAGCAATAGCAACAGCGGGGCTGAATCTGTTATTAGTTTCGCCCTCGCGGTTACCGCCTTAAAAGAAACAAAAATACGCAAGGCTATCGGCAACAAGGAAAAACGGGGAATAATAAAAAATCAAAATTAGACAGGAACGGTGGAGATCATCACGGCTAGACAAGAACAATTCATTAACGGCGAATTATTTCACAGGTATAGCGGCAATCCGATCGTTACAGCGGATGACTGGCCTTATCCGGTCAACTCGGTTTTTAATCCGGGCGCCGTCAAATTGCCGAGCGGCGAAACAGTTTTACTGGCCAGGGTGGAAAGCCGGCGCGGGGTTTCTTTTTTAAACGTTATCCGCAGTGATGACGGGTTGACCGGCTGGCATATTGACCCAAATCCCGCCCTGGTTCCCGAACCGGATATTTTCCCGGAAGAAATGTGGGGAATTGAGGACCCGAGGATAATTTACGTGCCTGAGCTGGAGCAATACGCTATTACTTACACGGCGTTTTCCACCAGCGGGCCGCTTGTATCGATGGCCATGACAAAAGACTTTGTCACGTTCGAAAAAATCGGCAACATCACTCTCCCGCACGATAAAGACGCGTGTATTTTTCCCCGCAGAATTGGCGGAAACTGGTTATTGGTGCATCGTCCGGAAACTGCCCACGCCATCGATATCTACGCCGGCTCTCACATCTGGCTATCATATTCCAACAATCTAAAAACATGGACCTCGACTACTCCATTAATCAAAGCACGCATGGGCTCATGGTGGGATGCCAATAAGATCGGCCTTTCGACACCTCCCATAGAAACTAAAGAGGGTTGGCTGCTCTTCTATCACGGTGTGCGCAATACAGCGGCAGGATGCATCTACCGCATCGGAGTCGCCCTATTGGACCTGGAAAATCCGAAACGGATTATCTCCCGCAGCAAGGAATGGATCTTTGGGCCAAAGGCTTCTTATGAATTGGTTGGTGACGTTAATAACGTGGTTTTCCCGTGCGGTTACACGCTAAACGAAAAAACCGGCGAACTCCGGCTGTATTACGGGGCCGCCGACACTTCAATCGCCGTGGCGATAGGCAATATCAGCCAAATCCTGGACTGGCTCGTCAAATACGGCGAAAGGCCGGTACGCCGGATGACGGATAATATTAAAGCGGACGCACCGGAGTAAAATACGGCTTTGCCTCCCCTTGCCGAACGCGCGGCAAACGGCTGTAATTAAAAGAAAAAGCGGCCCTGGTTAAATACGGGAAGGCCGCTTTTTTTCAAAAATAAATTATTACCATCTCTTGATATTTATACTTCTGGCAACTTTTCCAAAGCTTTTTTCAGGCTTTCCTCCGGTAACGGGTAGTCTTCCAGTTTTCCAGCCAGGTATGTGTCGTAAGAGGGCAAATCCAGCAGTCCGTGGCCGCTCAAGTTAAATAGTATCGTCCTGGCTTCGCCTGCTTCCTTCGCAGCAACAGCTTCCACCACGGCATGGTGAATAGCGTGGGAAGATTCAGGAGCCGGCACGACACCTTCACATTTGGCAAAGAGAACGGCGGATTTAAATGTATCCGTTTGTCCGTAGGCAAACGCCTCGGCTATTCCGTCATGGATGCACTGGCTGACCAGCGTTGATGCGCCATGGTACCTTAAGCCGCCCGAGTGGATTCCCGGCGGCATGAAGTCTTTGCCAAGCGTATACATCCACAAAAGCGGGGTAAACCCGGCCACGTCTCCAAAATCATAGCCATAGTGTCCGCGTGTCAGAGTGGGGCAGGCGCTCGGCTCAACGGCCACAAGCCGTACCTTGGCGCCATTGACAATCTTATCGTGGGCAAACGGGAAAGCGATGCCCGCGAAGTTGCTACCACCGCCACAGCAGGCGATGACCACGTCGGGATAAGCGTCCGCCTTGGCGAGTTGCTCCCTGGCCTCCAGGCCGATAATGGACTGGTGCAGGCAAACGTGGTTTAAGACACTGCCCAGGGAGTAATTTGTATCGCTACGGCCGGCCGCATCTTCCACAGCCTCACTGATAGCCATCCCCAGGCTGCCCAGGGATTCGGGATCTTTCTCTAAAATCTGCCTGCCGCAATTGGTTTGATTGCTGGGGCTGGCAATGCAATTAGCGCCGAAAATCTCCATCACGGAACGGCGGTAAGGCTTCTGCTGATAGCTAACCTTCACCATATAAACAGTACATTCCAAGCCGAAGAAGTTGCAGGCCTGGGACAGGGCAATACCCCACTGGCCGGCCCCTGTTTCAGTGGAAAGCCGTTTGATTCCTTCCGCCTTATTGTAATAAGCCTGGGCAACGGCAGTGTTGAGCTTATGGCTGCCGGCCGGACTTACGCCTTCGTATTTATAATAAATCTTTGCCGGCGTATCCAGAGCCTTTTCCAGCCGCCGCGCCCGGCAAAGTGGAGACGGCCGCCAGAGCCGGTAGATTTCCCGCACCTCTTCCGGTATTTCAATCCAGCGCTCCCCACTTACTTCTTGCTTAATTAACTCCATTGGGAAAATAGGGGACAAGTCTTCCGGTCCGGCAGGCTGCTTGGTCATAGGATTCAAAGCAGGTTTTGGCAAATTAGGCATGTCCGCCTGGATGTTGTACCACTTTGTCGGCATTTCTTTTTCGCTGAGCAGAATTTTAGTTTCACTCATCTCCTCTAAAGAACTCCTCTCTCCTCTGGTTTATTAAGAATCAACACATGCAAAAACTAAACCATTCAGGTGTTTAGAATTCATTAGTCAAAATTCATCACATTTAGAGACAAATCATTTTCTCATTCTGACTCCTGATTTCTGACTCCTGATTAGTTACAAATATTTTAGCTCAATGTTTTTCGCCATGCAAGATTATTCGTCATTTTTAGCTTATCTTTTCTTTTTTGCCGACGTCTTCGCTCCATTTGCCGCAGCGGTCGCCCCAGCGGGCAATAACGCTCCCCTGCTCAGCTACTTCCACCACTTCACACATATTGGGGCATCCGGAACATTCAAAACTGCCTGTCTTAAATAACGAGTCCGCCACACTGAAGCCTTTGAACCTGCTCACACCGGTCCGCGCCACCGCTTCACGGGCCAGCAGGGCGGCGCCCACCGCTCCCATTACGTCAAAGTGCGCAGGAACTGTAACGGGTAATTCCAGCGCTTTTTCAAAAGCTTTGGCCATCCCCACGTTGGCCGCCACGCCGCCCTGAAAAACCACCGGGGCCAGGATTTCCTTGCCCTTGCCGACATTGTTCAGATAATTGCGCACCAGCGCTTCGCACAAGCCGGCCAGGATATCCGGCAGGCCGCATCCCATTTGCTGCTTGTGAATCATATCCGACTCCGCGAAGACAGCGCACCGCCCGGCAATCCGCACCGGCGACTCCGCCTGCAAAGCAATTTCCCCGAATTGCTCTATCGGTATATTCAGCCGCGCAGCCTGCTGGTCCAGGAAAGATCCTGTACCCGCGGCGCAAACGGTGTTCATGGCAAAGTCAGTCACCACACCGTTGCGCAATATAATGATTTTTGAATCCTGCCCGCCTATTTCCAAAATTGTCTGCACTCCCGGCACCAGCAACAATGACGCGACGGCGTGGGCGGTTATCTCGTTTTTCACCGTGTCGGCGCCGACAAGCACCCCGGTAAGATGCCTGCCGCTGCCTGTTACCCCCGCGCCCCTTACCTTCACGCCGTCAGGCAGGCGTCCGTTTAATTCTTTTAACCCTTTCTGCACCGTGGCGATTGGCTGTCCCTGTGTTCTGAGATAGATTGCTTCACGGACTATACCGCCTTCATTCAGAAAAACCAGATTAGTGCTGACAGATCCAACATCTATGCCAAGATATCCCTTCATTTACAGATAACCTCCCTGGTTTCCTTTCTCCTTGCCAGTAGATCAATAAAAGCTTCCAGCCTGGTCTGCAAGCCGGCCTCCCCCGTGTGCTCGTCCATAATCAAAGTCAGTATCGGTATGTCGTAATCCGAACCCACGCCGGGCAGGATGCTTTGGGCCACTATTTCCGGCATGCAGGTGAAAGGGTACACCTGGATTATCCCGTCGTATCCGGCCCGGGCATAGTTCACGGCACTGCCTACCGTCTCCTGGCCATGGCCGCCCACAAAGTGACACAGATAAGGGCTGGCTGAAGCGCAGGTCTCTTTGCTGGAACGAAGCCCCTTAACCAGCCCGAACAACAGATGGTCGTTCACCCACTCACTCAAATAGAGCGAACGGTCGACTTCGGCTCCGAGCAGTCCCAGGTGCCGTTCCAGCCGGTTGTTTGCAAAAGGCTCCAACAAAGTATAGATTTCACCGATAACAGCGATTCTGACCAGCGGTCCGCTGGGTTTACACGCCACTCCGGCCATGATCGCGCCGGCTTTTTTCCTGGCCTCTGCCATTTCACCCGGCGACGCGGCGTTGTCTATCAGTTTTAATGCCTCACTAAAAGCTCGCTCGCTGGCACCCGCCCTTGCCTCCCTGGGCCGGACCTGAAACACCTTTCTTTCCAGCTCGTCCACTGCCAGCGCTTTCTGGTAGCCAAACCGGATAGCCTGGATCACCTGCCACCACGACCGGCGCCCGGTTATTTTCTTGATTTTAATAATTAATTCAGATATATTTTTTTCAGGCGGTTCGAGTACAATTAACTGCATGTCACATCCGATATCCTTCAAGATGGCGTGCTCAATCTGGGCGTAATATCCGAAGCGGCACGGACCGCACCCGCCGGCCATAATAATAGTGTCGGCGCCCATTTCGCGGGCTTCGATAAAATTACCCAAATTTAATTTTAAAGGCATGCAGGCAAATTCAGGTCCGTGCTTGACCCCCAGGTTTAAAGTCCTTTTGCTGGAAGGCGGCGGCACCACCACGTCCACGTCCAGATACTGCAGCATCGCCCTTAAAGGAATATACAGGTTGCCCATATGCGGAAAAGTTGCGCGCATTGTTTACCTCCGTTTCATATCCCGGCAGCTTCGGCTTTCTTCCACCGCACCATGTCTAAAAAAGCTTCCAGCCTGGTGACAATACCGGCTTCCCCGGTATGTTCATCAAGAGTGAGATTCAAGAAAGGCGCGCGCAAGGCGCGCGCATGCCGCTCGATCAACTCGCCGGTCATGGAATCAGGCCCGCACCCAAAAGCAGCCACATGCACCAAACCGCTTATATCCGGGCGGTCAAGGTAGTGAAAAGCGGCTCCGATCATCCGCTGACCGAGACTCCAGAATAATTTTTTCGGCAACCGGGCCGCGTTGCTCCTCAAGGTTTTTTCCGGCACGTGCTCAGCGGTAAAAACAGCGGCGCCCATCTCTTTCAGCCGTCCGGTCAGATTCATGCTGATATAAGAATCATAGATGTTATACGGGTGGCCGATTACGGCCACATTTAATTCAAACGGATAATTCAGCGGTTTATCACCAACCTTGTTATCCAGGACAGCTAAGGCCTCGGCAGGCATCAGTCCGAGGTGCAGCAAGCGGTAATATTTCTGCAGGGTTTTGATTGAACTGCGATAAGCTCTAAATATCTTTAACTTATTGCCGGTAAAGAGACTGCCCACATTGTTTATCACCGTGTATAAATCCCTGTCTTTTCTGTACAGGTTGACGTCAACGCCAATCAAGTCAGGCAGGCCTTCCAGCCGGCGAATCATGTCGGGCAAGCCGAGAAACTTTGGACAGATATATTTATGGTGTTCCACACTCACCATTCTGGGCAAAAAAATATAATCAACCTTCCCGGCCAGGTCCAGCACATGGCCAAAGAACAGCTTGACCGGCAGGCAGACCTCATCCACGGCATGTTTTAGCCCCTGGGCCAATGTCACCCTGGTTGACGGCGATGAAAGCACCACTTCGGCGCCCAACTCTTCAAAGAAAGTCCGCCACATCGGGTAATAATAGTAGTATAGAAGCGCTCTGGGAATACCAACCTTCAATTGCCTTCGCTCTCCTTTCACCTGGGCGCTACCCTCTCGGCCGGAAAGTAAGCGCCGCCAGGTAGCCAAAAACCACTGCCGCGGTAATACCCGCCGCCGCCGCGGTCACTCCGCCGCTGAATACGCCCAGCAACCCGTGCTGTTTAACCCCGTTCAACGCTCCTTGGGCCAGCAGGTGGCCAAAACCGGTCAAGGGAACAGTCGCCCCCGCCCCGGCCAGATTCACTAAAGGCTGGTACAGGCCGATAGCGCTGATGATCGCGCCCGCGCTGACAAAAGTCACCAGCACATGGGCAGGCGTGAACTTATAGCTGGTCAAATCCATCAGCAACTGTCCGATTACGCAGAGCGCGCCCCCGATCACAAAAGCCCAAAAAAATTGCATCTCGCAAGCCTCCTATCTCATTTCGATTACAACGGCATGCCCGATCCCCGGCACAGTTTCCCCTTGCTGAACACTGCACGGACTCAACAGCGCGCCGGTGCCGATGCCAAGCAGGCGTTTATATTTCCCCGTTTTGAGGCTTTCCATAAGATAGCCGCAGGTGACTACCGCCGAACAGCCGCAGCCGCTTCCCCCGGCGTGGACATCCTGCGCGGCGCTGTAAATTAAAATGCCGCAGTCAGTATACCGATCGGAAATATCATATCCGTCCTGCGTTACCAGCTGTTCAGCAAGCTTCTTGCCGTAAGAGCCAAGGTCGCCGGTGATGATCAGATCGTAATAATCAGGCTGCCGCGCGGTATCCTTTAAATGGCAAGTTATCGTATCCGCCGCCGCCGGCGCCATGGCGGCGCCCATATTCTGCGCATCCCCCTGCCCCAGGTCGACAACCTTGCCGATGGTGGCGTGGGTAATCACCGGCCCGCTTCCTTCCCGGGCCAGCACGGCCGCGCCCGCTCCGGTCACTGTCCATTGAGCGGTCATGGGACGCTGGTTCCCCATTTCGGTGGGATAGCGGTACTGCCTCTCGGCGGTGCTGTAATGGCTGGAAGAACCGACCAGCACTTTTTCGGCAAAACCGCCTTCTATCAGCATGGCTCCCAGCGCCATGCCTTCATACATGGTAGAGCAGGCGCCGTACAATCCCAAGAAAGGTATGCCCAATACTCTCGCGGTGAAATTTGCCGTGATAATTTGATTCAGCAAATCGCCGGCCAGCATATAATCAATATCTTTCACCTGCAAGCCGGCCTTTTCCAGGGCTTTTTGCATAGTCTCCAGCATCATCCGCTGCTCGGCCTTTTCCCAGGTTTTTTCGCCGTAGTAAGTATCATTAACCACCTGGTCGAATGTTTTCCCCAGCGGTCCCTCGCCTTCCAGATATCCGACAATTGACGCAGACGCGATAATGACGGGCGGTTTTTCGAAATAAACGGTTTGCATTCCATTTTTTTTAGGCGCTGCCAAATTCTCACCTCTCAAGAAATACCAATGTTACATGCTTTCATTCCGTCTCTTGATTCCTGGCTCCAGTCTTCTGACTCTTGGCCTCCCTGCTCCCAGGCTCCGTTTTCCAACTTTCGTCTTCCAACTCCTGACTCCTGACTTCTATCTCCTGACTCCTGACTACCTAAAAAAATAATATAGCAGTCCTGCTATCCAGGCTGTAACTATGCCCCACACCAGCACCGGCCCGGCAATAGTGAAAAGCCGTGCCCCGACGCCGAAAACCAGCCCCTCCGCCCGGTACTCCAACGCCGGAGCCACCATTGAATTGGCGAAGCCTGTAATTGGGACAATGCCGCCGGCCCCGCCAAACCTGCTGACTTCGTCGTACAGACCTATACCGGTAAGAAACGCCGCCAGAAAGACCAACGTGGTGGAAGTTGCCGCGCCCGCCTCATTAAAGCTCAACCCCCTGGCCAGGAAAAAGCTGAGAATGAACTGACCTACCAAACAAATCAAACCGCCTACCACAAAAGCCCAAAAAACATTTCTTAGAACCCTGGGCTTCGGCGTGCTTTCTTTAACCATTTCCATGTAGCGTTGTTTTTGTTTGATTAGTGGCATTGAATTATCCGGCATTTTTGTCACCCCGTAATTTATATTTACCAACTCAAATCTTCCTTATACAAAAAAGCTGCTGACTTTCTAGTCAGCAGCCCGGAGATACTGCGATATACCCGCTGTTTTAGTCGGTATGGGCAATTTTCACGTTGGCTTTGTATTCCACCAACTGCCCGTTTTCCACATTGGCAGTAAAATTGACAACTTCCACGCCTACGATGTTCTTCCCGTACCGCGAGGCCTCCGTAATGGCTGACTGCACGGCGCCCTTCCAGCTATCGGGAGATTCACCCACTATTTCAGACACTTTGACGTGCAACCATCATCCCTCCTTTAATTTTTCAAAGCAATTGTATTATACCAGCAATACTATTTTTTATACGTTTGCTCAGCCACTCTTTTCCATCAATTCTTTAAGTTTCTTTAAGGCCTGTCTTTCCAGGCGCGACACCTGCACTTGCGATAATCCCAGTTTTTGCGCGATATCCGACTGAGTTTTATCCTCAAAAAACCGCCAGGCGATAATCTGCCTGTCCCGTTCAGGAAGGTTGTTTAAAAGTTCTTTCATGGATATTCTTTCCAGCCAGGGCGTTTCTCCGTCTTCCTTGCCTTTTAGCTGGTCCAGCAGATAGATCGGATCGCCGTCATCCTGGTGCAGAGTCTCATAAATTGACGTCGGGGCTTGAGCCGCTTCAAGCGCGTTGACGACTTCTTCCCTGGACAACCCCATGTCCGCGGCTATTTCTCCCACTGACGGCTCGCGGCTCAGCTTCGCGGTGAGGATGTCCCTGACTTGCTGGATCTTGTAAGCGATTTCCTTTACCGAACGGCTGACTTTAACCGGATTGTCATCCCTTAAGAATCTTCTGATCTCACCGATAATCATCGGTACGGCATATGTTGAAAATTTAACCTCATAACTGGGGTCAAATTTATCTATCGCTTTAATCAACCCGATGCAACCGATTTGAAAGAGGTCCTCCAGCTCGTAGCCACGGTTCTGAAAACGCTTGACCAGGTTAAATACCAGCTTTAGGTTGCAATTGATCAGCCTGTCCCTGGCGTAACCGTCACCCGCCTTTGCCTTGCCAAGCAACTCTTTCATTTCCTGATCTTTCAGCAACGGAAAGCGGGGCAGGTTCATTTCAACCAGCCTGCCACTCATTTCTTCATCTCCTGCCTATTGCTCCGGGCTTATCCGAGCCACTCCGGAACCAACTCTTTTGTTCATTGTTACCACAGTACCGTGACCAGGAGTTGATTCCACCTTGAAATTATCCATAAACGAATTGATAAATACGAAACCCAGCCCCAAACGTTCAGCGTCGGTGGAAAAAGTAGGCTGCAGAGCATCGTCGATATCTTCAATGCCCTTGCCGTCATCCTCAACCCTGATCTCAACGGTGTCCGCCGTTAACGCGGCGTATATCCTCACCAAGCGGTCCGCGGCATTTTCATAACCGTGGATAATGGAATTCTCTACCGCTTCGGACACCGCTACCTTGATTTCTTCCAGGTCGGACAGAGTACATTCGATTTGCGAAGCAAAAGCGGCGACAGACACGCGGGCAAAAGCCACATTGGCGGGAATGCTTAGAAATTCCAATTTCATTTGATTAATCAAGCGCAAAACAATACCCCCTAACCGATATTCTCCAACGCGGCGGCTTCGCCGGGGAATTCGTCCATAATCCGGAGCAAACCCGATAGTTCCAGGATCCTGCGCACTTGCGGCTGAGGCTCAACAATACAAACCCTGCCGCCTATTCTGCTAACCCGCTTATACCTTCCCAGCAGCACCCCCAAGACCGAACTATCAATAAATGACGCTCCCGCCAGATTTAGAATAATGTTTCTAACCGGTTGATTGTCAAGGGCTTCATCTAAAGTGTTCCGCAAATGATCGGCCACACCCAGGTCAAGATCCCCGCTCAGCCGGGCAATCAATGTATCTTGTATTTGCTCAAGCTCCAAGCGTACAGGCACCACCTTTTCTATAAATTTACGACTTGACGCAAGCCCCCAATTAATATATGCCTTACTGCTAAATCTTACCAAATATATTTTAAAAAGGCAAGGCGTGTCAACAGATAAAAAAGGCCCGGAGTCAATCCGCGCCAAATAGATGCATATTATTTCCGCTATTTATTTTTTTTATATCAGAATACGTGATCGATAACACGTTTCACCTGTTCGAACACGGTTGTTTTCAGAACATCGTCGCCAGCCACCAGATTAACCCGCTTGACCTCCTGGCCGCCTTTGGTAACAACATAAGCTCCCACTACCTGTCCCTTTTGCACGGGAGCGTCCAGGTGGTCCGCCAGTTCAACCCGTGATTCAAAGCCCTTTTCCTCTCCCTTTAGAGCCACTACGCTAACCTTTTCAGCAGTTTGAGCCTCCACCCGGTCCACTTGCCCCTTGCCTACTTTTATAGCGCCCACACTGGCGCCCTGTTCGGCAAAATTTACCGCTTTATACCTGGCGAAACCGTAATCCAGCAGTTTTGTCGACTCCCGGAAATGACTTCCCGGCTCAGACGTGCCCAATACTACGCAGATTATCCGTAAACCGTCCCTTTCGGCCGACGAGGCCAAGCAGTACTTTGCCGCTTCCGTCCAGCCGGTTTTGCCGGCGTCCGCTCCATCGTACCACCATAAGAGCTTGTTCGTATTCCAAAGCTTGAACGCCCCGCCCCTTAATTCCGATTCTTTCATGGAAGTTATCTTCCGGAATAACGGGTACTTCAATCCTTCCTTCAATATGACAGCCATATCATAGGCGCTGGTGTAATGGTTGTCAGCAGTCAGGCCATGACAGTTGACAAAATTGGTGTTCACCAAGCCCAGCTCTTTTGCTTTGTCGTTCATGGCCTGCACAAAAGCCTCTTCACTGCCGGCTATATGCTCCGCGACAGCCACACTGCTGTCATTCGCCGACTGCAAGCCTATTGCCATGAGCATTTCCCAGAGGCTCATTTCCTCACCGGGTTCCAGATAGACCTGCGAACCGCCCATTTCCCACGCGTTTTCACTGGTGACAACTTTATCGTCGAGCTTGAACTTGCCCTGCTCCACTGCTTCCACCGCCAGCAGCAGCGTCATTAGTTTCGTGACACTGGCCATCGGCAACTGCTTATTCAGCTCTTTTTCATAAATAATCTTATTACTCGTAGGCTCCAAAAGCACCGCCGCCACGGCAGTCGTTTCCGGAACGGCAGGCGCGGCAGCCTCCAATTCTGTTTTTTCTACTCCAACGGCTCCGGAAGCCGCTCCCTCAATTTGACCAGCCGGCAGACCGGCAATTAATACAAAGACCATTAAAAGTATCAGGGCTTTTTTCCGCAAGATTACCATTACCCCCATTTCTTTCAAATTATTTTACAAATACGCTTTATTAGCAGGTTACTTTGTATTATGATACTCCGTCTTAAAGTTATACGACTGTGATAAAGCCATTTTTTGCAGATATTAGAACTAAACTCCAGATATTAGAAACTGAACTCACAAAATATTACTTTTACTCGAAAACGAAGTATACGGATATAAAAATTTTCAATTTAATTTTTATTAAAGGTTCGCTAAAGGTTATGGGTTTATGATGGTAAATGTAAGGCAGCTGCTTACAAAAAATTCTTGGAGGTATTACGTTATGAAAAGCAAAATTTTATCAATCATGGAGGCAACAAAAAAGAAAGCGGCCGTTGCTCTTCTTTGCGGAGCGCTTATTACCACAGCAGGCGCCGGGGCGGCTTTAGCGGCAAACCCTGACACTTCCATGCTGTATAAAATTCAAGGCGGTATTGCAAGCTACTCCACGGACGATGGGAAAACCTGGAGTGAAAAAGCTCCCGACGGTGTAACGGTCAGCGAATCCGAAGACAGTAAATTTACTGTCTTTAACGGCCTCCCAACCCTTTCGCCGAAAGATGCTGAGGGGAAAAGCTTGCTGTGCAAAGTGGAAAACGGCCTTAGAAGCTTCTCCACGGACGGCGGCAAAACCTGGAGTAAAAAAGCTCCCGACGGTGTAACGGTCAGCGAATCCGAAGACGGTAAATTTACTGTTTTTAACGGCCTCCCGACTCTTTCGCCGAAAGATGCTGAGGGGAAAAGCTTGCTGTGCAAAGTGGAAAACGGCGTTAGAAGCTTCTCCACGGACGGCGGCAAGACCTGGAGTGAAGAGGTGCCTGAAGGCGCAACAGTGACCGAAGGCGGCAAAGTCAGAATGATGAAGGTTGTTACGTCTGAAAATGCTAACTGATCGGTAATTTTACGGGAACTAATCAGCGCAAAACGACGGATGCTGTCGCTTTGCATAGAATAAACGGAAAAGCATCCACAGCATAGGAGCCGTTATCAGTTCCTATGTTGCGGATGCATCTTATTTTTATATTTTAATTTAATGACGAAGTAGGGATAGAAATGAGGATTTTAATGGTGGAAGATGAGAAGTATATGGCTGAGGCCATCGCTCAAGTCTTAAAGAAGAATCATTACAGCGTTGACTTGGCCTATGATGGAGAATACGGATTGGATTGCGGGAATTCCAATATTTATGATATCATCATCCTTGATATCATGCTTCCCAAAATGGACGGCATAAGCGTACTCAAAGAATTGCGTCGAAACGGCATTGAAACACCTGTTATTCTGTTGACGGCAAGAGGTGAAACCGAGGACAAGGTACGCGGCCTTGACAGCGGCGCTGATGATTATTTGGCAAAACCATTCCACACTGACGAGCTGTTAGCTCGTTTGCGCGCATTGGGGCGCAGAAAAACAGAACTAATCAATGACGGCAAGCTTAAATACGGAGATATTGAGCTGAATCCGCTTACCTTGCTGCTTGGCTGTGGAAACAAGGAGATTATACTGACTCTAAAAGAATCCCAATTACTGGAATTGCTTATAAAAAGAAATAGCACTATTATTTCCAAAGAGATTATTATTGAAAAACTTTGGGGTTTTGATACCAGCGCCGAGGATAACCATGTGGAAACATATATATCCCTTTTAAGAAAGAAATTAACACACTTGGAATCTGATGTTTTCATTCGCACCATACGGGGCGCAGGATATGTCTTACAAACGTTAAAAGGATAGGAAATAGAATGTTCACAAAACTGCGCAACAAATTTCTCATACTGAATATGTCAATTACTTCGGTTGTGATGGTTGCCGCGTTTGCAATCATTTATTTCATTACCTATAACAACATACACTCGGAGAATCTGAAAAAACTGAATTCACTGTCATCCGGCAAGCAAATAACCATACATTCGGAAGAACAAAATAAATTGGACGCATCACCATCTGATAAGCCGATAGCAATAACAGGAGTCGGCTTGCCTGCTGATAAGGAAAAAGAAACCTTCTCCACCCTCGCAAATTTTTCTTTAGGTGATTCTCTTTCATTTAATATTGAAGTAGACGCGGATGGCAGAATTTGGGGAATCAACTCTTTTATTGCTTTGCCTGACGAAGCTTATTATAAAGCTGCCGAGACTGCCTGGAGCGACAAAAAAAACAATTCCACAATAACACTGGAAGGGAAACAATGGCAGTATACTATAACCCCAATACTCATGCATGTTATTATCAGCGGACAACCATATACCTCCATCGAAGGCAAGTATCAGATTACATTTTTAGATGTCACGGAATCAAAAAATACGTTGCTGGCACTGCTGACCACTTTACTTTTAGTGGGCTTAATAATGCTTTTTGTTATTTTTATCATTAGCCTTTACTTTGCCAACCGGGCAATTAAACCGATAGCAGAAACATGGGAAAAACAGAAACAATTTGTTGCTGACGCATCTCACGAATTGAAAACACCGCTTACAATTATCAACGCCAACTATGATGCGCTTTTGGCAAATCAGAATGAAAGCATTAAAAGTCAAATAAAGTGGCTTGATTATATAAGAATCGGCAGTGACAGGATGGCAAAACTTATTAACGACCTTTTATCTTTAGCTAAAATAGAGGATGTAAATTTAAAAGCACAAAAAAGGCCGTTTAATATTAGCAACGCTATTAATGATGTGATATTGTCGATGGAAGCTTTGGTGATAGAAAAAGGCATTAAGCTCCGTCATGCGATAGAGCCAGACATAATTATAAAAGGCGATCCGGAAAGAGTTAAACAAGTTGTCACGATTTTATTTGATAACGCTGTAAAATATACAAATAATAACGGACAAATTGATATATTACTAAAAAAAGCAAAAAACAAAATTATATATTCTATAAAGAACAGTGGAAAAGGAATAGCAAAACAAGATTTGCCAAAAGTTTTTGACAGGTTCTACCGGGCCGATCCCTCCAGAACGCAGGAAACCGGCGGTTATGGTTTAGGGTTGTCAATTGCAAAGACAATTATAGACAGATTGGGCGGCAAAATAAATGTCACAAGTGTGGAAAATGAATGCACGACTTTTACTTTTACACTTGGACTGTAATGTACGAAATAATCATCAGGCTCCCTAGCAGCCTGTCTAAATATTTAACTGATAGCAGGATTAATGGAACAAGATGTCGGAATATACAATATTATGATCAAAGGATATAAACCAATATGTGGAAGATTTAAAATAATTAAATGTCTCTACAATTAACTAATTAAATTTTACCATTACCAGTTTTTTACAGTAAGCCGAAATATCCTGCTCAAGCAGAATACTCCTCAAAAAAATATATGCTATGATAGGTATAATCGGTAGTATTTCCTAACCGGGTATGTGTTAGTTTTCTCCTAAGCTTGTCGTAGGTGTATCGTATTGGATTGTTTTACCATCGGAGTACGGTAAACTTTTGGAGCGTCCGGTCTGGATCTGTCAATATAACCGTCCCCGCGACACCCGTAAAACACTACTCATTATAGGCCTGTGTTTCATATTAGAGTTGAATATTATTCCATTCCTCGTAACCTTTTTCAGTTAATTTAAACCAGTAATCTCTAATTATAAGGCTATCAGCATTGACGATATCAATTATACTACTATTAGGAGGGTATTTTATTTTAATTACTGATTCATTTAGGAGTTCAAGTATTGTTTCTCTTAAAGCTTCATCTGTATGCGATACTCTATAGTATTTTAAGTAATTCTTAATTTGAACTATGCTTTCTGAATCATCAACTAATGCATCAAGTATACTCTGACGCAAATTCATTTGTTTTTCCAATTAATATTCTCCCTTTATTACTACTGTTTTGGATAAGGGCGATAGTGTTGATCAATAATCTCACCATTACGATTTTTCAAAGTATGTTTCCATAATTATGACCATTCCTTTCTGCGAAAGGCACAAAACGGAATGAAACCGTCGGCCCTCACGCGAAGTTTGTTGTACAATATCAGCGAGGATGCCGGCACACTACAGAGCACGTGGAGGGGAGTGGGCCCAGCGTTTCGCTGACCGAATAATTATGTGTGCCGGCCGCTCAGTGAAGCACAAATAAGTGGGACATTGAGCCCGTAAACTTATCTTTGTAAAGACGCTACTCGTTTTTTGTGTGAGCGGTCAGTCCCTGTCGGTATCCTCGTATTCTTTTACGAGGAGGTCGAATATGGCACTCAAAATCGTTTATCCAGTCTGCTGTGGCATCGACGTCCACAAGTCCTTCGTCGTAGCTTGTATCGCGGCAACCGACGACAAGGGCGTTACGACTTACCAACGGCGCCGGTTCTCTACTTTCACCGGTGACCTCCGCCTGCTTGCCCAATGGCTTGCGGAGCACGGATGCCGGGATGTTTGTATGGAGTCTACGGGCAAATACTGGATACCCGTCTACAACATGCTCGAATCCACCTGTAAGGTGGTTCTCGCTCATCCCAAATACGTCAAAGCCATCCGCGGCAAGAAAACCGACACCAAAGATGCCAAATGGATCGCCGATATCTTCAAGCACGATTTGGTCTCCGGCAGCTTTATCCCACCCTTTGCCATCCGGCAACTCCGCGACTTCATGCGCTACCGTGTCAAGTTGACTAGCTTCTCTGTCGGAGAGAAGAACCGCGCTCAAAATTGCCTTACCGTTTCCAATATCAAATTGGATGATGTCTTTTCTGATGTTTTTGGTAAAAGTGCTTCCGCTATTACTGAACAGTTGCTTGCGCATCCCGATGGGGACTTTGACGTTGCTCCGTTTATTCATCGTCGCTGCAAAGCATCACCGGACAAGGTCCAAGCTGCTGTTGACGGCTTGATGTGCTCCGAGCAGGCTGAAAAGCTAAAGATTATCCATTCCCACATGGATAGTCTTTAGCTCTGCAAGGCCAATCTTGAATCTGCCATCCTCTCCCTTGCCGAGCAGTTTCGTTCTCAATTTGAGCTGGTCATGACCGTACCGGGTATCCAACTGTTTTCCTCCATCGCTATTATTTCGGAAATCGGCGTGGATATGTCCGTGTTCCCTACGGCCAAGCACCTTTGCTCTTGGGCGGGACTTACACCGCAAAACAACGAGAGTGCCGGCAAGAAAAAGACTACCCGTATCAGCCGTGCCGGAGCTTACATCAAGCCGCTTTTGGTTCAGTGCGCTCTTACCGTCTGCAATTCAGACAAGCACCCTGAAATCAAAAGTCGTTATCTTGCGCTCAAAAAGCGTCGTGGGCACAAGAAAGCCATCATTGCCATTTGCAGGATGTTGTTGACCGCGATCTACGCCATCCTCAAAAATTCCGAAGCCTACAACCCCAATCTCTATAGAAAGGTGGTGTCCATTCCTGCTACCCGGGCTTTTACCGTTGAGCAGGCCGTCGCTTTTGTTCGACGTCACGGCTTTCTGGTCGTAGATTCCGATGGCGTTATCGCTTCTTAGTCCGATTATATTTTCTTTTTCAATGTACCGTAATTGGATTACGGCACTTTTTTGCGCCCATTATCCGCTTCCGTTAGGTGTTCGTTTCAAACTTTTTCCCCCGTATACTTATTGGTGAATTCTTCTTCGATACTTTCACCACCTCTATTTCTTAACCCTGTTGCAGGTTCACTGGAATATCCTGTCTCTTCCCAGTTTTCAGGGTTATTCTCTATATCTTTGAGTTTATTCCTAAATACTTCCTCTTCAGCCCAATAGCGGTCCCAAGCTTCCTTGGCTTCATTTGCAAGCTCCACAGTAGCTGCCACAGCCGCTGCGCCAACAGCTGCCGCAGCAGCAGTTGCTTCTGGAGCTGCCACTAAACCAACACATACGACAACTCGCCCTGAGGGATCAACATACAGCACCGGGTTATTCCCACAGTAAACATACCTATTCTGCGACAGCGGGTCGTTAAGATTCCCGTTGAACGTATCTTGACTTAAGAACCTGCCGGTTATCGGGTCATAGTATCTTGCACGTAAGTAAATCAGACCGTTTGCATCGTAAGGCTCCCCGGCGAAACGGAACGGGTTGTAAACACTCTCCGAAACCGAACGCGGACTACCGAAAGCATCGTATGTGTAACGGTTGAGGGGGTTGCCGTAAACATCGGTTATTACCGAAATGCTGCCTAGCCCATCCTGGTGGTAATATGCGATACCTGCGGGGTCAATCCTGCTCAGAAGCCTGCCAGCGTAGGTATAATTATTTGTATTTCCCGTATCATCCTTTTCTACGAGCAGGCGCGGTATTCCTGTGTTGATATCGTAAATATAACTATATTCGTCTGAGCCGTAGACTGAACCTGATACGCTCTGACTGAGACGGTTACCGTCGCCGTCGTAGGTGTACTGGATGGTTCGGGTTCCGTCGGAGAAGTTGATCAGCCGGTTTTCGTAGTCGTAATTATAACTGCAATTGTTGTAGGTGGCATCACTGACTGATGTCAGGTTGCCGTTAAGGTCGTAACCATAGGTATTGGCACCTGCTTGGATCAGGCGGTTGGCGTTATCATAGGTATAGGTAACACCGTTCGCGCTTGTTCTGTTGCCTGCCGGATCGTATGTGTAATTCACTGTCTGGTCGTCGGGATATTCTACCCTGGTTAGTTGATAAAGATCTTCATAGGTGTATTGGGTGGTGTTGCCTTGTTCGTCGGTCACGCTCAGCCTGTTACCCACGTTGTCCAGTGTATAGGCCGCCCTGGCGATGGCGCTCTGACCGTAAACGTGCTCCAGCACTGTCAGGCGACCGCTAAGGTCGTAACCGTAGTTTACCATTATGCCATTGGGCAGATTTCCTGAAGCCTGTTGCCTGCTTCGTCGTAGGATATGCTTGCCGAATAGACCGAGTCGGATACCGATACGGGCAGGTTCAGGCTGTTATATGTGTAGCTTACCCGCAGGCCGCCGGGGTAGGTTAACGCTGTTATATTTCCGGCCTGGTCGTATTCGTAGTCTACGGAGTATACGTCTCTTGCTACCGATGTGAGCCGGTTTAAGCTGTCGTAGCTGTAGCCGGTGGTGCCTGCAGGGTCGACCATGGTTGTGCGGTTGCCGTTTGCGTCGTAAGTATAACTTATTCCGGTGTTATTCGGGTAGGTAATGTTCGTCAGGCGGTTGTTGGTGTTGTAGGTATAGTTTATTTCAGATCCGTCCGGCTTAGTCATGGATGACAGGTTACCGGCAGGGTCGTAAGTTCTATGGCTGGTGTTGCCCAGTGGGTCGGTTTCCCGCACCAGTCGGTTCAGCGCGTCGTAGGCGGCGGTAAAAGTCTGATTTTTAGCGTTGTTGACTGTTGTCATGTTGCTGTTATTGTCGTAGGTGTAGCTTGTGGTATGCCCCAGGGCATCGGTTACGGAGGCCAGTCTGTTTAACGGGTCATAGCCGAAGGTTGTGGTCCCACCGTTGGCGTCGGTGCTGTAGACGGCGTTGCCGACACTGTCATACTCGGTCGTGCTGATATGACCGAGTGGGTCGGTCACTGCAACCAGCCTGTTGTTGTCGTCATATGTGTATGTCCAACTGGCGCCGCGGGGGTCGGTGAGGCTAAGTCGATTGCCGGCCAGGTCATATGTGTAAGCGGTTGTGTGGTTTGCCGGGTCGGTTGCCGTGAGCAGCCTGGCGCACTGGTCGTAGGTAAATGTGTCCGTGTTGCCGCGCCGGTCGGTCATGCTGGTTTTGTTGCCGAGTGGATCGTATTCTATAACTTCTGTGTTGCCAAGCGCATCTGTTACATTGGTTATTCGATTCAAAGCGTCATAGGTATAGGTGGTGGTGTGTCCATTCCGGTCTGTTTTGGCAATCTGGTTGCCGTTGCCGTCGAGTGTGTAGGTTTCTGTGCTGCCGCTGGGATCGGTGGTTGATATTAACCGGTTGGGAAAATCGTAATTGTATGTGGTTGTGTGGTTGTTTGCATCTGTTACGGCAACCAGGTTGTTTTCGGCGTCGTAGTTATAGTTTGTCGTCCTGCCCAGGGGTTCTATTCACATGGAACTGCTTTTTACCGTAGAAATCCTATTATGCTACGCAAAATGGGAATGCAATAAATAAAGTGCCTAAGAAGCCCTATCCCACCACGAAATGGTTAGATACTTATTCAACGCCAGTCATCGGATTTGCTGTTACGAGCAACAATTCAAAGTCTATTTTGACATACTGGCGATAGGTTTTCAGGGTTCATCGAAATATTTTGGCCCCGCATCCATTTTTACGGCTGTGGGATTGGTGTTATTTATCTATAACAGCATAACTCATGTTTATATTTGAAAAGGCTACATTGGAAACGGTTATATTGTACCATTAAAACTGGAAGACAATGTTTATTATGATAATAGGTTATATTAGCAGTTTCTTGGTGTCTACTCAGTCTTTCAAAAAGCATGAACCAGGAGATAATTGTTTACCTGTCTCATTGATTTCAATAAACCAACCTTTTTCAAATCGGCCTACTTATCAAAAAATTTAGGTCTTAACTTTTTCAATAAATCTGGCACAGCTACATCTTTATTTTCAGAACGTACATGTTTTTCCCAATAGTTATCATTTATCCGTTCCCAAAAGAAGGTTCCAACATCACCACTGTATACCCATACCCTGTCGTCTTTATCCCATAAGAAGAAAAGGGCATCTCTTGTACGGTAAGCGTCCTCTGACGTATAGATAGCTAATGGTTCAGTAGCACCATTTGAAACATTTGTTATATAAAACCTGTTGTGTCTTACTTTCAATGGTTTCTTCTTTAATATTCAACTGATATTTAGCTGAGGGTGATATAACAGGTTTATTCACAGTTGCTAATCCTGACAAATCGATATCACTATTAGTATCAATCTCTTTTTCAGTGCATCCAGATAACAAGTATATTGTTGCTAATATGATTACAATTACCACGTGTAAAATCATCTTTAATTTCATTATCAAACCTACTTTCTATCGCCTATTATTTTCATCATTATATGGATTCATTTGGCTATTTGACAACCAACCTGATGTATATACCCCATCGCTACTCAATGTAGAGGTATCTGTCCAATAAATCCTTATAACGTAATCCGTTGGTGATGCAAAAGGTATTTTTTCTGCAAATTCACTCTTTGCTACATCAGTGCTGTATTGAAAATTGGGGTCTATTTCATCATTCCACTGGTAAGCAAAATTAATAGTTGAATTACCATATTCATCCTTTGAATATTTCCACTAATTCCAAATCCGCCGACATCATCAGATGTTCCATGTAAGTATTGATAACCAATTATTTGCTCTCCATTTTCAATTTCCTGTTAATGCTACCGCATAATGACCAAAAACAGCTGGTATAAGTTGTCCATGTTTTGACGGATAAAGTGACCAAAAATGAAAAAGTCCGTTAGTCCGCCTGTCATCTTTTTTGAATAATATTTGAGGGAGCCGGCCACCATTTCAGTAAACCGGCTTTGTGTCAACAAGATTAGCTTTGTGATCTAAGACTTAGAAGATCTCCCCTGGCTTCATACAGCTTCTCCTTGAAAACTAGGCTGAACCAGGCGGTTCTGTTTTTGGTAGGCGGATACCGGCAGAATTTATCATAGACTTTACAAACGGCTTCGATCATCTCCTCCCGGCTAAATCCAAGATTCTCAGCTATTTGAGTTGCGAGTGGCAGCAGATCGAAGAAGTTTGTCCGAATAAAGTAATCCTCAAGGCTTAACTTTCGAGGGTTCATGAGAGTTCCCCCTCAATGACCCGTTTCACCATCCGGTCATCGATGATGCGGTGACCATTCTGTGCGCCATACATCAGCGCATGCGTACATACTTTATTGATCAGTCTGGCTGTTCCGCTGGAAAAACGGTAGATATTATCAATGGCTTGATCTGAAAAAATATCCTGGGTGGCTCCGGCATAAGCCAAATGCTGTTTAATATAGGCTCCTACTTCAGAGCGGTCATAGTAATTCAGTTTGCACTGAAGATCAATTCGCTGCCGGATTGCAGCGTAAGATTGCAACTGCAAACGGTCCCAGAGCTCTGTTTGTCCTACCAAAATAAGGGCCATCGGACTTTGGGCATCCATATTCATGTTTAAGAGAAACCGGACTTCCTCCAGCATTTCTTTATCCAGAAGATGAGCTTCATCAACAACCACTACCGGCTGCTGATGGTGGACCACCTGCATGAGTTCAACTTCCCGGTGCAGCTGCCGTTTGGCATCGCCCCGGTAGAACTTTGCTTCATGCCCCAGTTGTTCTAATAACCCCTTGTAAAAATGACGCGGTGTAAGCCTGGAGTCGGAGATATACAGCACTTTAAATTTAGCGGGGTTCAAGATTTCAGCATAACAGCGGATTGTTGTCGTTTTACCTGTTCCGCAGTCCCCGGTAATAACCGCAAACCATCTGCGTTCGGCTGCATATTGAAGCCTGCCAAGAGTTTCCTCTAATACAGCCGATCTATATAATTCTTGGGTAGGAATATCCCTGGAAAAGGGAACTCGGCTTAAGTTGTAAAAGGTTTCAAACATGATTGCCATCCTCCTTTCCTACACTACGGAAGGAGATAGCTGAATTTTGACGGTTTTGCCTTTCTTTATTCTTGGATGTGGCTGCACTTAGCAGTCTGGAGGAACCTGCGGGCCTAATTTCCAAATGTTCCGGTAATCCCGGACGTTTTCCGACACGCGCACCGATGACCAGTTCTTGAACTTGCCAAGGGGTATAGCCCTCATATTCGAGCGTAAGCTCGGAGATATCTGCCGGATCATAGACGACATCCACTGTGCAGCCGATGAAATTAAGACCAACTTCATATTTTTTACTCATAAAGTTAATACAACCGGACTTATCCACTTTTCGTGTTTCACAGTGTAAAAAAGCATTTGCCAAAACATCGGGTTCAATAAAGCGCAGGGGATGGCTGTCACTCTTAAAGGCTGCTTCCGGGCTTAAGTTGTTTTTTAAAGCAGTATGCGGTTTATTCTGGTAGCATTCACTAAGCCAGATATTAAATAACTCATTGAGTCGATCCAATGTTTTCGGTTTTTCCAAAGCACATTCTCTTAAGAAAGAATCCACAGTCTGGTTAAACTTTTCAACTTTGCCGGTCTTACGTCAATCTTTACGTAATAAGGGTTATGTTAAGACTTTCGTTATGTAAAGAAATGTGATTCCAAACGTGGAGATGCTCTGTTTTAGTGTTATATTTCTTTACATAATAATCAGGAAATGTTACTCATGAATCAAACATTACAAGGAGGGTTTGATTTATGGTAACTGACTTTAAAACATTGATTTCTTTATGCGAAGACGAGTTGAACAGTCGGGAGTATGCTGCTATACACCACGGTAGAATCAAAGCGGAATGGGAAAATCTTACCAATTGGATGAAATTGCACAATTACACGGATTTTTCTGAATCCATTGGGTTCCAGTATTGTGATGAAACTCTGGGAACCCATATATTTATTGATAGGCTTACGCACAGTGAGCAGATACGGCTCCGTGCAGTCCGTATGCTGACTTCTTACCAGAAAGACGGCGATTTTGAATTCCGTACTCCGCGGATTGAAAGGATTTTTTATGGCAATACAGGCAATGAAATGTGCCTGTACCTGTCCTACCTCCGCAATGTACAGCATCTTTCGGAGAACACAATCAGGAACAAGGAACAGTATCTATACGAATTCTTCTGTTATCTGGAAAAACATTTCCTGAAGCTGGATAATCTTAGTATTGAAGTTATGGAGGATTTTTTTAGCTCGTTGGATTATTCACTCGCCTCTAGGCATAACTGCAGCTCAACGCTGCGCATTTATTTTCGGTATGCGTATGATAATGGCATTACCGGAAAAGACAGTTCGGTATTCGTATTGGAAGATAATTACAACCGCCATTGTAAGATTCCCACGACATACGATGAAGATGAAATTCGCAGGATTATCGCGTCGGTGGAACGCTCATCCGCCACAGGGAAACGGGATTACCTGATTTTGCTACTCGCCGCTGAATACGGATGGCGATCCAGTGACATTGTGAACTTTCGGTTTAGTCAGATAGACTGGGACAAAAATGTTATCCGTTTCAGTCAACATAAAACCGATATACCAGTAGAGTATCCGCTGCTTTCTTCAGTTGGTAACGCCATTATTGACTATCTGAAGCATGGGCGTCCTATAACCGACTCAGAAGAAATCATCGTATCGGCAGAATCAGCAAAAAAGGGCCGGCCGCTTTCATCCCCGACCGTGCATTCCATTGTGACGAAATACATGCATAAGGCAGATATCAAGAACTGGAAATACAAGAAACACGGCCCACATTCCCTTCGACACAGCCTGGCAACGAACATGTTGAAAAAGAATGTTTCCATGCCCATCATCAGTACCGTCCTTGGACATCAGAATACCGAGACCACCAAGGTGTATCTGAAAGTTGATACGGAAAAGCTGCGGCAATGCCCGCTTTCTATGCCAGAGATGTACTCAAAGCATTACAAGGCAGGGAGGTGCGGAGCATGAGAAAACCCGAATTCAAATCCGTTTTTTCAGAGGAGATGAATCAATATCTGGACTACATGGTAGCATCAGGACATAAGGAAGCAAGTTATCGCAACCATCTACGGCAGTTTGACTGGTTTTGTGTTGAACACGGGATACTTCAGCCGGTCTTTACTTGTCAGCATGCAGCGGAATGGATACAGAGGAAACAGAATGAGGCAAGCACCACGCATTATTCCCGGATCAATGGAATCAAACAATTTCTGCTATATCTCAACCGCAGGGGTTATAGTGTCTTTGTGACGAGAGATATCAGTTTCAGACAGACGGATTTCCAACCGCACATATATAGTAAAGATGAAATAACAAGATATTTTCATGCGGTTGATACATATGAATCATCCCGTAATCGCAAGGATGCCATCCAGTTTCCAATTCTTTTCCGGCTTCTGTACTGTAGTGGGACGAGAATTAATGAGACACTTGGCATCAGGAAACAGGACGTGGATCTTGGTAACGGCATAATCAGACTGTTTGAAACAAAGAACAATTGCGAGCGCTATATCGTCTTAAGCGACGAGCTTGCCGACTTGATGCGGCAATATGCAGAAAAATGCTTTTATCTTTTAGATGACGAGGAATACATATTCACAACATCCAATGGAGGCCGATTGGGCGGCGATGTTATTTACAACTGCCATAGGTTGTTCCTTCAGAAGGCCGGAATTCCATATCTCGGGGGAGGCAAAGGGCCAAGACTGCACGACTGGCGTCACACTTTTTCTGTACATTCCTTCAAACAGATGATTGATGCTGGGCTAGACATGTACGTGGCACTCCCCATCCTGTCCACATATCTTGGACACAAGACGATCTATGCCACGGAACGGTATGTCAGGTTGACAATGAGCCTGTACCCGTATATCGAAGAACGTTTCAAAGATAAGATGGACAAGGTATTCGGGGAGGCTGGGAAATCATGAAGACGACTGACTTTGCATTGTATTTGAACAGATATTTCACCGTTTATCTACCCAATGAGAGCGGCAGTACGCCAATGACCATTGATTCATACAGATACGCATTCATACTCTACTTGACATACATGCAGGAAGAACTCCTTATATCCGCAGACAGGATACAGATATCTGACCTGACCCATAAGAACGTTTTGCTGTTCCTGGAATGGCTTCAGGAGCAGCGGCAGAACGGTATAGCGACAAGAAACCAACGGCAGGCCGCCATCAACAGCTTTGTAAGGTTTCTTATGTACGAATTTCCAGAGCATTTGGATGAATATCAGCGCATCCTTGGGATTCCTATAAAAAAAGCCCCGCAGAAAGAAATATCCTATATGAAAACAGATGGGGTAAAGTTGCTCATGGTTCAGGTGGATGTTGAATCTTCTGGCGGTCTGCGCGATTATGTCATGTTGTCCCTTCTTTATACGACTGGTTTGCGTGTCAGTGAACTCATAAACATCCGGGTAAAAGACCTGTCCCTTCATGTACCGTACACGCTCCTAATCCATGGAAAAGGGCAGAAAAGCCGTTATGTCCCCCTTATGAGGAATATCATTCCCTTCATACAGAAATACCTGGCTCAAGAGGGATATGACAGGCAGGAAAAGCTGGACGAATGGCTGTTTAAAAATCATATGAATACTCAGTTCACCAGACAGGGTATCAACTATCTCGTCAGTAAATATGCGAAACGTGCTCGGGAAATCAATCCGGAGATAATCCCAAAGGATTTCAGTCCCCACAAAATGAGACATTATGGTGAGAGATATAAAATGGTGAGTGACGGCAGCAAACCAGCCAAACCAGCAAGTTGTTTATCGATTCAC
>MVRN01000013.1 GCA_002067965.1 Pelotomaculum sp. PtaU1.Bin035
GCGCACACCATGGCCGCCGTAAAAAACAACTTTATGTGCTCTACCTACCGCAAACGCGGTAAGGAAAAGTGCAGCACACACTACCTTCGGGAAGTCCATCTGGCGGCAATCGTTCTGGACGATTTACTGAGAGTAACCCACTTCGCACGTCAGCAGGAGGCGTTATTTATCCAGTACATAAACCGGAAAAACAACGCCGAAACCCGGCGTGAGATTGAACGGCTCCAAAGAGAGCTGGAATTGATGCGCCGGAGGGATACTGAGCTCAGCACCCTGTTCAAACGGTTATATGAGGACAATGTGCTCGGCAAAGTAACCAACGAGCAATTCAGGATGCTATCCGGCGACTATAACGCAGAACAAAAAAGCCTGAAGGAGCGAATCCCTAAGGCTGCGGAGCGGATCAAAGAACTGCAGGACTCCATTTC
This sequence comes from Pelotomaculum sp. PtaU1.Bin035, assembly GCA_002067965.1. Classification (GTDB taxonomy): domain Bacteria; phylum Bacillota; class Desulfotomaculia; order Desulfotomaculales; family Pelotomaculaceae; genus MVRN01. The sequence continues at coordinate 429 of MVRN01000013.1, forward strand.
CAATGTTACCCGGTTCATCGATAAAGCGAAAAGATACACCGAAATAACCGAGCTAAGCGGTGAACTGCTGAACGTTTTTATCGAGAAGATCGAGATTGGTGAGCGGGCAGAGCGGTACTCCAGAACAGCGGAGCAGGAAATCGTTATTCACTACCGTGACATCGGCGTCGTCGGTGCTTTCGCAGAAGAAGCCGAGAAAATAGCCGAACAACGGCAAAGGCAGACAGCCTAATTTGCTGTCTGCCTCGCCAAACTACCACAGTTCACAAAATGTCCCTATGGGAGGGAACATAAACTGGTCCCTTTTTTGATATTACTGTCCAGATGCTTCCCTATCTGCCTTTTGCCAAAATCCTACTAACCCTGGATTCGCTTATGCCTCCAAAACAATTTTCCAATCTGCTTTAATGTAAGCGAAGAATTCCTTCTTATTTGGAGCATTAACTCATTACGAAATTCCGCTTGTTCCTCCTGCCGGGCGGAAGCGGAGGAGCTCTATGAACAGTCGAAAAAGATAAAGGAATACCAGCACGTGTACTTGCAAGACAAACCGTCCGATATCTTTCTGAGCTATGATTCCGCCAGCGGGCAGGAGCGGCGTTCGGAGGGATAAGAATATAATGTACCCATTCATACACAAAAAGGATCCGATTGGACAATATTGGTAGACACCGATGCGTGGTAAGGGCCAACATTTGTTTTTTACCTTCAGTTTTCCAGCGATTTCTTCAGCTCCATAACTGTTTCCTTGGATAGTCCGGTTATCCTGCAGACGACGTCAACGTCCAATCCTTCCTTTAAAGCCGCCCTCGCAGCCTCAACTTTACCTTCAACTTTACCTTCAACTTTACCCTCAACCTTGCCTTCGGTCCTCGCCTGCTTCCGCATCTCGTCAAGGGTCCGCTCGATGTTGGTGATCATCTTATCCACCTCCCAGGGTTCAGTTTCTTCCAGCACGTGATCCATTTCATCCTGCAGTGTTTCCGGCAATTTGCTCTTGACGGCGTTCCTCAGCCACACTGCCACCTGCCGGAACTTCTCCGGGGTCATCCCCTTCAGCACGTCGGCCAGTTCTCTGATCCGGTTCACCAACTCCCGTGGGTCCACGGTCTGGTCCAGGTAGAATACACTGGAGATTACGTTTGCGGACCGTTGGAGTTCTTCCTCGCCGTACCGGTTGACGTCGAAGAGTATGTATTGGAAGTCCAGCAAATGCGCGGGTAGCCCTTCTTGCCCGAGTTGGTATTCCCTAAAGCTCCGGCATACCGTCCAGCCGCCATCGCCGTTGTAGAGGACTGCGGGAACGATTGCCGGCAGCCTGAAGCCCTTTCGCTTTCTCTCCTTCTCCGGCGTGTTGCTGTAGGCGTCCCGCCATACCTCGACCATGTACTGCAGCAGGCGGAAGGGCATCGTGTGGTCCACGGCCGACTGCAGTTCCAGCAGTACGTAGAATATCACGTCGGTACCCCGGAGGCTCAACCTGTACACGATGTCGGCCTCTTTATCGCTGAAGTCCTGCAGGACGTAGGACTTGTCGATCAGCGTCAGGTCGCCTTCGGCTATCTCCCAAACCCAGCCCTCCCCGACGAAGGTTTGCAGCAGTTCCAGGAAGGTTTTCCTTTTAGCCAGCAACTGCCTGTATCCCTTGTCGTGGGGGTGATGGGACGTATTTTGGCCTGTTTTGCCACTGTCCGGCAATTCGATCACTTCCTATTGCCATTATATCACACCTGCGATCACGGTGACAGTGGGGCACACCACCGGAGGCGAATTCAAAGCCACAGAAACATTGGAGGCCTTGGAACAAAAACTATCAGTGGATTCATCATCAACCTGTGCATAATGAGGGAAATACAGCCCTGGGGGAGGAAGACATGCAAGGGAATGCCCGCTATTTTTTTGGCCAAAATCCCAAGTACCTTTTCATGCATGGAAATGTACCCATTCATACACAAAAAGGACCCAATTGGACAATATTGGTAGACAAGTTTGAGATGGGCTGATATATTTTTTATACGGTAAAAACTGTAACCAAGCTTATTAATTAATAAGCAAGTAAAGGTGTGATTCGAATTGGCTTTACAAAGGTATATTTCATCAACCGTCATTAATTCTTTTGTATTCCAACCTAATTCCCTTTTATGGTTCAACAAATGTTCTAATAGTGTTTTTGGCTCTCCTGGTTAATCGACAATCTATCGTCCACTAAACGGAATAACTTTTAGCTACTTACAAGTGAATATTTGAATTTTTGCATGTTTGGAATCACTTATGGCTATTTGCAGAGGTGAAGGAGAGTGGACGGAGAGGCGGTGGGATGTAGCAAGTTATATGGGAAAATATACCAAGAGAGTTTTGAGAAAGAACAATATTGGAAAGGAGGGATGTTTTTGATTTGTTAAGTCCTTAATGAAATATGATGTTGAATTGTTCTATTCGATGCAAGAAAACAAAAGCATGACAATTTGTGTCAGTAAATAAAAAAGGGGGAATATCAATGGCAATTAAAAAAATATTGAAAATTAGAAATGTTGTATTTTGTGCTTTTTTAATTACTCTATTAACAACAACGTATAGCTTATCTTTTGGAGCTTTTGCTGAAAATAAGCCTTTGCAAATATTATATCTTGAGGAAAATGATTCATTGCTAGATTCAAATATGTTATTAAAAAGTATTGCTACAGCCCGTGGTGAAATAGAAGTAAAGGGCAACAAAAATTTTAAACTAACATTAGCCAAGGATTTAATAAAAGAAAGTAAGAATGATTATGATGCGATTGCTGTTCCATACAAAATAATCGATGAGGAAATGAAAAATTCCATCCAAGAATATGTAAATCGTGGAAAACTAATTTATATTTATGGTGATTCACTAGACCGTAAGACTGTTGAAGATATTCTCGGCATAAAACCTGTCTCAATCGATGAAGCAACTAAAGAAAAAGGACAAATTAAAGAAAATGCGAAATCGAAAAATATTAATTACGAAGTTATAGGATTTAAAAAAGGAAAAGTGAGCGATATTTATCTGGGAAATATTGTAACAGATTCAAAGCTGGATCAAATCAAGTTTGTTGATTCTATTATTGATAATATTAATGATAAATACGCAGATGATAATGTGCCTCTAATAACTAAGCAAAAAGCTGAAGCAGAGGCAACTTCTGTTGATGCTGTAACAGATATTAATACTAATCTATGGATAGGTGATACAAAAGTAGCCAGTTTAAATGAAGATTTATTTCTAAAGCAAGAATTAGATGAAACTGATGAGGAATATGATTATTTTGTGTTGAAGCATAGTGCTGAGCTAGTAAATTATAATGGAGCTGAAAATAAAAATATATGGATAGGTCATTCATTACCATATTCATCTGTTGACAACATAGAAGACTGGGATCCAACCGATAGCACTGGTTCAAATTTTGAAATAAGCTTGCCTTGGGGTGCATCATGGAGTTTTAGTAACAGTGCAAGTATTTCAATAGACGCTACTGGTAGTGCAACGAATGATTATGCTAGTTGGTTTATTGATAAGAGATGGTATCAAAGTCAACTAGTTTCACCTTGTCGCGTTAAACCTGGCACTGCTTGGTTATCTGTAGGAACACTTGCAGTTATTGATACTGAAGTTAATGCATATGTGACTTATAATGGTAATGATGAGTTGATTTCAAGTAGTTACGAATATGAGTATAATTATTAATTACGTGTGTGTGGAAATTTTTATGTAATTGGATTATCTCGTTAAGGGTTTGAACAATACACTTTTAAGAGTTCTTACCCGCCAGGAAGATCGCTATAGGTAAGGAACTTCCTTGTACGTCCTGTAGGATTGTCATTCGGAAGTTCCTTTTCCCCGTTTCAGACCGGACGTGAGCCTTAGAGGAGATATATTTAACTGTTTGCAAATGGCAATAATCTCCAATATAAAATAAAAAGGATAAATGACCATGGCACAGTTAAACGAAAAGGAACTGCAATTTGCAGCTCTGCTTAGCGAAGAGTGCGCGACCTGTCAACGGCAATTGAAAATTCACCCTTTATGGCAAACGAATTTTCACCCACCTGACCATTTATTCATCATCCAGATGATTATTCCGTTTACACTAAAGCATGTTCAGAACCTTCACCGGACGATTGTATGCAACGAGTTGAAAAATCGCGGCGTTGAGGACGTTTTGATTGCCTGCCGGGACAACCTTTCCGGATTTTCGACGGCAATTGAGACGGTTTTCCCCAAAACAGAGTGGCAGCTTTGTGTGATTCATCAAATCCGCAATTCTAATTTCCAGTTTTGCAGGTGGTTGAGTGCTATATTTTTATTGGCCGAAAATGATGTATTTTTATTGACCGTTAACAATAGGTAAATGAATTTTCTGGGAACTGGAATTCTTGTATATCATGAATTGAAATTATATAATTTATTTTATAAATGAAAAAATATGGGCCATTTGAACGTAAGTATAAAAATCTAAGAATGAAGAAGATATCGAAGAATATTAAGGGAGTTGGTTTTAATTAGTTATTGTATTTGGATAATGGGAATTTTAATTATAACAATTGTTATATTTCTTATATATAAAAATTGCTTTGAAAATGAAGATTTTCTTTTTCTAAAAATAATAGGATACTTTTTCTTAGGAATTGTTAGGTTTGTATTTAATGGATTTCCAATACCTCTGGGATATTTAATATTTATCTTTTTCATTAAGCCTAAAAAAAACAGAAGAACAAAATCGCTGTCAGTTTACCTGGGGATAATTGTCATGGTTGTCAGTTTACTAATTCCAATGATATCTAATTTATATTTTGAGAGAGAGCGTAGGGTTTTGGTTTCTGAGAAAAATTTAAATTCGATCAACTTTTATAAGGAATGGTCTATTGTTCAGGCTACTCTTGACTTGCCGGAAAATACAAAATTGAATAGTTTAAAAATAAACTATAAAGGAGATGGAGAAATATTGAAATTTGAATATGAGTTAATAACATTAGCTGATGGTAATTATAAGTTTTATAGTACAATTTTTGATCCTTCCCAAAATGTTTATATATTAAAGCCCAAAATTGTAAAACAATGGATTCAATACGATAAGTTAGTGCCAGCTAAAAAGATTTTTGAAGTTCTTGACAAATTAGATGTTCTTGAGAATCGACCTAATGGAGAATATAAAAGTTACGGGATTACTAGCGAAGGAGAATATATCACTTATGCAATAAGAGATAGGCAAAAGATTTTTGTGAGTGATAGTAAATTAGCCCAAATAAGTGATCAGGAGTTGCCGATAGAAGGATATTGGATTTCTACTTATGGCAATATAGAAATGAACGAAAACGATACAATAGGTGTTGAATATATAGATTATTTATTTAATTGAATTTGCATATAATTTCAGCCGCAAAAAGCTCGGCAAACAATATAGAATCCGGCTCGCACCTCTGGGGCGAACTAATCGGACGCTTCCATTACTTCGGCTATGTACCCGCAAACTCCGGCAAAAGCCGGTGAAAGAAATCTTCTTGTTCCCTCTCGCCAAAAATTTCCGTATAATTCTGCTGACGGAATTACCGAATAGTTGCATATTATTTTTATAGATCTGAAAAGTGTAGTAATATCAGAGGTTTTACATGAAAAGAAGTTTTGTGCGCCAATGAGGCTCAACAGTCAGATAATTGCTGATTGTTGAGCCTTAATGTTACCCGACATCTTTATATCTTGAAGGCTTTCGCGAAGTGATTTCGTTCATCGCTTGCTCCCTGAAGACATCGTCTTCCTGTAATTTTTCATACTATTCAGTCCATTTACGTTAAAATTTGGTGCTAATTGAAGGAATATCTATATTTTTGTAGAATTTTCATATTTGTAGTGAATATTCCGAAGGTTCTGAGCCAGTGAATCCGATATGCAGAGCCACATAATCCGGGATTGAGAGCCAGTGGTTTTAAAAGGAGAATCCGCTATCGAGAGCCGCCAAAGTAAGTATTACAATGAAATTGCGGTAATGCCGTAATACTTACGAAAGGGGGACATTTTTATGTCCAAAGAAAAGCAAATTTTGCAGCTCCGCATAAAGGGTTATAGCCAGCGGAGAATTGCGGATACCTTGAAAGTATCCAGAAACACGGTGGCAAAGGTTTTTAAGGCATTGCAGGAACATCCGGTTTCCGAAGATTCCCTGAATCCCTTGAACGATCAGGAACTGCACCAGCAGCTATTCCCAGAGGAATCGCAGGCGCCGCTTCTTGTCACTCCTGATTACGATTACATCCATAAGGAACTTTTGAAAAGCGGTGTGACATTAAAGCTCTTGTGGGAAGAATACGTTGATACCTGTCGCCGTTCGGAAAAGCCTCCGTATATGTACTCCCAATTCTGCAAACTTTATCAGGACTACGTTAACCAGCACCGCCTTACCATGCATATCCGGCATAAGCCGGGTGATAAGCTGATGGTGGATTGGGTAGGCACTCCCCTGCCACTTTACGACAAGCTAACCGGGAATAGCTGCAAGGTTTATCTGTTTGTTGCCACATTGCCGTTCAGCATGTACTGTTTTGCGAAGGCCTGCCTTACCATGAAAGAGGAAGACTGGATCAACGTACATATCAGCATGTATGAGTATTTCGGGGCTTCCACCAGGCTGATTATCCCGGATAATCTTAAAACGGGAATACTCAGCAATAAGAAGCATGAAGACCCGATCGTTAATCACGCCTACCAGGAATTAGCAGACCACTATCAGACAGCTGTCCTGCCCGCCAGGGTATTGGCACCCAAAGATAAAGCTGCTGTAGAAGGGGCGGCGGGCCAGGTGACATCCCATATTATCGCCAAACTACGTAACCGTCAATTCTTTGATATCAATGAAATGAATACAGCTATCAGGAAAGAACTGGATCGTTTTAACCACAATGAATTCCAGAAGAGGGACGGAAGCCGTTATTCTGTATTTGCGGAAGAAGAGTTTCCATTCATGCAGCCTTTACCCAAATACCTGTATGAATTCGGACAATGGAAAACCGCTACCGTGCAGTTGAACTACCATATAGCGATAGATTATCAGAATTATTCCGTTCCCTCTGAGTACGTCAAGTGTTAATGCTACCGTATAAAGTCCAGAAATAGCCGGTGTTAATTGTCCTTAGTCTGACGAATAAACTGACCAAGT
>MVRN01000014.1 GCA_002067965.1 Pelotomaculum sp. PtaU1.Bin035
TTTGCACATTCAAAAGAAATGTTAAGCCTAATTATTCTGCAAATGGCTTGGACAAAGATTCTGCAAAATTACAGCAAGAGAGGGCAACTATGACCGCGAAGGAAGCAGCGGGGTACATCGGAGTAAGTTATTGGTTGCTTCTTGAGTTGGTTAAAAAGAGGCAAATTCCAGCAATCCATGCAGGGCGGCGGGTATTGTTTAGACGGAACTCGCTTGATCAATGGATGAGCAATCAGGAGGCTAATTGCACCCTAAGTGAGGAATTTGAGCGAGGCCGAATTCGTCGTGTGCAATAACCAGAAATAAAATCCCCGGCTGCGGCGTTGCCGGGGAGCGGTGGTAGGAGGAAATATGTTCAACTTAACTCTTTATCATAATAACAGCAATCGAAACATTTATCAAGGCAGCAAGGGCGATACAAGGCGCCTGTTAAGCAGGAGGCGCACAAAATGGACCAACAGGTCAGTAGTCAACCAACAAACCAGGTAGCACAACTGATTCAGGAAAGTAGTAATGACATTTTGAGGGCATTAAAACTATTTATGTCAGACGGAAACGTCATTGAATTGAGGTGCCCGGAAACTAAAAGGGGTACTAAGTCAGGGTATTTTAACAACCTAAATACTGCTGTTAAGTGGGCAACCTTATTAAATGGAAACGTCCCATTTGTTTATATAACAATTAATCCTGTCAATCCTGAACTGCTTGCACGTGCAGCAAATCGGATTAAAGATTATTCAAAGTATACAACCGGTGATAACGACATAGTGAGACGAAGATTTTTTCTTATTGATCTCGATGCCGAGCGACCAGCCGGTATTAGCAGTACCAACGAAGAACATGAAGCTGCATTAACCAAGGCTCTGCTGATTAGAGATTTTTTAAAGGAAGAAGGTTGGCCAGAACCTGGGCTTTTTGATAGTAGCAACGGCGCTCATTTACTTTTTGCCATAGACTTACCAAATAACGAAGAAAGTAAAAACTTAATCGAAAAATGTTTAAAATCCATTGATGCATTATTTAGTGATGATAAAAACCAAAAACCAAGAATTCTAGTTGACCAAAAGGTTTTCAACGCGGCTCGAATCGTTAAACTTTATGGGACGTGGTCCCAAAAAGGCGACAGCACTCCCGAACGGCCACATAGATTGTCAAAAATTTTAAGTTTACCGGAAAAACTAGAAATTGTCTCTGTAGACAAATTAAATTCCTTGGCTGCGATGTACGTCGAGCCAATACGGGAACCAAAAGGGTATAGTGGTGATGATTTTAATTTAGAAACATGGATTAAAGAACATAATCTCCAGGTATATAAGACAAAATCATGGAAAAACGCAACAATATACGTGCTAGAGCAGTGCCCGTTCGATTCGTCGCATGGCCGAGATTCAAGGATTACAAAATTTAACAACGGTGGCATTAGTTTTGGTTGTTTTCATAACGGATGTTCAGGAAATGATTGGTATGCTCTTCGAGATTTGATCGAGCCTGGGTGGAAAGATCGGAAAGAAAATAATGATTTTCAAAAAAATATCCAGTCCAATAACCTAACCAATAAAAAAATAAAAATTCCGACTGGTTTCACTGCGTCACAACTGATGAAAACGGAGTTCAAAGATCCCCTGTGGGTAATTTCCGGGGTGCTTTGCGAGGGGCTTTCAATACTGGCCGGCAGGCCGAAACTCGGCAAGTCCTGGCTATGCCTCAACTTTGCCGTAGCTGTGGCTGCCGGTGGTAAAGCTCTAGGGAATATTAGTGTAGATAAAGCCGAAGTTTTGTATTTGGCACTTGAGGATACTCCCCGCCGTTTAAAAAAACGTCTAGCAATAGTATTACAGGACACTCCCGCGCCCGAAGGATTTTATATTTTCAATGACTGGCTAAAAACAGACCGGGGTGGTCTTGAACAACTGAATAACTGGTTGCTTAGCCACCCAAAATGTAAGCTCGTGATTATAGATACCCTGGCCAAAATCCGGAAGGCAACTAATTCGATCAACGGTATTTATCAGGATGACTATGCAGCAATTGAAGGACTAAAGAGCATTGCCGACAAGTATGGCATTGCCATTCTCCTTGTGCACCACCTGCGGAAAATGACGTCTGAGGACCCTCTGGAGCAGATTTCAGGCTCGACCGGTTTAACAGGTGCTGCTGATGCGCTTATGATTCTTAAGCGCGAACGTGGCCGGGCTGATGCTAGTTTGTTTATCACCGGACGAGACGTCGAAGAAACGGAAAAAGCCCTTGAATTTGATAAGGTAATATGCACATGGTGTGTGTTAGGGGATGCCGAAGAATACAGAATGACCGAGGAACGCAGGGAAATATTGGAGGTACTAAAGAACTCAAAAGAGATAATGACGCCTAAAGAAATCAGCCAAATTCTAAGAAAAAACGTTGGAGCAGTAAGAAAACTATTGATTACACTTGAGGGTGAGGGGTTAATAAAAAAAGTAGGATATGGAAAATATTTTATCGGTAACTCTGGTGATTCTAGTAATTCTATTCACTCTGGTAATTCCGGTAATTCTTCAGAAAGAGTTACCGAATTACCACAAGAGTTACCGCAAGAGTTACCGCATGAAAACGCTGGAAGCCTTGAACGGCGCGGATTTTCAGAAAGCGTTACCAGAATTACCGCTGTTACCGAAAATGACAATTTTTTAGCAGGTTGTGGACCTGGCGACAGTTGGCAGTAAAAATATGGAGGTTTTTCATGGAATTCTGTTTACAGTGTAAAAATGAATTGGACAAGATCCCGGATGCCGTTGTCGAGGATCACATTCACCTAGCTGGCAGATGCTTTATATGCGGAGCAAAAAGCCAGTTCGAGCATTATAAAAACAACCTATTTGTGGTCATAGACAGCAGTAAACGCGCAGAGCTTTATAAACAGGCGCTTGGCGGCTGGTCGTAAGAAGGAGGGTGATTAACCTGGCGAAGATCAGTAAAATACCGTCCACATACGAGCAATGGAAGACTATGGCCAGTAATATTAAAGAAATCAGAGAAATGCTTGTCAAATTCCTATGCAGTCCAGAACATCAAGCACTATTGACCGTCAAAATTTCCGGAGAGCTAAGCAAAGCAATAGACCATATTGATCGATTTAGAAGCCTTGCCGAGGATCGTATGCTATCGGTGAATGATCCACCAAGCGAAGAAGATAAGAAATGGCTTTCAGTTTTTTATGGTAATGAAGATATAAGGATACCGGCAAGAAAATAAAAATCCGTCCGTCCTGCTCTGCCGGCGCGCATCAAGGCAGGGTGGCATCATATAGATTTGCGGTGGCCGGGCAACCGGCAAGGGGTCGCCGCAATTAACATAGATATAATCATTCAAGGAGGTGAACACGGCAACCGCAACGCGCGGAAAATAAGGGGTTTTAAATAAAAAAGGGGTTTAATTACAAATGATAAATAACAACAAAAAAGCCGTGGTATCCTGGCCGATCCACGGCGTACACAGAAGGAGAATATATTATGAAGATAAAGACAAAGGCGATTGCGACCCGTTGCGAAAAGTGCGGATATGGTTTCGTTTACCCGCAGGACCGCAAAGAACATTTAGCTTATCACCGCAAAATTGAACGTGCACGGCAATATTTCGGAAACTTTGTACTGATATATGCCGAGCGGGAAGAGCTTAAACGGCAAGGCAGAGCAATTTGGCAGAACGAAAACTTACCTCTAAGTGAACGGGTTGATGGTGCATTAATGGAAATTACTGGTTGGTACGCCAGAGCGTTAGCAGAGTCAGGTTTCAATCGGAGGTTTGAGTCATTCAATAAATACGTGAGGCGGCTTCTAAAAACCTCTCCACAGTTGTACCCAAAGGAGATTCGTGCGGAGCTTCAAAAGCGCTATACTGTTGCGAGTTAGTTGATCTGATTCGGAGCGCCGAACCTCCGGCGCTCCGGGTAAAATTATTGTAACATAATATATAACATAATCAAAGATTTAGTGTGTCACAATTAACTAAATAGTATAACCTTTTTACTTCTTAGTGTGAGGCGGCACTAACTCATATTATCAACAACCATTAAACCCAACAAACACGGCAACACCAACGGATTCAGCCATTGCACCCGCAAACCACGGACCAGTAATAACCAAAAAATACCTTAAACCCTCATTATACGAATCAAGTACTGTCAAGTCAAACTACTTGACACCAGGAAGAAAGAACCACTGTCAAGCTAACCACCTTGACACCAGCACCAAGAAAGGAGAAGTTAAAATTGAACACAAACAACGACACACACTTGAACGCAAGCGACGATCAAAACACCGACCAAAGCGCCGTTGAAATCCTTGAACCGCTTGAACCCGTCCGTGAAGGCCATCCCGCCTGGAACCGTCTCCCCGACGAACTCCGCGAGGAAATCGCCATGTTTATTGCGCAAGGTGGCACCCTAAAAGATGCCGCCGCCAAATTCGGCATAAACAGGACAACCGCCGGACACATTTACCGCGAATATTTTAATGAGAACAAGGAATTGGAAAACATGCGTCTTGGTCATAAGTTCCACAACCTGGCTGAACGGGTAGTCGACGAACTAAACAGCAAAGATCTTACCAGCGTTCCCGCGTCTCAACTAGGAGTTTTGGCCGGGATTGCTGTTGACAAAAAGACCCAGCTTGTAGGCAGACCGACCGCTGCACCCGGCCAACTCAACCTTCGCGTCACCTGGAAAGACGGGACAGGAGCTGTAGAATTTTCAACCAAGCGGGAGGAATAATGCAATGCCGAAACATATAAGCGTTAACACCCTGATCCGCATCTGGTCCAACGAGCAGCGCCGGCGCAGGGAGCGAATCGACCAAGAATTAAAATTTTATAAAGAAAAGGAGTTGGTAACAAATGGGAATTTTAACCGAATCCACAAAGAAAATCCAAGAACAACTTAAACAGGCGATTGAGTTCGAATCCGTAACGATCGCCAAAGATCTAGCCGCGCACCTACCTCAGAGTGACGAGGTTGAGGCAGAACTGAAGGAGTTGCAAAAGTGCCCGGAGCCTACCCAGGAAGAACTCAAGGCCGCGAAAGCTCTCCAAAAAGAACTTACAGAAAAACTCCACCCTGCCGTGGAAAAGAAATTAAACGAACTTCAGGACGCAGTATACGCCGTCTATGTCGCTGAGGGTAAAGTAGCAGTGTTTTTAAAAAGGACAAGCTCATTTAACTTATCATCATGCTGCCGTAACCTGGCAACGCAGATCACGGGGGGTTTTTACAATAATATTGTGATGGGGCGAGGCAAGTACGGCGGGAAGTAAATTATTATACAGGGTCGCCACTCCCTTGTGAGCGGTGGTCCGGCTCCGCTCCCCGCATAATACAAAGGTGGTGCTTTCTTTGAGAGATATTTTAATAGCTATAATCGGGATCACTATTGGATATGTACTAAGTTTATTCTTATGGCCTTGGATTCGTTTTTAGCCATTGAATAATAATATTAAAAATAAAACCAATAATGGCAAAAATAGTACATTTGATCCAGTCTGCTTTTTTCATTTCCCATTTTTCTTTTTGAGCTTGCTTTTTACGTTCAAAGTAAGCCATACCCTTGGGAGTTGCTTCGATATGGTGAAGGTATCCGGCATGTTCTATAAAGTCAACCAAGTCTTCCTCTCTTAGTATTTGTAATGTTGCCCTCAGTATATGAAGTGGTATTGTAGTTAATTGCTGAGATAATGGGACATCTCCTCTGTCAAACTGTTTACCGTTTTGAACGTAGTATTGGATAAGAAAGTTAAGGACAGACTCTTTAGTTTTTTCATCCATTAAGATCGATCCCGTAATTTTTTTTGAGACAGTATTCAACATGGAAACAATGAAACCTCTAACAAAAAATGTTAATTGACGTGAAGAGAGGAGAAAAAGAGGCGTAAACGACCACCCGGGGCGGAGCTGGACGGCCCCGCTCCAAAAATAAAATTAAAATCATATGAAAAGGATGTGTTATGTTATGACTATCGTTATGTCAGCTTTAACCCCTGGCGGAATTGTAATGGCCGGAGAAGGCAGGGCCATATTGGCTGAAAAAGAAGATCTTTGTGATGGTTTTAGAAACCCAAAATTGAATCATGGACTGCTTACAGACAATGAAGAAAAAGTGTTTCTTATAGCCGATAAGTTTGGCCTCATGTATTCAGGCCCAGACAGTAATGATCAGGGTTGGTGTTTACGAAATGAAATTACCGAGTTTGACCGGATCGTGCGGCTTAACCTGAGAAGCAACCTGAGTTTTAATGTTTTGGATGCAGGGGAAATTCTTAACGAGTTCATAAAGAAGGCGCTACCTCCAGAAATGGGTTATAGTTTTTACTGGGCGGGTTATAGTCCCCGGACAAAAAAACCATTCCAGGTATTTTACCGGGATGGACAAGAAGCAACAAAGGAAACAAGGGTTCCCAGAGGATTTAGGATGGATATACCCGGATACCCTGACGGTTGTTATGAATTTGGTATGGCTATGTCCGGCGTGACTGAAGTCATTAAGGAATTTATTGGTGATAAGGTCATTCGATGGGGCACGATGCCGCTCAGGGACGCAATAGAATGCGTTGAGTTCTTGGTCACAGTAGGCATAAAAGGCATTAAATTCTTTGAAGGATATCAGCAATTAAGCGGCGGGGATATTGATATTTTGGTGATTACTCCGACTTTTAGCGGCTTCGTAAAACATAAAACCTTATCACTGTTTGGGGGTGGTGTAAATGTGGGGGCATAAAATCAGAAGCGGAAACGAAGGAGATACAAGCTATATCCAACTAAACCCTGGCTTTGAACCTTTGACGGTTGTTGAGAATGGAAAAACCGCATTAAATATTTGGGCCTCTGGTGGTGGGTTGGTACAGTGGTATGATACCGTCCTCAATGATATGGTTGGTCAAATACTGCCGACAGAAGCTTATTACGGCAGCGGCGGCTTAAAAATTCATGCGAGGAATAATACTGGAAATACAAAGAGTGTAGCTATTGTTGGAAATACGATTTATCTTGATCCAGATTATGAGGTTAATGTGCAGGGGAATTTGTTTGTATCTGGCAGGCTTGATGTAATAGGTCTGCCTAAAAACGCAGTTGAGGAAACAAGTCAAGGCCTGGTAGCATTGGCTGCTGTTGAATCCCCTGAAGTATTGTATATGGACAGGGCCCCGAAAGGTGTTGCCGAATTAGTAAATGGTGAATGTCGCGTTGATCTAGATCCGCTATTTCTTGAATGTATTATACCGAATAGCGAGGAAACCCCCTGGAATATTATATGTACACCCAAGGGACCATTTACTCTTTATGAGGCAGAAATAGGTGATACTTATTTTGTCATTAAAAGCCATGAACCGGAAGTTAATGACAAATTTTCATGGGTATTATTTGCCGTACGTAAGAATATGGCCGGCATTAGGCTTCAGAAAAGACCCGAACTAGAAGCTAAAATACAAGAAATGAAATTAAGAAAAGAAAAAGCAGAGCCTGTTAACTCTGCTCCTGCTGAGTAATTTCTATTGTTACCTGTTGAGTTTTTTCGTCCCATGTAACTGTTGCTCCAAGAGCCTCACTCACCCACCGGGCAGGCAACATTGTTCTACCCGGATCAACAAGTTCCGGTGCAACATCCATGTCGGTTATTTCTGAATTTTTTGTAAGGGTGGTACTGCCTATGGTTAGTTTAAGGGTAGTATCATCCTTTGTTATTGTAACGGTCTGCGTTGCTTCATCCCATAATATACCTTCTTCGGGTACTCCGAGGGCGTAGGCAAGGTAGCGAACAGGGGTATAGGTTCGGTTATCTTTTACGTAAGGGGTAACGTCCATAGTTATTGTTCCAGAAGAAGTGGTAATAGTAGATTCACCAATTTTAAAGGAAGTTATAGTTTTTGAACTAATAGCAGTAGGTGAGTAATTATTTACCCATGAGGATGAACTATCACCATGGTTTCTTATGGGTGGATTACCAAGACATTCTACAAGTCCGGAGACAACCGAATACATGGCCTGATCTTTTTGGACTCCATAAGTATAAACATGAACGGTCGGCAGATAATCAACGCCGCTTAATGCTAAATCGGTATCGGGTCTATATTGATTACTTAACTCGAAAATAAAACTTGTAATCCTGCCCATAGCCTCCATATATGTTTGTGATGCAACGGTATAAGAATTATCAGTTCTAACCTGATCCGCGCCGATATATGTCGCGGAAGTCACGGAACCACTTGAAACATTGGTCAGATCAATATATGTCTGGTTGACTTCGGTAGTGCTTTCAGGACCCGAAGCGTCAAGAGGTGTCATTTGGTCAATTAAATTAGTCCAATAAACACCCCATGCC
Organism: Pelotomaculum sp. PtaU1.Bin035; assembly: GCA_002067965.1. Classification (GTDB taxonomy): domain Bacteria; phylum Bacillota; class Desulfotomaculia; order Desulfotomaculales; family Pelotomaculaceae; genus MVRN01. The sequence goes on from MVRN01000014.1 coordinate 8,346, forward strand.
GCCCCGCTCCATCCCAGCACCATCACGACGATCAGTAAAGCAGTAAGTTTTCGCAGTCTCAAAGATTTTCGCATAATCCCGAACCTCCTTTTTTTAATTCTGTATAGTTGTTAGGATGCCATCCTCAAAATAAAGGTAATTATTATTACCATAAACCCATTGTTCATGTATTCCATATTGTGTAGTTGTCTTGTTGACACTCTTAGGTTTACCCCAACTTGAATTTAAAACTTCCTGTTGCGTCATTCCAATTCTAACACCCTGTGTTTTACTGCTTACACTTTCTGTTTTCTTTTTACTTTCCGCTAATCTAGTTTGTAATGATTGTAGTTGTTTCTCTATATCATTTCTAAAGTTATTAATATCTTGTGCAAATAAACCTGAATAATCTGTGCTTATTTCATTTAATTTAGTTTGCACTGGTTTCAAATGTGCTATGTTATTTTCAATAATGGCTGTCCCTAAAAAATCTGCTAAATATTGTTGTTCTGCTGATACATAACTATAAAGTACCTTTGAATCTTTATAGTTCTCTTGTTGCAATGATACGAGTTCTGTAGCTGCTTCTTTCCATTTTTTATCTTTAATTAATTGTATACTTTTTTGATATGATAATATTTGCTTAATCTCTGCATAATGTATATTTGAATCACGATATCCTTTATTTTTCAAATCTAAAAATATCTTTGCTGATTCTTCCCAATTTTCATTGCTTTTTAATTCAATTCCTTTCTGGTATTCTGCTTCATTTTTATTGTGGTTTTGAATTGAAATAATAATTGTTAACAATACTATTATACCAACAGATATAAAAATTAATTTGTTTAATTTAGGCTGTTTTTTCTTATTATCTGAATTTATTCCTGCAAATTGTTCTGTTAAGTTTTCTAATTCCTGCTCTATTGGTTTATTGTTCAAAGAATCGTTCTCTGGAATTTCTTGTTCTTGATTTACGGGTAGTTTAGCTCCACAATTAGAACAGTATAAGCCCGTTAAATCGTCGGTATTACAGGAAGGGCATTTCAATTTTTAGTACCTCCTTTTTTTAAAAATCCTTTCCTGCAAAATATATCAGAATATGGGGTGAGTTGTGGAGGATTTTCGTTCCCCATAATTCGACATATTTAGACTTTCAACAATACGCAAAAAGCGTATTAGTCGCGAATGATTACGGATGAACAAGGTATGATGACGGTTCTTTTATTTTGTCTTTTTCAATAAAATAAGATTGACTTAAGCAATATTAAGCATTATAATACAATTTAAAAGCCCAGCGGTAAAATGTCAAGCATTATATTCGAGGAAACTGGAAAAATATTTAACCCTTAAAGGCAAAAAAGGTATAACAAATTAAG
>MVRN01000015.1 GCA_002067965.1 Pelotomaculum sp. PtaU1.Bin035
TTACGGCCCGGATGTCGATCTGTCTACGCTTAGCCCGCGTTGTTACCAATCACGAACCCAAGACTTGATTCCCGGCGGGGCGGCTCTTTCCCCTTTCCGGGGCGGGAATCTCACCCGCTGGAAGCATCAGGCTTATCCTGGCGCTCCAAAGAACTTTTCCAAGTCGAGGTCTACTACCCATCGATAACCTTCCTGGATATACTGCCGGGCTTGTTTTACGGCTGTTTGGGCTTTGCGTCCGAGCCGAAAGCCGTAGCTATAGGGTGAAAACATGGGGTCGAAGATAGGGTCCAGGATCTGTAGAAGTGCCTGCTGGATCAGGCGGTCTAACACTGAGGGTATACCTAATAGCCTTACGCCACCACTGTCTTGTTTCGGGATTTCGACACGACGTACGGGTTTAGGCTGATAGGTCCCATTTAGGAGTTGTTCTCTAATTCGGGGCCAATGGTCTTTGAGGAATGGGCCAAGGGATTCTATGGTCATTCCATCTATGCCCGGTGCCCCTTTGTTAGATTTCACCCGGTGCAAGGCCTGGAACATGTTATTCCTTTCCACCACCTGTTCCATTAGGTAGGTACTACTTTCTTCGCGGGTCGTTTCTCTGGTCTGCGCCGGAGAGAAACTGGGCACTCCTTCAATCCCCCGCGGATTCACCGCTTCCTCTTGAAGGCAGCTCCCTTTCAGGATTTTCTGCTGTCGTTGCTTCTCTCGCGAGCTCGCCATGAACTTCCCTCACAATCATGTTCGGCCCTTCCCTGCTTGGACGTCTCCTCACAGGTAGTATGGCCTCTGCTGACTCCTGCCGGTTCAGTCGCACATTGCTGTGCGGGTTACCAACGAAATTGGCATACCCGGCAGGTCTCCCCGGGTAAGAGCGCTATCTTTCCCTCCATATACCCGCCCCATCTACTCTTGACAGCCTTTGGCAGCAAGGACTCCGCTTTGAAAGGCAAGCTCGTCCAACTGTCACTAGCCTCGCCTGGGGTTTGTGGTCCTCGGGCCGGAGGTTTGCCGCCGGCTTCCTTCAGATTCCGTCTCGCGGCGGACACCCTTGCCTTAAGCTAACGGTTACTGCTACCTTCATCGCTCGGGACTTTCACCCTATAGATAACGCCCATGCCGGGCACACCCTTTTTTAGAACCACCTGCATAGCAGGTGGTTTTCGTTATACAAAAAAATAGAAGCTCCCGATTAACCGGGGCTTTTATTTCACATGAAATAATTTAAACTGTTTTCTTCCCAATACCTATACTAATAAGATGTGATAAAAACTGGTTCGCACTAACTCCTTCTCTTTTTGCCGTTTCAACAACCATCTTGTGTAAACTCTTAGGTATCCTCAGTGAAATCCGGCCATTATATTCCTCGCTTCCGCCAGGCTCCGGAATGGCAATACCTTTTTCAAAGGCAGCTTTAATCCATTCGCTTTGTGCAATCATTGCGTCGTTTATGGCCTCTTGAATCGTATCGCCGGTGCCAACGCAATAGCGCAGGTCAGTAAATTCGACTATATACCCGCCATCATCAGTGTCAGGCCGTACAGTGAAAGGGTAATCAATGTTTAAATAATAATTAAGGTCCTTATCCATGCTAATTCACTCCAAACTTATTATTTTTACTTTATAAATCTGGTTCGTGAATGGGGCTTAGAGCCCCATCCTCTCCAGCAAGTCTTTTAAATTCTCCAGATAAACTCTTTTCACCGGCTTTCCGCTCCTCTTTACTATCCCTATCACGTATGGCGCCTTTGTGTAGGTGTAGTGGCTTCCTTTGTTTCTGTTATCAAATCCTAGCTTTGTAAGTAGTAGGTGTATTTCCTCGAAGTCAGCGAATTTTGCATTTTTTAGTTTGCTTATTAGTTTATCCTTCTGACTCATTTACTGCTCACCTCTTAATAATATCATATACGACATCATATGCAATGTCAAGTATTTTTTCTAAATCCTTATATGAAAAAGCCAGGAAACATGAGGCTTCCCGGCTCTCTGACATACATTTTTCTAATGGAGGACATTGTTTCTTGGCAGGATCATAGTGCCGGCACACCCCGCACTTTTGCTTCTCACCATTACTTTTAGCGATTCCCCCCCCAGGCCGGGTGCATTCTAAATGCGTAACTATCCTCGCGTTCGAAGAGGGTTATTATATCGGCCTCATTTTGATTTCCCTTGCGCAAATGCTTTGCTCCTCGATACATAACAGACAAAATGTTGCACTTCAGAGGACCGAACTTTTGCTACTTCTGGCAATCCAAATTCGTTTTAAATTACACTACAAGGAGGCCGGAATTTGAAAATCCGAATTTAGATTGTATTGTAAATCCCACAAAAAGGTCTTTACTTGATGCAGTTATTACTGCAAAGCAATACTGCATGGTCAAAATGTTTGACTGTAAATAAGACTTCAAGGAGACGGGACTTTGCCATTTCTGGCTAAAACCAATTTTTTATATTAAACTATGCCTTACTCTGGTAATTCCCCGGCATTCGTGCCTTCAATGTTACTAATTCTGGTCCAAGCATACCTGTGTTCCGAGTCAACATCAATT
>MVRN01000016.1 GCA_002067965.1 Pelotomaculum sp. PtaU1.Bin035
ACGTTTCCACACTCAGCATATGCGGCCAGAAACGCGGCTTTTTTATCTACCTTTGCCATAACACCACCTCATTTCATGTTCTTTATCTCCTTGAGTGCCCTCTTCCAGTACCGTTCTCCTGACCATGCCGGTTATTCTTACTAAATCTTCTGTTCCGATGTCGTTTCCAACTCATCCACACAAGTTATTGACCAAATTTCGCTTTTAATTCTTTGATTTTATCTATCACATAAGGGTCCGGGCGGAACCATTCGCCTTTTAGCCTCGAACCTTCAAACATCTTGTGAAACACGCTTTCGTCGTGCTCGCTTCCAGGTATCATCAGCAACAACAACAAAGTATCAGGATAGCCAGTTTGCAAGCATTTACCGCTAACCTCTTTTCTTGTCCGCTAGATTAGGCATTGTATCACGTCCCCCCGGTTAATCTCTGTTGCATTTCGTGGGATATAGCATTTAACAGGATATTAACAGGTATGGCAATGCTTTTTGTTACATACCAATTATTCTTGGCGTCAACTATACGGTATATCTTCGACCAATCATGGCAATTAGTCAGCCAAGCTCTTTTTAAAAGAAAGGCTGGCAATAAATAAACAGCTTTTACCGGCATTACAGCATAAACAATATAATCGCACTGGCATGTATAAAGCCAACCGCGTTTTCTTTGTTCCCAAATACTCCACAACTCCAAAAGTATGTCTCCGTAATCTACCCTTCGTTTTTTCTCGTCAATAGTTACCTGCTTTCCGCTTTTGAAATGCAGTATCTTGTCAATACCCTTTCTCTGGAGTTCTAAGTCTGTAACAAGTTCTATCAACTTCAAGCCGGGAAAAACCCGATAATAAAAGCGGTCAAATATTTCATTCTCGCGCTCATCGAGCGAATATTTTAAATCGGTCCGGAAGTCATTCACATTGATTCCCCCAAACCGTCCAATTGGTCCGCTTGTTTTCCCTGGCAAACAACTCAAGAAATTTACCGTTCGGGAACATTTTTTCAATCAAATCATATATCTGTTCTGGCTTCTTGCTGTGTTTATCGCGTTTTTCGCGGATAACAGAACTTATGCGGTTATCTGGTGTTGGAGGCGCAAAATTGCCTTTAACGCCAACAAGAAGTAATTCATGTTGAACCCTAAACCAATAACCCATTCCAATTACTTCTTTATCCCATACAGCACAAGTCCTGTATTCAAATCCCCAGGCATTTAATACCTGTAATGCTTCTTCCAGTTTCGGGGCTGTTGCCCATAAAAAAAGCACCGAATTATCGGCGCTTGGTATCTTTAAATTTTTTATATCCTCCAGTTCCATTGTCGGGTACTGGTTTTCTATCGCCCTGGATTCTGTTTCTGAGAATTTATATTTCCAGGGAGGATCGGCAAGGATTACGTTGAACGTCCCCTTTGGTAGCTCAACAGTTTTTAAATCCTGCTTTATCGCCTCCCGCTTTTCTTCTCTGTTAATATCCATAAAAACCTTATGGATACTTACTTCGCCTTTTTTTATTTTCTCCTTCTGCTCCGGTGTTGCCTTTTGTTCTATCTTCTCAATTTTGTAAATAGTATCTTTCCCTACATCCGCTATTTTTGCTAGTTTTTCTAACGTCCTACCCTGTTCTGATTTCGGAACAGGGATACCTGATTTCATTCTTTGCTCGGCTTGTTTTGATATAATATCTTTCAGTTTTAAGGCCAATAAACTCCGGTCATAGGCTGACAGGTTCCTCCTGCTGAACTGGTTAAGAATGATCCATTCCTTGGCCTTTTCCCTGCTCTCAAACTGCTTATCGGTAGTATTAAACGGAATATTATTCTGCGTGCATATCTCATACCTGTTATGCCCGTCAATTATTATGCCGTTCCATAAAACAAGAGCATCTCGGCAACCTTCCTCCAGTATGCTTTTTTCAAGTCCGGCATATTCCTCTGCCGTTAAAAGCGGTATTAGGGATTTAAACTCGTTGTCAATTTGAATTTGCATATTAATTCCTCCTAGCGTATATTCCCTAGCGGTAGCAATAGAAAAGGCGCTTGGCCCGCTAGGATAGCCAAACGCCCTAATCCCGGTTGCTTAGGCCGGGAAAATTATCTTTTCTTTAGTAACATATTTGTGGTTATATCTCTCCTGATCTGCCTGAATCCGCTTTCCTCTTTTTTGTACTGCACCACTATTGACGGGGAGAAAGCGCAGTCGGTATTAAACCGCTCATAATCACGCATATCATTCATGTTCTTCCCGTAGAAGGCTAAATTGCAGTTTAGGTGGTACTTGTGCGGCCTGCCCTTGCCTGCGCTAAACTTGCCTATTATACCCTTGTCGTGCAAACACGTAAGCGTCTCAGACACAAACCCCACGGACAAGTCAAGGTAACTTGCAATATCCCGCGCCGTCACAGCGTGCCCTTTTTCCGGATGTACCAACATGGTAGACTGCCAGTCAAGAAACACAAGCAAATCAAAAAGCAAGGCTTTTTCGCCTTGCTTCAATTCCTTGCCTTTGACCAGTTTTAAAAGGTTGGGCATCCATACCCTGACAAACGGAGGCTGTTCAAGCTCCCTTGGCTTTCTGGTTGTGTTTCTGTAGCCATGCGTGCCGCTGCCAACCCTTTCACCAGTTTCCTCGTCAGTAAACTCTCTTTTTATGCGCCCATCAGGCAGGATAGTTTCGTCCATTATTACTCTTTTTGTTCGTCTGGTAGTCAAATAATCACCGCCTAAAAGTTTGACCTTCCCTGACATAGTGTTCGCCAGCGTGAAAAAAGTGTTCACGAGCGTGAACACTTTCGACCCCTCAGCCTTACAGCCACGTGAAGCCGCTTCTTGTATTCTTATATTTTAAAAAAAGAGGGTTATTTTTTTCAAACTAACTTGACTCCTTTTAAAACGCACATTTCCGCCCAAGCGTAGGACAAAAACACAAAAACTAAAAGCGCCCTCCCAGGCGCTCTAAA
>MVRN01000017.1 GCA_002067965.1 Pelotomaculum sp. PtaU1.Bin035
CATTTTTCCAATAAAAATAGCCCTGTTTTCAAGGCTTCTTAGAATTCCATTGGACATTCAACTGTCAAAAACCCGTTTACTGTACGTGGCTGAATTATGTTTTTAAAGTGGATGTCTTACAGGCTTAAGCAGGAAAAATCTTGACAAAGCCACGATATCTTATATATAATTTTCCGTGTTGAATATAAGGTGGTGGACTTTGCTGCAACTGAATGTTGAAATGCTGAAAAGGGTTCAGGGAGATCCTTGCCGCTTTGACTTTTTGGCGGAACTGCCTCCATTTGAACTGCAAGGGAAGAACTTAAGCTTTCCCGGCCCGGTTAAAGCCAGTCTGGTTGTTAATAGCACCGGCTCGGCCTTGGCGGTGGAAGGCGAGGTATCCGGAAAGCTCAGCCTTACTTGTGACCGTTGCCTGGAGCATTTCGATTATTCTTTCGAAGTCCCCATTAAGGAAAATTATACTCGGTCAACGGAGGGCGGCGGGGATGAGGTCGTGTCATTCGCCGGCGATATCCTTGATATTACCCCTGAAGTTATCAAGAGCATAATCCTGTCGCTGCCGATGAAGGCGATCTGCCGTGAGGACTGCCGGGGCCTGTGCCCCAGCTGTGGATGTAATTTGAATAAAGACCGGTGTGACTGCGGTAAAGAAGATACTGACCTTCGTTTAAGCGTATTGAAGGATCTTATTGAAAAGAGTAGTAAATAACCAGCTAAATTGGTTGTGGATAGGAAAGAGCCCAAAGGAGGTGTTAACTATGGGAGTACCAAAAAGGAAATCTTCCAAACAGCGCGGGAGACAACGGCGTGCGGCTAATGTGAAATTGGTTGTTCCGGCGCTGGTAAATTGTCCGCAATGTCGCGCCATGATCATGCCTCACCATATGTGCCCGGAATGCGGGTATTATAAGGCCAGGGAAGTCGTAGCGACGAAATAAGTTAAATAATTTAGGTATATTTAAGTAAGCTTCAGGTATTTAAGCCGGGGCTTATTTTTTTCCATTTGCTTGCCAATGAGCATGCCATAGATTATACTATTTTTAGCACCTGGTACTAATTGTTGTTTTAATGATATAATTGGTATTGAGGTTGAGAGCAGTGAGCAGGGATAATACAGGTAAAATTGAAAGGTTGCGGCATCTGGCCAAATGTCTGGACAACGACCCCTTTCTGACGGATGAAGACCTGGCTCAGATTTTCAAGGTCAGCGTGCAGACGATCAGGCTGGACAGGATGGGTTTGAAAATTCCGGAACTAAGGGAAAGATTGAAAAATGTAGCTATGGGCAAGGGTACCCCGCTCCGGACGCTTTCCGGAGGGGAATTGGTGGGAGATCTGCTGGACTTGGATGTGGGCAGCAATGGGACGTCGATCTTACCCGTAACGCCTGAAATGACACTAAGAAAAACGGGTGTGCTCAGAGGTCACCATCTCTTTGCCCAGGCCAACTCGCTTGCTGTCGCGGTGATTGACGCTGAAGCGGCTTTAACCGGTATTGCCAGGGTTAGCTTCAAGCGGCCGGTATATTGTAGTGAAAAAGTGCTGGCTAAAGCGGTTATAAAGTCCAAAAAGGGAAATAGGTACATGGTAAAAGTTATCTCGCAAGTTAAAGGAGAAGTTGTGTTTTTGGGTAAATTTGTAGTCTTTGCGATATCAGAGGAGGTACCGCAGTGAAAATCGCTGTGGATGCTATGGGCGGGGATTTTGCGCCCGGGGAAATTGTTAAGGGAGCCCTTCAGGCGGCTGCGGAGTATGAGTTGGACATAATCCTAGTGGGAGATGAAAAACAGGTTTCGGCCGAACTGGGCAAATGCGAAACCGGCGGCCTGGTAAGGGTTGTCCATGCTCCCGAGGTTATTGAAATGAGGGATCACCCGGCTGTCGCCGTGCGGCGCAAGAAAAATTCATCCATCGTAAGAGCTACTCAAATGGTAAAAGAGGGTGAGGCTGACGCCATTGTTTCCGCAGGGAGCACCGGCGCTTCCATGGCTTCAGCTTTGCTCAGTCTGGGAAGGATCAAGGGGATAGACCGCCCGGCCATATCTATTGTGCTTCCTAGTGAAAATGGAGCCACCGTGCTGCTGGACATCGGAGCAAATGTGGATTGCAAGCCACAAAACCTGCTTCAATTTGGCGTCATGGGTTACCTGTATTCCAAGAAAATTCTCGGTATCGGCAACCCCAGAGTCGGGTTGCTGAGCAATGGGGAGGAAGAAACAAAGGGGAATGAAGTAACGCTTGCCGCGTTTCCTCTACTGCAGAACGCCGAAATCAATTTTATCGGTAATGTGGAAGGCGGAGATATTTTTAAAGGTGTGGCGGATGTACTGGTGTGTGACGGTTTCGTTGGAAATATTATTTTAAAGGCCGGGGAAGGGTTGGCTGAGGCTCTGTTCAATATTATGAAAGAAGAGATTGCCAAGAGTATACTTGCAAAGATGGGTAGTGTTATGGCCAGTGCCGCGTTAAAAGGTTTCCAGCGGCGGATTGAGTATACCGAATATGGCGGGGCGCCTCTGCTCGGAGTAAATGGAGTGTCGGTTATCTGCCATGGCAGGTCTACGGCCAAGGCTATTAAAAATGCAGTTAGAGTGGCGAAAGAGTCAATTGATAATTATCTGGTAGATGCTATCAGGGACAGTATAATTGCAGAGAAGAAAGAGGTTGATTGCACCAATGCACAGGGAAGTGGTTAACGCCGGAATTGTGGGGATTGGGGCCTGCGCACCGGACAGGGTCCTCACTAACGCTGATTTGGAGCAACTGGTGGATACCAGCGATGAATGGATCTTTTCCAGGTCGGGGATCAGGGAAAGACGGATTACCGGTCCGGAACAAGCTACCTCGGACCTGGCTTCAATCGCTGCCGGGCGGGCGCTGGCTGACGCGGGGATAAAGCCGGAAGAAGTTGATCTGGTTATTGTCGCCACAAATACTCCGGATATGCTTATGCCCGCCACCGCCTGCCTGGTGCAGGACCGGATCGGGATAAAAAAAAAGGCCGGAGCTTTTGATTTGGCGGCCGGTTGCACCGGTTTTGTCCATGCGCTTGCCGTCGGCAGCCAGTTCATCGCCGCCGGTACCTGCCGCACGGTGCTGGTGATTGGCGCCGAAACCTTATCAAAAATGGTTAACTGGGAAGACCGGAGTACTTGTGTGCTTTTTGGCGACGGCGCCGGGGCGGTGGTTTTAAGGCCTGTGCCTGCCGGCAGCGGTATTTTGGCTTTTAAACTCTATTCAGACGGCGCCTTCGGGCACCACCTATTTATTCCCGCGGGAGGTTCCAGGCGCCCGGCTACCAGGGAAACTTTAGACAATAAGCTCCATTTCCTCCAGATGAACGGCCGGGAAGTTTTCAAATTCGCGGTTAGGGTTATGGGAGAGGCTGCAGAAGAAGTGCTGGCTGAAGCCGGGCTTAACAAGTCAGACGTTGACTTTTTTATTCCGCACCAGGCGAATATCCGGATCATCAAACCGGCTGCCAAAAGGCTTGGTATACCTATGGAAAAGGTACTGGTCAATGTGGATCGTTATGGCAACACTTCTACGGCTTCAATCCCGCTGGCGCTGGAAGAAGCTGTGCGCGGCGGCCGGATCAAAAGCGGCTATCATGTTGTTATGGTTGGTTTTGGCGCCGGGCTAACGTGGGGTTCCGTGGCATTGAAGTGGTAATGCTTTACATTTAGAGGTAATTATGGTATTTTTTTCTTGTGATATAATTAAAATTTAGTACAGGGGGCGGGAGGTATTGTTCCGTACCGCATTGTGTGACTTGCTTGGTATAGAGTATCCCATTATACAAGGCGGCATGGCATGGGTATCTACTGCCGAGTTGGCCGCTGCCGTTTCTGAAGCGGGCGGGCTCGGCGTCATTGGATCAGGCACTATGCCGGCTGACTGGCTCGATAAGCAGATTCGCCTGGCCAGACAATTGACAAAAAAACCTTTCGGCGTCAATGTGATGCTTCTTTCACCTTTTCTGGAAGATAATATGGCTTTGCTCAAAAAAGAACCGGTGGCTGTAATAACGACCGGAGCCGGGAATCCCGGGAAATATGTGTCGGCTTTACGGGAGGTGGGAACAAAAGTTATTCCGGTGGTTTCTTCGGTCGCGCTGGCGAAAAGACTCGCCCGCACCGGTGTTGACGCCTTGATTGCTGAAGGCATGGAATCCGGGGGACATATCGGGGATATTACAACTATGGCCATGGTCCCTCAAGTGGTGGACGTTGTTAATATTCCAGTGATAGCGGCCGGCGGTATTTTTGACGGCCGGGGGTTCGTGGCGGCCCTGGCGCTGGGAGCGGTTGGAGTGCAGATGGGCACCCGCTTTATGTGCGCGGCCGAATGTACGATAAACCCCAGGGCTAAAGAAGCGATAATCAGCGCTAAAGATCGCGACACTACGATTACCGGCGCTTCACTCGGGCACCCGGTACGTTCCCTGTGGAACAAACTGACCAGAAAATATAAGGAGATGGAGAAAAACGGCGTTTCACAGGAAGAGCTTGAAAAGCTGGGCATGGGTAGTCTCAGGGCTGCCATGGTTGAGGGTGAGGTTGAGAACGGCACGGTTATGGCCGGCCAGATTTGCGCCATGGTCAGTAAAGTCCAGACTGCGCGGGAAATTATTATGGAAACGGTGGAAGGCGCCGGGCTGCTAGTGGGTGATTTGAACAAATTGGTGGTGAAAAGGCAGTGAGCATTGCTTTTTTCTTTCCCGGCCAGGGGTCTCAGTATGTTGGAATGGCGCGGGAATTTTACGAAAACTTTTCAGAGGCGCGTGATGTTTTTAGCAAGGCGGACGAAGCCTTGAGGTTTTCCATCTCCGGGATGTGTTTTTCAGGGCCGGAAGAAGATTTAAATAAAACAATTAATACTCAGCCCGCGGTGCTGACTGCCAGCGTGGCCTGTCTGGAAGTTTTAAGGCGGGCGGGCGGGCCGGTTCCGTTTGCCGTGGCTGGGCACAGCCTGGGTGAATATACTGCTCTGGTGGCCGCAGGGTCGCTTTTATTTGAAGATGCCGTGCAGCTGGTCCGTAAGCGCGGACAATATATGCAGGAAGCCGTTCCGCTCGGGGCCGGGGGGATGGCTGCTGTCGTGGGGCTTTCAGGAGAAGCAGTCCGGGAGGTGTGCCGGAAAGCTTCGGCCGCGGGTATCGTTGAAGCGGTTAATCTCAACTGCCCCGGCCAGGTGGTTGTGGCGGGGGACAATGAAGGTTTAAAAGCCGCCGGGCTTCTCGCTAAAGAGGCCGGCGCCAAACGTTTTATCCCATTGCCGGTAAGCGCCCCGTTTCACTCCAGCCTGATGAGACCGGCCGGTGAAAAACTGGCAAAAGACCTGGACAAGATATCTATAGCCGACCCGGCTATATCGGTGGTGGCAAATGTCAATGCTGATTTTGTCCGCACCGGGCAGGAAGTAATGAATTCTTTAGTCCGTCAGGTCTATAGCCCGGTACGCTGGGAAGAGAGCGTCCGGCTGCTTATCTCATCCGGGGTGACGATAATCATCGAGGTTGGCCCGGGTAAGGTCTTAAGCGGGTTGGTTAAGAAAATCAGCCGGGAAACTGTGGTATGCAATATAGAAGATGGAGCATCTTTGGAAAAAGTCCTTGCACTCATCAGGGAGGTTAGCTAAAATGGTTCTTAACGGCAGAGTTGCCATAGTTACGGGAGCCTCCCGGGGGATTGGGCGCGCCATAGCCATTAGCCTAGCCCAAAAAGGGGCTGCGGTGCTGGTGAATTATGCCGGCAGGGCAGACGCGGCAGCTGAGGTGGCGGAGGTCATCAGGGGCGCCGGCGGGCGGGTGCTTGTTTACCAGGCGGATGTGGCTGACCCCAAAGGTGCGGAGGCTATGGTTAAAGCGGCTCAAGCTGAATTTGGCAAAGTGGACATCCTGGTCAATAACGCTGGAATAACCAGGGATAACCTCATCTTTCGAATGAAAGACGAGGACTGGGACGCCGTCCTCGGAGCAAGCCTGAAAGGGGCATTTAACTGTATCAAGGTCGCTGCTCGTGGTATGTTTAAGAACCACTACGGACGTATCATCAATATCAGTTCGGTGGCCGGTCTTACCGGGAACAGCGGCCAGGCTAATTACAGCGCGGCTAAAGCCGGCCTGATAGGACTGACGAAGGCCATGGCGAAAGAGCTTGGTTCCCGTAATATTACCGTAAACGCTATTGCGCCTGGGTTTATCGATACGGAAATGACTGCGGGGCTGCCGGAAGGGGTTAAGGAAAATATGCTGACGCAGGTCCCGTTAAAAAGGTTCGGCAGACCCGAAGAAGTAGCTGAACTGGCGGCCTACCTGGCTTCAGACGTGGCCGGATACATAACAGGACAGACCATAACCATAGACGGCGGGATGGTATGTGTGTAAAAAGTTTATCTGGTTAGAGTATCGAAAGGGGGTGAATATTTGTTATGTCCATAGCTGACAAAGTTAAGTCCATTATTGTTGAGCAGTTAGGTGTAGAAGAAGAGGAAGTCAAAATGGAGGCGTCCTTTGTCGATAACCTGGGAGCCGACTCTTTAGATATCGTTGAATTGGTCATGGCTCTGGAAGAAGAATTTGATCTGGAAATCCCCGATGAAGACGCGGAAAAAATCCGTACTGTGGGCGAGGCCATTAAATACATCCAGGAACGCCAATAATTTTTCGTCAGAATGTAAGTCCCGGGGGAAACCACGGGACTTTTTTGAAGAAGGAGGAATCGTTTTTGCGTAAAAGGGTTGTTATTACCGGTCTTGGGATTATCTCTCCGGTGGGCACGGGGCTGGAGCAGTTTTGGTCCTCTATTGCCGGCGGAGTTTCCGGGATCAGGAGGTTGACCAGGTTTGACACGGCCAACTACAGCACTAAAATAGCGGGTGAAGTTGTTGATTTTGAATATACTAAATACCTGAATAAAAAAGAAGCCCGGCGCATGGACCGCTTTACCCAATTTGCGGTGGCGGCCACCGGGATGGCGCTTGAGGACGCCGGCCTTGACCTGGAAAAGGAGGACAGGAACCGGATTGGTGTTATCCTCGGGTCGGGAATAGGCGGTATTGAAACCCTGGAGGAACAAGCTAAAGTATTGAATGAGAAAGGTCCGGGGCGGGTCAGTCCTCATTTCGTGCCGATGATGATAGCCAATATGGGAGCCGCACAGGCGGCTATCAATTACCGCCTGTGCGGTCCCAATATCACCAGCGTTTCGGCGTGTGCCTCCAGTTCCAACGCATTGGGAGACGCTTATAAAATGATTCAGTGGGGCCATGCGGATGTAATGGTTTCCGGTGGAGCGGAAGCGCCGCTTACCCCTTTGGCAATGGCCGGGTTTTGTTCTATGAAGGCCATGTCAACCAATAACGATGAGCCGGAAAAAGCGAGCAGGCCTTTTGACTTGCGGAGGGACGGTTTTGTATCAAGTGAGGGCGCGGCTATATTGGTGCTGGAAACACTGGACCATGCCCTAAGCAGGGGAGCCAGGATTTATGCTGAGTTTTCAGGATACGGCAGTTCATGCGATGCTTATCACGTGGTTGCTCCAGAACCTGAGGGGCGCGGGGCGGCCAATTCGATGCTGGAAGCGATCAAGGACGCGGGAATTGGAGCTGAAGAGGTAGACTACATCAACGCTCACGCGACATCTACTCCCCCTGGGGATAAGGCTGAAGTATCAGCAATTAAAAGCGTATTCGGGGAACATGCCCGGAAACTGGCCGTCAGCTCAACGAAGTCGATGACCGGCCACCTGCTGGGCGCGGCCGGCGGTCTGGAGGCTGCCGTGTGCGTTATGGCCATAACCCGCGGGCTTATCCCGCCCACAATTAATTATGAGTATCCCGATCCCGGATGTGACCTCGATTTTGTTCCCAATGTAGCCAGACGGGCTGAAATTAACGTGGCGCTTTCAAACTCATTCGGGTTCGGCGGGCATAATGCATCATTGGTTTTTAAGCGTTATTATTTAACTTAACCCCAAGGCGTCTGGCGCCGAGGTTTAGAGGTGATACGGGTGTCCCAAGTGAAGGAGTACCGGGTCCGTCTGAAAAAGCAACTCGGAGTGGACTGGCGGGACGAAGGCCTATTATCTCAAGCCCTTACCCATAGTTCATTTACTTTTGAAAATCGTCAGGCCGGGTTAGAAAATAACCAGCGCCTTGAGTTTTTAGGAGATGCTGTGCTGGAACTGGTGATCAGCGATTACCTATACCGGAACAACCCCGGCAGGGACGAAGGTGAATTGACAAAGCTGCGGGCGGCGGTGGTATGTGAGCCATCCCTGGCCAGGGTAGCCTGCGGCCTTGAGCTTGGACGCTGCCTTAGTATGGGAAAAGGTGAAGAGCGGTCCGGCGGCAGGGGGCGCCCGTCGATCCTGGCTGACGCTTTTGAGGCGCTGTTAGGCGCGATTTACCTTGACCAGGGACTGTCCAGGGCCGCTGATATTTTGATCAGGTTGCTGGCGCCGGTCATTAAAGATGTTATGGAAGGGCGGCTGGAACGGGACTATAAGAGCGAACTTCAGGAAATTGTACAGCAACGTGGTGAAGAGCCGGTCCAGTATGTTATTTTAAAAGAAGTGGGGCCCGACCATGACAAGACCTTTACTGCCGGTGTTGTCTATCGGGGCAGGGTGGCAGGCAGGGGAGCCGGGCGCTCAAAAAAAGACGCGGAGCAGCAGGCGGCCAAGTCGGCCCTTATTAAGATTGAGTAAGCACTGATCATTTATTAATGTTATTTATGAAAACGGAGGCAATGAAAAAAAACCAATGGGTTTCTTCAACCGTTTAAAAGACAGCCTTGCCAAGACTCGCCAGGGTATTGTTGAAAAAATAGATAACCTGGTGCATAGCCATAAATCCATCGACGATGAGTTTTACGACGAATTGGAAGAGCTGCTGGTCCGGGCTGACGTAGGTGTAAGTACCTCACTAAACCTGGTGGAGGGATTGAGGCGCTCTGTCAGGGAGCGGCGTGTGGAAGACGCCGGAGGACTCAAACTCATCCTAA
>MVRN01000018.1 GCA_002067965.1 Pelotomaculum sp. PtaU1.Bin035
AGGCCGACGGGTCCAGGCTCCGGGTCGGCTCGTCCATAAAAATTATCTCCGGATTGTTTAACAAAGCGCGGGCCAGGCTGAGCTTCTGCCTTTCTCCAGACGAATAGTGCATAAAAGGCTTGTCCGCCAGATCATTTAATTTCAGCAATTCCAGCAGTTCATTTATTTTATTGGTTGCGTGCCTCGGCCTCAGATTATATAAAGCCGCGAAAAACTCCAGGTTTTGCCTGCCGGTAATCCGGTAAAAAAAGCTCCTTTCGCTTTCCAGGCAATATCCGGCAACCTTTTTTACCGCCGCTGTTTTTTGGGTCAAGTCATATCCGTTAATCAGCACTTTACCCCCGGAAGGCAAGATCAACCCGCAGAATACCTTTATCAAGGTGGATTTCCCGGCGCCGTTCGGCCCCAGCAGGCCGAACACTTCTCCTTTTTTTACTTTCAAATTTATACCGTCAAGAACTTTTATTCTTTTTTTCTCTTGAAAGAGTTTACGCGCCTGGCCGTAAATTTTAGTTAATCCGGCGGCTTCAATAGCGTATGTCAATGTTTGTTTGCTCCTCCCGCCATTGCGGTTACATAACGCCAGACTTCCATAAAAATAAACTTATAGTAAAAATAATAATCATAGAGAATGATGTTATTACCACTATCCGGATATATCTCACGTATAATTCTGCGCGAAGGGAAAAGCGTGATAAACAGACAACGGGCTTTGGAAATCAATCCCGGCTGGGTTAAAAACTGAATCAAATACTTATCCTTCGCGCCTGTTTTGCCAAAGTAATAATTGAATAATTTCTGCTCGATTATTCCTGCCCGGTAATTTTCAAGCTGTTCCAAAACCGGTCCGGGTGACACACGGCCAAAATACTTGGCCGTCTTTTTTAAACTGAACGCTACCGGCAAATGCAGCTTGTAATCAGATACATTTTTCAAAAAATATGACCAGTTTATCTCGTCGCCATGATAACGACGGGTCAATAATAACATATCGCAAGCGGAAAACAGCCAGTTTTCATAGCGGTGCTGAAACATGTGCAAACACAGGTGAAGCAAAAAATGTTCCGGGCATAAACACAAAACATCAATCCCGGCTACCTTTCGCGGCCGGGCAGCTTGCCATAAAACAGCTGTCTTTACCCGCCCCAGGTAGGGATAAGGCCCTAATGAGGTATGCAAATCCAGGGTGACCGGCATTACCCCGTTTGTTCTGTGGTATGTAACTTTTTCGGCAAAATCCCGGTGAATACTAAAAGGTAATCCTTTCCCCAAAAGCTTATAGCCCAAATTATTGATTATTTTAACTGATTTTTCAATATCCTCACGCTTAATCAGCAAATCGAGGTCGCTTAAAGGCCTTACTCCCGGCGGGTAATAATCTTCCGCCAGACACAACCCCTTTAAGATGATTGCCGGTACAGCGGCTTTATTTAAAACGTCAAGGACAGTTTTCAACTCCGAAAAAATAATAAGGTTCCGCGCCGTTATTCTACGCATAGTTTCTTTGATATCTTGCCTGGCAAAATAATGGTCAGGGTCCTTCGTATAATAAAATAATGGGTGAAACCATCCACCCTTTTCTTCCAAAATATCCTCCAAGCTCCGTCCCAAACCAATGTTATCATCCATATTATTTGACATCAACGCTAAACACTCCAGCTATCCTGATAAAAAACCGGCCAGCAAGTCATGCCAATGTTCAACATCATGGCCAAGATACAGATTGACGCTTTGCAATTTGTTTGCCAGGTCACAATTAAAGTCAAACTGCCTCCTGGCGGTATCACGGTAAAAACATTCCATGGTTAACGGCAGTAATTCTTTTAACGCCGCGCCTGGCGCTAACGGCTCCAGCCTGCTTTTTCCGGCCGGCTCCCAGACGGGAAATACAATAGCCTTAAGCATGCTGCTCTTTTTGACAGCGTCCGGGTAATAATTATCAACATCAAAGCTTACTTTTTCATCGCCACTGCCCTGATTTTGGCCGCAAGCTTCATTCAAATGAACCTGGGTGTCAATACGTGCGATATTGTAGGGATACATCCTTACCGGCTCCAAAAAGCCGATTATCTCAATATCGCCGCCTTTTTCACGCAAAAAGCACCGGTCGTCGGCAATAAAATTAAACCCCTTGTCCAATAGCCGCAAAGACAAAGTGCTTTTCCCGCTCCCGGACCGTCCGGCCAGCAACAGGCCGCAGCCGTTGATGCTGACAGCGCCGGCATGGTAAAGATAAATCCCCTTTTCCCTTAACAGCCCGAAAAGTTGGCCGAATACATCCTGAAAAGACCATGGTTTTTTCAGGAAGCGTGCAAAATTGATATAACCGGTGAGGTGGCCCTGCCCCCTGTCCACTATTAGCCTGCCGATATCGCCGTAATCCACCAGGAGGCACTCGTTTAACCAATAGTAATCAGCTTCGTACCCCGAATAGAAGCAATTCTCACGCCCCGGTATATTTATCGGCGGTTCCTCGTTATCTTCCAGATTATAAATATTCACATTTATGCCGGATTGTTTTTTGCTGATGGAACCACCGGTTTCAACAATAAAAGGTTTAAGCCACTTGCCAAAACTGACAAGCGCGTCCTGGTTATTTGCACTTACATTTATTAATACACCGCCGATATTAAAAAGGCGAAAGGTCAAATTATCTTCCACAATTAGCCTCAATGATCACATTGATTATTTGTTTTTGTTGAATAGATTACTTCATATATGCTGACATTATCATAATTGTCTAAAAAAATCTCATTATTGAGGGTCAGCCAGCTATGCCCCGCCAATTTACCCGCGACTTTATTTATTCCTATATTTATTGCAAGTCCTTTCAAGCCGGCTCTCCGCAGGAAATAATACAACAGCAAGGTCTTTTTTAAACAGTTATTTCTTATGACAAAAAATCTAGTTCCGGATAATAGGTTAATCGCTTGAATAATATCCCTGATTTGACAATCGTCATCCTGCAGAACATGCTCTTTCAAGCCAAGTATTTTTATTAATCGTGGAAAATTAATAATACGCAGGAGAAAACATAAAACAATTGCTGCCGCTGCGACCCTCAATAACAGCAGCAGCTTTTTAGGACTCAGTCGAAGCTTTACACAGCGCCGCATGGTCATTTAGAATAATTAGGTCCTCCTGGATTAAATCATCAATATACTCTATTATATCTGCTGCAGCCTCATTTTCAGAAATATCATATTCCTCGCAGACAGCCCTTATAATTGAAGCAATCGTCCTGCTGCCGTCACTCAGATTCCAGACCATGGCGCCGACATCGCTCGTACTGTAATAAACCCCGCTGT
>MVRN01000019.1 GCA_002067965.1 Pelotomaculum sp. PtaU1.Bin035
GCATTCGTAGATATCACTCTTCAAAAAGCTAAGGATGCTGCTGGGAATAAGGATTATAAGACGGCTTTGGCCTTATTGGAACAAATACTTAAAATTGAGCCGAATAATCAGGAGGCTTTGCAATTAAAAAGCGATTATAGTTATGCCTTACAGGAAGAAAAAAAGTCGATAAATACTATAAACTCTAAACAGGCCCTTCAAATCGTGGTTAACTATTCTGGTAGTCCAAACTGGGATGTTTTTGAGGGGACTTTGGATGAGAAATTTTTAGTTAATGGAACTTCACAATATACAAATGGTCACCCGAGTTGCTTCTTTGTGGGAAAAGGTGGGAATGTTGCTATTTATGTAGTTGATAAGATTGATGGTAGTTTATATGGATCTCGTAAAGAAATTATTAATGGTGAATTTATTTATTATTTGACGAAATTAAAATAAACTTAGCTGTACGTTGTGAATGACTGATTTACTATATGAATTTACTAGACAAAATGCATTTTTATAAAATAAAGACCGATGGTACAGGCCAGACGAAATTAAATGAAGATGATACATTTGATATGAATGCAGTAGGTGAACGGATATATTATCAAAAATTTCGTGAAGATAGATAAATTTATAAGGTAAGCAGGACGAGGAAATAGGAGTTTCATAGGGAGAGGGGAAAGGCTTAATGGGACTTAAGAAACAGAGGATAGTATGGCTGCTTTTTTTATCCTTGCTGCTGTCGGGACTGCTGGCCGGTTGTTCCCAAAATACCGCCAATGGAGACATAGCAAGTAAACTGGAATTGGCAGTGAAATACCTGAGTGAAAACAACTACGAAGAGGCCATCCTGACCTATCAAGATGTGATTAAGATTGATGCCAAAAACATTATCGCGTATAGAGGTTTGAGCCTCGCTTATGCATTAGAAAACAATAACGACGAAGCCGAAAAAGTCCTGCAGGACGGCTTGAAAGCAACAGGGCAGGCGCTTGAACTGCAGCTGGCTCTAGCCGGATTCTACATTGATGCGGGCAAGGCTGATCAGGCTGAGGCAATATACAAGGAAATGATTAAAGGAAGTAAAGCCCTGGATGCCTACCTGGCTTACAGCAATATGCTGGTAGCTGGAGGCAAAGCTCCCAACGCCATAAAAACGTTAGAGCAGGCGGTGCAGGGAAACGCCGATTATCGATTGGAAAGCCTGTTAGCCGATCTTTACACGAAGAGCGGGGATAAAGATAAAGCCCTGGAAATGCTGAAAAAGTCTCTGCTCAGCCAGAACGAACAGTCTTTGGCCTATACCCAATTGAGCCGGATCTATTCAGGAAAACTTGATGACATGCTGGCGCTGGGCGAGCAAATGATTCAGCAAGTCAGCCAGGTGACCGGTGAACTGGTTAAAATGAGCGCCCTTTACGGACTGGGCAAATATGAAGACCTTGTTAATGAATACAAGATATGCGGGGATGAAATAAAGAACAATAATCGCGCCCGGCTGCTGGCAGCAGAAGCCTATAGCAAGCTGGGAATGAAGGATGAGGCTTCCGGCATCATCAAGGCGGTGGACACGGCCAAACTGAAAGACGCGGGAATACTGGCGGAAATTGCTGACTATTACCTGGATGCCGGGGATAAAGAGACGGCGCGCAAGCTGGCTCTGCAGGGGATTGACATAGAGGAATCCTTAGTAGATAACTATGTGGTAATGTACAGAAGCTACGCAGACGAAGACAAGAGTATGGCTCAGACATGGGCTTTGAAGTACCTGATATCAAGCTTTTTATCATACAAGGTTAGTCTGGCCCAACTAGCAGGTAACGGATTAGAACTTAGTTTTGTAAAACTATCAGAAGATGAATTAACTTCTAAAGAAATTGTAGCAGCAATAGTTGTGGACCAAGCCCACGCTGAAAAAATACTTAAAAGTAATCCGGATTGGCCACAGATACATTCCTTTGTGTATCTAGATACAAAACATAATATTGCTTATAAAGGCTATGCAGAAAAAGTCAACAATTGGAAACCTCTTATTGAAAGATATCACTTACCTGCAATTTATACGAAAGAAACCATCCCGGAAGATGTAATTGACGGTATGAAACGAAGGAATAGCGTAATATGGAACGATTATCTACAAAGAGGAGAATTTTCCAGATATATCTTGGGGAAAAATAGAGGTACACCGACAGGTAAAATTATAGATTGGGCCTTTCCGATAGTTCTGGAAGGAGATATCACATTTGAAGAACATTTGAAAAGAGCAGGATATCCAATCGAAAATATAAATTTTATAGACATATTCAACTGATGAAGCCCTAAAGAAGATTATTTATCTGGCCACCGCCGAAGCTGCAAAAAAGTGGACTATGTCGGTTAAAGACTGGAAAAAGTGCATCTCGCAGTTTGCCATATATTTTGGGGACAGATTGGAAACTGAGTTGGGCCATATAAGTTAGGCTAGCGATTAGCCAACGGCAGCCCTTGACATGGAGCCTCTAGTCCTGTGTTTCCGGGAGCCCGCGGGGAGTCCACGCTGTGCGTTGGACTCCCGGAAATATTCACACACCCTTATTTTTGCCCAAACTGACCACTCCCTCATCTAACCACTTGATAGTTTATAATTGTGCAAAATTATACCTTGAACTTACCCACCAACGTATTCAATTCATCAGAAAGCTTAGATAATGATTCGGCAGACGCCGATACTTCTTCCATGGCCGCAGTTTGCTCTTCCGTGGAAGCAGCCACGTTTTGTACACCTGATGACATTTGTTCAGTTGCTGTTGCCACATCTTGAATTTGTTCCGTTAAACCTTGAACAGCACCGATAATTTCTTTGAAGTTAGCGCTAACTTCTTGAACGATCCTTGTGCCCTCTTCGACATTCTTGCCACTTTCAGCTATACTCTTTACCGCAGTCCCTGATTCATATTGAATTGCCTCGATTAAACTATTTATATCCTTAGTCGCAATAGCTGACTGTTCAGCAAGTTTTCTTACTTCTTCAGCCACAACAGCAAATCCCAGGCCCTGTTCTCCTGCACGGGCGGCTTCTATTGCGGCATTTAGCGCCAGTAGGTTGGTCTGGTCGGCAATATTGGTAATCAATTCAACAATTTGATTAATCTCCTTAATTTTTTTGTTCAACTCGTCAATATTTCCTGTCACCTCTTTAGTTGAGTTGACAATATTTTTCATTTGTTCGGTAACTCTGGCAATACCTTTATCACCCTCATCAGCATGACCGGCAACAGATTGGGATACCTGTGAAATTGTCTGCGCGTTGGAAGCAACTTGTTCAACTGTAGTAGAAATTTCACCCATTGTGGCAGCGGTCTCGTTAGCACCGGCAGCGGTTTGTTGAGAGGCTAAATTCAATTGTTGAGCCGTTTCCGCAACACATTTAGAATTATTGTTTACTTCTACCATAATTGTCCTGAGATTGGCTAAAAATTTATTGACAGTACCGGCGAGAAGTCCCACTTCATCCTTGCTTTTGATATTTATCTCCTGGGTCAGGTCTCCTCCTTTCTCCGCAAGAGCGTTCAGTTCTTTCTGTAACAAATTGACCGGCTCGGCAATACTCCGAACGATAAGGTAAGCAAGGATCAAAGCTAGAAGGATGCCTAATATAATACTCGCTATAGCAATTCTCCAGGTTGTATTATAAACGTTTTCTGCCTTATCATATTCCGATTTTGCAATATCAAGCTGCAAATCAATTAATTCCGATATTTTACTTGTTATAGGGTCGATGTTTTGATAAAGCTCATTGATCGTATATGCCGTTAATCTGTCTTTGTCTTCCTTTTGCATAATCTCT
>MVRN01000020.1 GCA_002067965.1 Pelotomaculum sp. PtaU1.Bin035
TAACGATGAGCGGCAGTTCAGAAGATATGATGCGGGATTCCATAGTACAACAAGCCTACCTGGGCCGCAACAGGGTGCTGCCGGCGGTAGCGATTTAACGGGCTGTTCTCTCTCGCAATGAAGTCTCACCTTGTTCTTTTGTAAAGACGCTCACATTTACCACGCGTAATGTCAGAGCCAATTTATTACGACCATGAACTCACTTCTCCATTTTTACGGCAATAGTTAGCCTTTATTATTCTCCAATAGAGGTCCCTGCAAGGTTTGTCATTCGGAGTATCCTTCCGATAGACAGACTTTGCTTGTAAATTCAAGCGGCACGCTTCCGCAGGGTTTAGTTTGTGTTTCGCCTCCATTAATGCCGGAATCGCAAAGAAATCCCTCTTCATGATCCTTCTATACCACCTTCTCAGTTTCATTAAATCCGCTTCGTTCTGTATTTCATCCCTGTGGCTGGGATATCAGGACGATCTTGCCGTAATCCCATTAAGCGCTAAACGAGTTCACATTTTGGTTTGCCTGGCGCAAAGCCATACCCGGCTAATGCGACAGGCTTTGTCTTTAGCTTCTCCCGATCTTCATGACAATATAAATAAATAGAATCATGTTGAAATATAAATTTTATTGAGATCTTTTGAAGGAAGTTAATAATATTTGTCTAAATTTTTTATATCCTTGAACTGGGAGGATACCATTAATGAAAGATGAGGAAAAAACTGGAGAGCAACTAATAAATGAACTAGAAGTATTACGCCTCCAAAACAAGCATGTTGAGAAGAGATTGAAATTTCAAAGATCAAAGCTTTTATCTGTCTGCGACGGTATAAGCGGGATAATTTATGTTTCCGACCCGGCAACATATGAAATATTATTTGTTAATAAGACTCTCAGGAATCTGTTCCAAAAAAATCTTACCGGCGGCATTTGTTATAAGGAATTTCAAGGTTTGGAATCCCCGTGCGATTTCTGCACTAACGATATAATATTGAAAGACAAAGGCAAGCCATACAAATGGGAGTATTATAATCCGTTACTCGATAGAACCTTTATGATAGAAGACAAAATAATTAAATGGCCGGACGGGCGCGATGTGCGGTTTGAATTCGCTGTAGACATTACAGACCGCAAGAAAGCTGAAGAAGCCATCGGGCACAGGCTGGAATTTACGGATACTGTTAAGCGCATTTCTTCCCGCTTTATAGGTATTTCCAACATCGACGAAGCTATAAATAATTCCCTTACGGATATAGGTATAATCAGCGGAGCCGGCCGTGCCTACCTTTTTTACATAAGCAAGGATGAGACCACAATGAGCAACACCCACGAATGGTGTGCCGAAGGAGTACTTCCGCAAAAAGACATGCTTCAAAATGTGCCTGTCACTGCAATGCCTTGGTGGATGGAAAAGTTCTATAAAGGCGAAGTCATTCACATAACAGACGTTTCCAAATTACCCGCCGAAAGGCAGTCCGAAAAAGAACTGTTGGAAAGTCAGGACATAAAATCGTTGCTGGCATTACCTCTTTATGTCAAGGGTAAATTATCCGGATTCATAGGTTTTGACAACGTTATTAGAACCGGTTCATGGAGTGACGGCGACCTCGCGCTGTTGCGTGTCTCTTCTGAGATTATCGGTAATGCTTATGAACGTAAGCTTGCCGAAGAAGCCCTTCGCGAATCGGAAAACAAGTACCGGGCCATCTTTGAAAATACTGGGACAGCGATAGCTATTTTAGAAGAAGACACAGAAATATCCCTTGTAAATACTAAATTTGAACAGTATACAGGATTTAACAGAAGCAAAACAGCGGGCGGAAAAAGTTGTTGTGAATTTTTCAGGAGCTTTTTGGGAGAAGCGGAAGGAGCATTCTCCCTTAACGACGTCCCTCAAAACTACGGATCCCAGTTAGTTGATAAAATGGGCAATACCAAGGACATTATCATAAATGTTACCCGGCTGCCGGGAACAAGTAAGTTTGTTGTCTCTCTATTAGACGTTACAGAACAGAAACGCATTGAAAAGCAACTGAAATATCTCAGCTTCCATGATACACTTACCGGCTTGTACAACCGCGCTTTTTTTGAGGAAGAAATGCTCCGCCTCGGGGATGAGCGGCACCTGCCTATTGGTATTATCATGTGTGATGTGGATGGACTTAAACTGGTCAATGATACCCTTGGACATCACGCTGGAGATGAATTGCTTATAGCGGCTTCCAGCGTCTTAAAAAAATGCTTCAGGGGAAGCGATATAGTAGCAAGAATAGGGGGTGACGAATTCGCGGTAATACTCCCTAAAAGCAACAGGAACGTAGTGGAAAGAGCTTGCCGCAACATTCGAGATGTCCTTACAAAATATAACGCGTCAAATACAGAATATTTTCTTATCCTGTCGATAGGGTTCGCGGTGAAGGAAGAGCCCTGCGCAAGCATGGCCGAATTGTTTAAAGAAGCCGATTATAGCATGTACAGGGAAAAACAGCATCATAAAGAAAGCGCCCGGAACGCCATTGTACAAGGACTTACCAGGGTGCTTGAGGCTAGGGGTTTTATAACTGAAAGTCACACCGACCGCCTGCAGCGTCTTGTAGCGAGTATGGCTGAGGTCACCGGCATCCCCGAACAAAATAGAGCCGACCTCCGCCTCCTGGCAAAGTTCCACAATATGGGTAAAGTGGGTGTGAACGACAGGATCCTTTTTAAGCCAGGCCCTTTGACTAATGAAGAACGCTCGGTAATCCAGCGGCATTGTTCGATAGGCCACCGGGTTGCTTTATCTGCTCCCGACTTAGCCTTGATTGCCGAGTGGATCTTGCATCACCATGAATGGTGGAATGGAGAAGGGTACCCTCTCGGACTCAAAGGGGAAGACATCCCGCTGGAGTGCCGTATTTTTGCTATAGCTGACGCTTACGAAGCCATGACCAGCGACCGCTGCCGCCAGAAGGCTATTACCCACGAAGAGGCTGTCAAAGAACTTGAAAAGTACGCGGGTTCTCAGTTTGATCCGGTTTTAACAATGAAATTCATACAGATCTTAAATTACTTTAAATCCGTTTAATCATTTTTCCACGACAACACATCAGCCGGAACTTCACCTGTTTATACGGCTGAAGCGGCATAATGCTGCCGCGGAAGCATAAGTCGCTTTAGTTGGGCACAAAATGCCCCGTTCCACAATGCAAGTGGAGCGAGGCGTTCGAATTTATTGATATTTTACCATGTTCCATGAGCTATTCCGCAGCAAAGCATAGATGCCTCATCAGAAACCGCCGGCCGGTCCTGCAACACCTATAAATTGCTGACCGGAGCAAACGAACCCTCCAGGAACGCCGCATTGGGAACCAGCGAATTGGAAAGGCCCGCACTGGAACCGGAAAGTACACGGCAGTCCGAACTGGAATGGCCCACAGGGCAGTCCGAACTGGAATGGCCCACAGGGCAGTCCGAATTGAAACGGCCTACAGAAAAATAACGGACATCCTCCACCCCCCGAAGGGAAGCCGGGAACATAACTGCCGGGGCAGGCAAAGGAAAATGTACAGTTGTCCGGCGGCCTGCAAATATAACTAAAAGCGCAGGTGAAGCCCGGGAAGGAAACACAGCTAATGTTTGCTTTAAAGTTATCTTCAGCATACTGGCCGGCAACCGCGAAAGCGCACCCTCCCGGAGGTGTTCCCGGACCCGGCGGAAACATACCGGTAAATGGCAGTGTACACATGCATGGGGACGGCGGTAAATTAACACTGGCCGGGGGACAAGTAAATTCACTGATGCACGCGTGCGGTGGCGCGCAGGTATAAGCTTGAGGGCAGTCATTCGGACAGATCAATTTTTGTTTTGCACTGTTTTTTAGCTTTTCCGCAAATTCCTCTATGTTTTCTTCGGTTAGCGAACGTGTTGAGATTTCCCAGATTATTTGAACAGCTTTAACTGGAATAGTGCCCGTCCCCTCACCGGTTTCGAGGCGGATATACTGTTGG
>MVRN01000021.1 GCA_002067965.1 Pelotomaculum sp. PtaU1.Bin035
GTATTGGTGCTGAACCGGGAATGGACCAGGGCCAGCGCGGTTTCCACGGCAGGGTCATTTAGATCGGGATAAAACCCGGCAACCTGTTCAGGACTTAACATTCCTTTATAAACTATCGTTCTGCAGGAGAAACTGGCAAAATAGAAAATTCCCCCTTCCCGCAGGCAGTCGCGGCGAATTTCTTTTTCCGCCCGCTTGCGGATAACGTAAAGCTTGCGCTCAAAGGCCATGATGTCCTTGATCTCCGGATTCTTCCCGATAAAAATTTGGCGTATATATGGTTGTGCCAGTTTCGCGGTTTCACCAAGCGTATGGTTATCTGTCGGAACAGTTCGCCACCCCAGCGGGGTCTGGCCCTCCCCGCTGGTTATTTTTTCCAGTGCTTGTTCGCATTTTTCACGCAAGGCAGGATCAGTAGGCAAGAAAAGCATACCGATGCCATAATTTCCGGCAGGAGGAAGGTGGATAGCCTCCTTAGCACATTCCTTTTCAAAGAAAGCATGCGGAATTTGCATAAGGATTCCCGCGCCGTCACCGGTATTCAACTCGGATCCCCTGGCTCCGCGATGGTCCAGATTAAGTAACACAGTCAGAGCTTTTCGCACGATGTCGTTTGATTTTTTTCCTTTAATGTTTGCCACAAAACCGATGCCGCAGGCGTCATGTTCGTACCAAGGGTCGTAAAGGCCTTGTTTCGAAGGTAATCCATTGATTTTCATGTTCTACAACCTTTCTTTATCGCCTTAATAAATGAAAAGTATATATTCAGTGAAACCGGTATTAAGGCATGGCGTTATCACCGCTTACTCCAATGCTCCGCGCCGACAGCACCACGGCTCGCTTCGGACCGAACCAGCGGCGCTGCAAAGGCGGCGATAGGCTGGTTATGGGAGAAGCCCGTTATCCACTAGACTAGTTGTGCTCAGATTCGTAACGCTGGTAGCCCGCTGGTTTCGCGCCGCAGTTCGGTTACCCTCGCTTCGCCGGGTACTGTTACCGGCGCTCCGCAAGTCGTTCCCTAACGATAACGCCATGCCTCAGCCGGGTTTACTTAATAGTTACAATAAAAAAATGTATTGGGAAAAGAAAAAGCCTAATTACAGGTGCGCTAAAACAACGCACACTGTAATATAGGCCTCATTGCCCAAGCTCAAACTTAGATACACCGTTGTATCTGAATTTTCTGTTGGTTTTTTTATTGGTTAATTAGATAATTAGAAACTCAATTCTCTCACATGAAAATGTTCTCTAATCCTTTGATACAAAAAAAGATACAATCGTTTTTTGCCGTTATATTAAATTCTAACTCAACTTTCGTCCTGGGAAAGTTGAGTTAGAAATTTTCACTGACCCTTATTTAAAACTTGGTCAGGTACTCCTCAATCTCCCAGGGATGAACCTCAACCCGGTAACGATCCCACTCGATCTTTTTTGCCTCAATAAATCTGTCAAAAACATGTTCGCCCAAGGCTTCTTGAATTACTTTATCTTTTTTTAATTCCTGAATAGCTTCTTGCAGATTTTCGGGCAAGCTGCCGATGCCAAACTGCTCTCTCTCAGCGGGTGTCATCTCGTAAATGTTGCGGTTGCATGGCGCAGGTGGTTTAATCCGGTTTTTAATACCGTCAATACCAGCCTTAAGGCAAACCGCCATTGCCAGGTAGGGGTTGCACGCCGGGTCGGGGTTGCGCAGCTCAATCCGCGTGGACTCTCCCCGCTTGGCCGGAATCCTGATCAAGGGACTCCTGTTGCGTGCCGACCAGGCGATATATACCGGCGCCTCATAGCCGGAAACCAGCCGCTTGTACGAATTCACCGTGGGGTTGACAATTGCCGATATCGCCCTGGCATGCTGCATCAAACCGCCCACATAATGAATACAATCCTGTCCCAAACCGTCCTCGGCTTCAGGGTCGTAAAAAGCGTTCTTCCCGTTTTTCATCAGAGACTGGTTCATATGCATGCCGGAGCCTGCGATTCCAAACACCGGCTTTGGCATAAAGGTCGCGTGCAAGCCATGCCGCTGGGCAATGGTGCGCACCACAAACTTGAATGTGACAACCTTGTCCGCTATATCCAGAGCTTCCGAAAACTTAAAGTCAATCTCATGCTGGCCCGGCGCCACCTCATGGTGCGAGGCCTCTATCTCAAAGCCCATCTGCTCCAAAGTCATTACCATGTCACGCCGGGCGTTCTCCCCCAGATCAACAGGAGTGAGGTCGAAGTAACCGGCCTTGTCGTGGGTGATAGTAGTGGGCTTTCCTTCACTGTCAACATGGAAAAGGAAAAATTCGGCTTCCGGCCCGACATTCATCGTGTAGCCCATTTCCGCCGCTTCT
Organism: Pelotomaculum sp. PtaU1.Bin035; assembly: GCA_002067965.1. GTDB lineage: Bacteria > Bacillota > Desulfotomaculia > Desulfotomaculales > Pelotomaculaceae > MVRN01. The sequence continues at coordinate 2,340 of MVRN01000021.1, forward strand.
TGTATCGCTCTCTTCAAAACATAGCGCGGATCACCCGCAAAGGGTTTGCCGTCATGATCGTAAATATCGCAGATCAAACGGGCCACCGCGCCTTCCTGGGGCTTCCAGGGAAAAGTCACAAATGTTGAAGGATCGGGCCGCAAATACATATCGGATTCTTCAATGCGAACAAAACCCTCAATGGAAGAACCGTCAAACATCAACTCCCCGTCCAGGGCTTTATCCAGTTGCTCGACTGTTATAGCCACATTTTTCAAAATTCCGAAAATATCCGTAAACTGAAGGCGAACAAATTTTACTCCCAGATCCCTGGCCAGATTACGCACATCGTCGTTGGTAAGCTTAGCCACTTATGTTTCACACCTTTCTCCTCGCTGTCACCACGGCGCAATAATTACAAAAAGCCCCCCCACAGGTAATAATTTTATTTTACCTGTGCGTGAAGGCCTCATTGCCCCATAGCGCGGCACAACATTGTACCTGTTTTCCATTTGGAACTAAAAAAAATTATACCATAGAAACTTTAAAGTGTATAGTTAAAAAATGTCCTTTCGCCCGGAAAATTGGGGAAAGGACAATGAGGATGGTGCATTTTCATAGATTAACACAAGTTAAGGCGCCAGCGTTCATGATCCATTAATACTTAGAACTTGGCCAGGTATTCATTTACCTCCCACGGATGGACCTGTACGCGGTAACTGTCCCACTCATGTCTTTTGGCTTCAATAAATTTTTCATAAACATGCGGCCCCAACACACTTTTCATGACGTCGTTTTTCGATAATTCATCCAACGCCTCCAAAAGGCTGGCAGGCAGGCTGGAAATGTTCATTTCGTCCCGCTGCTCCGCAGTCATATGATAAATATTCATGTCAGCAGGCGGCGGCGGCTGGATCTTGTTTTTAATCCCGTCAAGTCCCGCCTTCAGAGCAACCGCGATGGCCAGATACGGGTTGCAGGCCGGGTCCGGGTTTCTTAATTCGATACGGGTCGAATTGCCTCTTTTGGCAGGTATACGGATCAGCGGACTCCTGTTTCGTCCCGACCAGGCGATGTAAACCGGAGCTTCATAGCCGGGCACCAGGCGTTTGTACGAGTTAACCGTGGGATTGGTGACAGCCGCCATGGAACGGGCGTGTTTCATCAAGCCGCCGATATAGTACCTGGCAACATCACTTAACTGATCAGGAGTTGAAGGATCATAAAAAGCATTTTGGCCGTCCTTGAAAAGCGACTGGTTCATGTGCATGCCGGAACCGTTAATACCAAAAACAGGTTTGGGCATAAAAGTGGCATGCATGCCGTGCCGCTGGGCCGTGGAACGGACAACCATCTTGAAGGTCATAATTTTGTCGGCGACATCAAGGGCATCGGAATATTTAAAGTCAATTTCGTGCTGCCCCGGGGCCACCTCGTGGTGCGAGGCTTCTATTTCAAACCCCATTTCTTCCAGGGTAAGCACCATCGAGCGGCGGGCGTTCTCGCCGAGATCCACCGGGGCCAGGTCGAAGTACCCGGCGTCATCGTGCGTATCCAGGGTGGGGTTGCCGTCCTGGTCAATCTGAAACATGAAAAATTCCAGTTCAGGCCCGACCTGCATACTGTAGCCCATTTCCGCCGCTTCGGCCAGGACTTTCTTCAAAATGTAGCGGGGGTCACCTGCAAAGGGAGAACCGTCCGGGTTATACACGTCGCAAATTAAGCGGGCAACCCCGCCCTCCCTGGGCCGCCAGGGAAACATGGCAAAGCTTTTCAAGTCCGGCCGCAGGTACATATCCGATTCCTCGATCCTGGCGAAGCCGTGAATGGAAGAACCGTCAAACATTAATTCCCCGTCAAGCGCTTTATCAAGCTGCTCAATGGTGATGGCAACATTTTTCATCACGCCAAGGATGTCGGTGAACTGAAGGCGGATAAACTTAACTCCCAAATTCCTGGCTTTATCCAGTAATTGTCCTTTTTCAGTTACCTCCATAACAACC
>MVRN01000022.1 GCA_002067965.1 Pelotomaculum sp. PtaU1.Bin035
TTGCACATTCAAAAGAAATGTTAAGCCTAATTATTCTGCAAATGGCTTGGACAAAGATTCTGCAAAATTACAAAACTGGTCAGGCTGCATATTTTGCTCTTTCCTTCGGTGCTAACGTTAACCAAACTAAGAGCGTACAACTGCATTACCACGTGGTCTAAAACTGCTCTCTTTACTGTCTGTTGGTGTTTATTTTGCCGGTTAATGATCACGTCCTCAAGATCGTTGTCACTGTTTACTAACGCGCCTGCCTCCATGGAAAAATCTTTGAAAAATGTTTTCATTGTGATATTACCTCCTTTGTGTTTCTGTTATCCCAATAATTATTTTTGGTTATGCAGTAACGCCTTTTCGCATCTCTTTTCAAGCGTTAGTGAAAAATATTTTTACTTTCACAGAAAATTTTATTATAATATTTATTAAAGGAGGGTTATTGGTGGGTATATCTTATGGGCCACTTGCAAAAACACTTCATAATTTAGGGAAAACAAGGCATGACCTTCAAAAATATATTGGTTTGTCAGCAGCTACAGTAACTAAAATAGGAAAAAATCAGTATGTAGCATTAGAAGTAATTGATAAGATTTGCTTTTATCTTAATTGTGATATCAATGATGTTATTGAACATGATAAGTCGGCTACGTTAACTACAAAACGTATTATAAGAAAATCACCTTTAATTAAAAAGGAGGCCTCTGATAATGCAGCGCAGGTTTAAAGTTGTCCTTACATGGGATAATGAAGCTCAGGTCTATGTTGTAACTGTTCCTGCATTACCTGGTTGTCTTACCCAGGGGAAGAGCAGGAAAGAAGCACTGGAGCGGGTACAGGAGGCCATAGCAGGCCATATTGAAGCCTTAAAGGTAATAGGACAGCCGGTCCCGCAGGGAGACGTTGAGTTTGCAGAAGTGCAGGTCATAAACCATGGAAACTGCAGAAATTATGTGGAAATCCACTAGGTACGTTTATACAGTATTCATGTGTCATCTTGCTATAGAGAAGGCTCTTAAAGCACTTTTTGCTGAATCCACTGGTACTATTCCGCCCAGGATACATAACCTAATCAAGCTTGCTAAAATTACCCAAGCCAACTTAAATGAGGATCAAACAGAGTTCATTTCAATTCCCAACTTCTTGCTAGAATTGATGATTCTACCTGGGGTTAACCTAAAGGTGTCGGCTGGAAGCCGAGGGATTTAACCCCATTATACAGACATTAAGGTTTCCCTCGCGGAACCCTGTCTAGTCCTTCCATGTTATATAAAAAGTAAAAAGCCTTGATTTCCAAGGCTTCGCTGGTTACTACTGGTGCGCCCGGCAGGAATCGAACCTGCGCTTCCGGCTCCGGAGGCCGGCGCTCTATCCCCTGAGCTACGGGCGCGTATTATATTTTCTTGACAGCTACTATTCATTATATCCGAATTATATTTTATTGCAAGTGCGGCTTTTCTTAATTGCACCTGTATATTTTACTATTGCAGCAAATACAGACCGTCATGCACTTTTGTCTTACATGTTTATCTGCTTTATCGCGGCCTTTAAAATCTTCGCGGAGCGCCTCAAAGCCTCCTCTTCCTCTCCCGACAGCGGCAGTTCCAGCGGGCTGCCCCGCCCCTTTGAGTTCACCACCGCCGGCAGGCTTAGACTGCAATCGCCGATACCATAGGCGCCGCTGACCAGCCCGGAGACCGTAAGGATGGTATTTTCATCGCGGATGATGCTCTCGCAGATGCGTTTCACCGCCAGGCTGACGGCGTAGTAAGTAGCCCCCTTCCTGGAAACGATCTCATAGCCCGCGTTCCTTACCCGTCCGTCCACCTCCTGCCTGCTGACGGGCGGGATGCCGGCCAGTTCGCAATAGCGGCCTACGCTTATACCGGCAATATAGGCCAGGCTCCAAAGCAGCACCTCGCTGTCGCCGTGCTCTCCCACGACGTACGCGTGGATGTTTCTCGGAGCGACACCGCAGTGGCGGCTTAGGCTGTGCCGGAAACGGGAGCTGTCCAGGACTGTCCCGGAGCCGAAAACCCGCCCGGGCGGCAATCCGGTTATTTTCCACGCAGCGTAGGTCAGTACGTCAACCGGGTTGCTCACAATCAGAAATATACTGTCATTGCTCCCGTGCCGCAGCTTGGACAGGCTCTCCCGCAAAATGGCGTAATTCTTTTGCAGCAGATCCAACCTGGTTTCTCCCGGCTTCTGGTTCGCCCCGGCGGAAAATATGACAATGCCGGCGTCCCGGCAATCATCAAAAGTCCCTGCGTAAATATTGACCGGCTTGATAAAAGCCGCGGCGTGGGCAAGGTCCATAGCCTCCCCTTCGGCTTTAGCGAAATTCACGTCCACCAGCACCAACTCGGAGGCAAGACCGCTTACGGCCAGAGCATAAGCTACCGACGCCCCGACCGAGCCGGCCCCCACTACCGCGATTTTCCGGTTCGATTTATACAATATTGCAGACCATCTCCACCGAATTTTCAGCTATTATTCCCGGCTTCAGTGAATCACATTCATCAACCGCCACGGGTGGCTTCATCAGCGGACAGCTTTTCCGCGCGTTGTTTTAACCTGCCGATGATCTCGACACCCAGGTCGTCGAACAGGGTATATATGACCGGAACGATGATCAGAGTAAGGAAAGTGGAAATTATCAAGCCGCCGATAACCACCGTAGCCATCGGGGCCTGCGTCTCGGCCCCCTCCCCGAACCCCAGGGCCAATGGCACCAGCCCGAAGAGGGTGGTCAGCGCTGTCATTAAAATCGGCCTCAGCCGGACCGGGCCGGCCTGTACGATCGCTTCGTCCCGGCCCAGTCCGCGTTTTTTCAAAGTATTAATATAGTCAACCAGCACGATGGCGTTGTTCACGACGATACCGGACATCATGATCACTCCGATAAATGCGGGAACACTGAAGGCGCGCCCGGTGAGAAGCAAGCTCAAGATAACACCGGCCAGCGAAACGGGGATCGAAAACATTATGCAAAACGGGTAGAGCAGCGACTCAAACTGCCCGGCCATAACCATATACACCAGCATCAAGGCCAGGGCCAGCGCCATCCCCAGGCTGGAAAAAGATTCGGCCATATCCTGCTGCTGGCCGCCGTACTGGATAATGTACCCGGCGGGAAGCGGCACCTGGGCGAGCTTGGCCTGGATTTCCTTCTGAATGCTGCCAAGATCCCTGCCAGTAAAATCAGAGTAGACATAAGCCACCCTGGATTGCGCCGTGCGGTTGATCACGTTGGGGCCCTCCCCTTCTTCAAAACGGGCCAACTGGGTAAGAGGCACCTGCGTCCCTCCCTGGGTGATAAACAGGCTCTCCAGGGCGCTTGTGCTGGAGCGGACCTCGGGGCTCAGCAGCAGGCGCAGGTCTACAGCAGTGCCGCCGTCATCCAATGTGCTGACTACCTGGCCGTCGCCCGACATTTTCAACAACTGTGATACCTGGGCTGTGGTAAGTCCGTACCGAGCCACTTTTTCCCGGTCGAGGACCAGACGCAACTCCGGCCGCCCCACATCCATACTGTTAGACACCTGCCTGGTGCCTTCAACACTTCTCACGATCCCGTCAACCTGGCCGGCAAGTTTCTTCAATACATCGAGGTCGTCCCCCTTGACGGCGATCTCGATGGCCCGGCCGCTGAAGCCGCGGCTTAAGATACTGGTTCCGGAACTGCTTGATACGCGGACGGTGGCTCCGGAAATATTCCCGGATCTCCTCCTTAGTTCCTCCATTACCTGATCAGTAGAGCGGGACCGCTCCTTTCTGGACTTCAGTTTAATATTCATCGACCCGGCTTCGGTTTGGGAACCACCCGACATCCCCCGCCCGCCGCCAACCGAGGTCAGGACGGTATCCACCTCAGGCATTTGCCCGGCGGCGTCCCCCAGCCTGGCCATAACCGCGCCCGTATCGTCCAGGACCGTTCCGACAGGCATTTTCACATCCACGCTGATTTGCCCGGAATCCTGGTTTGGCATAAACTCCGTGCCAATCAGGGGTATCAGGAAAAGGCTGCCCAGGGTAAGGACCGCGGCGACGGCAACCACTAATATACGCTTATTAAGGGAAAACACGAGCAGTTCCCGGTATTTGCCATCAAGCTTGTCATACCACTGGCCGCTTTTTTTAGAGATCCTTTCCCACCAGCGGTTGCCCTCACCCGCCTCATCCATTTTCCCCAGGATACGGGAACAGAGGAGCGGGATCAAGGTAAGGGCGACAAAAAGGGCGGCAAGCTGTGAAAATGCCACTGTGAGCGCGAACTGCTTAAAAAGCTGCCCGGCCATGCCGGAAACGAATACCATGGGAAGGAAGACTGTGGCAACCGTAATAGCCGAGGCAACCACCGCGGCGCCAACCTCCGCGGTGCCTTTTTTCGCCGCATCCTTGGGATCGTGCCCGCTGTGGCGGTAGCGGTAAATGCTTTCCAGCACCACGATGGAATAGTCCACCATATGGCCGACCCCCAGGGCCAAACCGCCCATGGACATCATATTCAGAGTCATATCATTGAAGTACATTAAGATAAAAGTCGTAATGATAGCAAAGGGAATAGCCGTAGTGATAACAATGGTCGAGCGCAGGTTTCTAAGAAATATTAAAAGAATTATGATGGACAGCGCGCCGCCAAGGATGATGGTGCGCACCACGTCATTTACTGAATTTTTGGTGGTTTCGGACTGGTCAAACGCCAGGGCAAATTTGAGGTCGCCCGGAAGCTGCTGCTGTAGCCGGTTAAATTCTTTTTTTACCCGGTTAGCGACATCCACAGTATTGGCCCCGCTTTGCTTGTTAACTGAGATGCTTATAGTGGGCATCCCGTTTAATAGTGAGTAACTATCTTTTCTGGCAAAGGTATCTTTCACTTCACCCAGATCGCTCAAGTGAATAAAGCCGCCCTGCACCTGTATGGGAATATTCTTTACCTGTTCTATATTCTCGTATTTGCCCAGGCTGCGCACGACGTAATTCTTATGGCCCTTGGGCATTATCCCGCCGGCGACGTCAACATTCTCATTCTGGAGGGTCTGGATCACCTGGCTGATGCTTAGATTATACTGTTGCAGGCGCCAGGGGTTAACCAGCACCTCGATCTCTCTGGTCAGGCCGCCCGAGACGCTCACGGCGGCAACGCCGTCCACCCGCTCTATGGCCGGCTGGATGACGTCGTCAATCGTTTTTTTCAGGGTGGCCAAATCCTGTTGCCCGGCTATCGCCACACTCATAACCGGCATCATATTGGTGTCATATTTAAAAACCGTCGGTGATTCCACACCATCCGGCAAGCGGCGCTTGACCAGTTCCAGCCGTGCGCGCACATCCGCCAGGGCGGTATCCATATTGGTCCCCCAGGCGAACTGCAGCCGGACCTGGCTGGAGCCGGTCTGACTGGTGGAATCGATTTTTTGGACGTTGCTGACGGTGCCTACCCCTGCCTCGATAACTTTGGTTACGTCGCTCTCCACTTCCTAAGGCCCCGCTCCCGTATAGGAAGTAGAAATAGAGATGGTCGGGCTGGTGATCTCGGGAAGCAAGTCTATGGATAAAAAGGTCAGGGAAAAAAGCCCCAACACCAGCAGGGCGAGGATAATCATTACAATGGTTACCGGCCGGTCGACCGCGAAATCAGCTATTTTCAATATTTTCTCCCCCGCTAATTAGAGTTTTTCCCCTGGGCGCCGCCCAGGCCAACGGAACCTTCACCGGCAGGCCGGCTTTTAGCGCCTTCATCCTTATCTTCGCTGACCACTACTTTCGACCCGTTAACCAGCCCCTGCTGTCCCAGCACTATCACCTGGTCTCCTTCCTGCAAGCCGCTAATTATCTCGGTAACCTTTCCGTCAGAAATTCCGGTTTTAACCGGGTTTTCCCTGGCCTGACCGTCCTGCACGGTTAAGACCACACTACTGCCGGACCGTTCGGCCAGAGCATCCACCGGCACGGTCAGGACACCTTCGCTCCTGTCCGTGGTGAAATGCACCTCTGTGAACATTCCCTGCTTTAATAATTGGCCGGGGTTATCCATTTTTACTTCCACCAGGTAGCTTTTCGTATTAGAATCCGCGGCCGGGCTCAGGTTGGAGACCACTCCGGTAAAAGGCTCGGCCCTTACCGCCGGCACGACCACTTTTACTTCCTGCTCCTGGCGGATTTTGCCGATCTGCTGCTCGCCGACGGAAACCTGCACTTTTACCCGGCTGAGGTCGACAATAGTGACGGCCTGGGTACTGGATGAGACAATGCTGCCCACATCCACGCCGCGCTGGGCCACTGTCCCCGCGATGGGCGAAGTGATCACCGTGTTCGCCAGCTGGTTGCGCTGGTAGGCCAGGGCGGCCTCGGACTGGGCCAGGTTCGCGTCCGGTTCCTCGGACTGGGCCTGCTCCAGCTTTAAAACATAAGAGTCAAAGGCGTCGGCGGAAATGGCTCCCTGCTCAAACAACTGCCTGTAGCGCTCGTACTGCTTGGCAGCGTTCTCCCTGTTATCCCCGGCTACCTTTTGCTTCGCCCGGGCTACCGACACAGCCGCTTCATACTGCCGCACCTGCGCCCTTAAATCAGAATCGTCCAGGGTAAAAAGGACACTGCCCGCTCCCACCACGGACCCCACTTCCACTGGAACTGAGACCACCTTGCCCATGATTTTAGGCGATACAACAACCGATTACTCCCCCACGAGATGCCCGCTGGCGACCAGTTCCTTAACAACGTCGCCACGCTTGGCCTTCTCCACGGCCACAGGCGCGGCCATGCCCTTCGCCCCTGATGCCTGCGTCGTTGAAGAGCCGCTGCCGCAGCCGGATAAAATCAAGCTTAGCATTAAAATGCCCGCCAAGATACCCGCCCAATATACCAATAAAATTCTTCTTGCCATAATACCCCTCCCATGCCTCCGCCAGAACTGAAATTATTGCCGGCTTAACCAACCGGATCATCAAGTTCCATAATATAGTCAACTAATCAATACGTCAATGTATTTTGAAATGGTATCCATTCCAACCCGAGTAAGCATTATAGTCAATAAGATAAAGGGGCTGAGAAATCATCTCAGCCCCATGTATTCTAACCATTATCTTTTTCAAGACAAAAGGTATGCAGTCAACTACTTGGCAAAGCCAAAAGCTTTTGCAATCATCTTCGCCGCTTCGGACCGGGTTACCGGGCTGTCCGGGCGCAAGCCCCCGTCCGGATAACCGCCCATGATGCCTTTATCCACAGCGGCGGCCAGGTAAGCTGCCCCCCAGTGGCCGGCTGGCACATCAGGCGCAGTCAGGGCCGGCGCCGCACCCGTGCCGATACCGGCGGCCCTGACCAGCACCGCGGCCAGCTCCGCCCTTGTAACCGGCTGTGCGGGCCTGAAAGTACCGTCGCTGTAACCTTTTAAAATGCCGGCGCCGGAAGCTGACACCACAAACGGCTTGCTCCACTCGGCACCGCCGACGTCGCTGAATGTAGAATCACTATTCAGGCCGGGCACCGCCGCGGCCAAATCCACCATCTTGGCCACCTCCGCCCTGGTCACCGGCCGCTCCGGCTCAAATTTGCCGCCGCCGACGCCTCGCAGAATGCTCTTCCCGGCCAGCACGGCCACATAACCGGCAGCCCAGTGATCTGGCGGCAGGTCGGCAAAAGTGCCGGCTGTTTCGATAACCGCGCAGATAGTCAACGGGCGGCTTGCTGAAGCCGTTACATACCCGGTTGCAGGGTCATAACTGGATTTAAGCGGCACCATTGTCTGATAGACCGGGTCCGGATAAAACGCGCCGACGTCCTGGAATCCGCTGCCGGCTTTTATCGAAATGGTATACGGCACGGCTAGGGACGGGTAGATATCGCCCCTCGCGTCTTTTGTATACACCCCGGCAATTTTCAAAACTCCCGCCGCAAATTCCGGCATGTTGCCGGCAATACGGGCCGCTTCGCTGTCAGGACCAGGCAATTCCAATCCGATCTTGACTTCCCGGTCAACAGAGCCGGCGGGCAAATCTAACTTTACGTCGCCGTCACTGCTTGAGAGGCTGGCACCGCCGCCCGGCTGCAAAACCACTGACGATTGCCCCGCGCCTGCAGCGGTGCCGCCGCCACCGCCGCCGCTGGATGGGACGACCGGGGCTTTATACCCCTGAAGGTAAGAGGTTTGCGGCCATACCACGGTAAATTCAGTAAGGTGGTCAGTTTTAGCGAGGAAATACCCGCCGCCGGAACCGGAGTCGCCGGTGTCCTGCACAGCCGGGAGAATCAGCCAACTTCTGGTTTCCGGGTTATAATAAGACAAGCGCAGGGACGTCTCTTCAAAATCCGAGTCATCAAAGCCCTGCATCCTCAGTCTGTTCTTAAGGGCCTCAATGTCCTCTTCTGTATAATTAACCCTTATTTCTATGGTGTCTCTCAACATTTGCACAAGTTGCCCTTCTTCACCGGTCACATCAATCGCCACACCCCTGCCGTTGATCGGCTGATGGGTCCTGGTTTCGGGGATATTGCTAACTTCTTTGATAACTATGGTCACTTGTCCCCCGGCAGGCAGCGCCGAGGGAGGCAGGTTCATCTGCACACCCGCTCCGGTGTTTTCAATCAGACCGCCCGCCAGCGCGTCCACCGTAAACACCTTGGGCGGTGACAAGACAATCTGATCATTCGCGCTAAAAGCGATATTTTTCGTTTCGCTGTCATCTTTTATCATCACAACAAGGCTCCGGTCGGCAATATCGCCTTTTTCATTCAGCGCCTTTTTGACAATATAGCCGTCAGCGGCCACCCCGAGGAACCATCGTCCCTTGGTCAGGCTCATGCCGTACATGCCGCCGGCGTCTGTCGAAACGCTGACGTAACCGCCGTCGGCGTTCTCAGCCCATACTGAAGCTCCGGCAATGGGATTGTCTTCTTCATCTGTGACAGAACCTGAAAGCACCGCTTCCGCTTCCTTCATTATTACGCTTACTTGCACATCCTGTCCGGGCGCGACATTCGCCGTGAGAGCTTTTCCTTCACCCCATACCTGGGTAAGGTCCGGGCGCGAGCCTGACACTACATACTCGCCCGCTTCCAGCGTCAGGGAAAAAGCGCCGTCTTCGGCGGTATAAGCGCCGACAGCCGTGCCCTTCTTACCGACGGCGCTGACAAAGACCTGGGCAAGACCGGCGCCCTGCTCAGTCTGCACCTTGCCGGTAATAACACCGGGAAGCTCCTGATAGGTAAAATCCAACGCTGTATCACTGTTTATTTCCTGCGAACCGCCGGGGAGATTGCCCCTGACCGGCGATGATACTTCAAAGCGGTAACTGCCGGGCATCAGCCGCAGGCTGTAGCCGCCATCCGTGGTGTTGACCCTGGCAGCGGCGCGACGCCCGCCCTGGCTGCCGACGGCCATGACAACGGCATCAGATACGGGGAGGAAGGTCTCTCCTTGCTTGACTTGCACCTTGCCCGTTACGGTTTTCGCAGCCGCCAGCGGAAAGTCAAGCTGTACAGTTTGACCCGCATCCACAGCAGCGGTGGAAACAGCGCACACTCCCACGTCGTCCCATAACTCGACCCGGTAAGTTCCTCCCCCGGCAGGCGCCTGGAGCTCATAACGCCCGTCAACACCCGTGGCCGCACTGAGGCAGGCGCCGGTGGCGCTGTTAACTGCCAGGATCCTGGAACCCGCCAGCGCCTGGCCGCCCTGGGTCACTGTTCCGGTGATCGTCCCGCAGTCCAACGGCGCGGAAAGACTCACTCCACTCGCCCCCGCCGTTCCCACGGTAATCGGATTTTTATCGAAAGGAGGCACATTGTCAAGGCTTAAAACCAATTCGCCCAATACCCCGTCCCAGCCGCTAACAGTGTAGAGTCCCGGTTTCACCGTTATCCGGTATTCCCCGGATGAATCCGTCGTGGCTTTCCACACTTGCCGGTCCTGGCCGTAGGCGAACACGGAAGCTCCGGCTACCGGAGAACCCTGGTAGAAAACGCTCCCCTCGATAAACGCCGGCAGGCGCTTTACAACAATATGCAGTTCAGTAACAAGAACGCCGTCCAAAGTGACTTTACCCGAATTAATCTGCAGTGACCTGGCGCTGGTTGACTGATACCCTTCAGCAAGGCATTTCAAGACATAAGCTCCGGCGCCGACCTTTATGGTAAAACTGCCGGCCTCGTCCGCCGACGCCCGGCTGCCGCCGAATTCATTAAGCGGGTTTTCCAGGGTTATTTTCGCCCCCGCCACGGGAGCGCCGGTCTCGTCCACAACAACACCGCTTACTTCCTGGACAAATTCGATCAATCTGAATTCAACCGTGCCCTGCTGAGGTATATTCACGATTTTTGCCGGCGGCAGCAGGAAGCCCGCGGACGACCCGGAACCCGCGCCGTAATCCAGCTTGATCCGCCACTCACCTGATGCCAGCTTCAGATTAAAAGCCCCTCCTGACGCCACATCCGCCACGACAACCTTGCCGTTCCCCGTGGCGGATACCACCAGCGGCAATCCGGCAGCCGGATTTACAACCTGACCTTTCAGCTCATAGCCTGTCGCCCGGACTGTGAATGCAACGCCCCTGTCTTCCAATCCCGCCGGCCATACCATCACTTTGACCGATTCGGTGCGTGGTTTCAACACGTTTCTGACAGCTCCGCTCGCGCCGGACAGCCCCTTATTCAGCAACAACGAGCCTTCGCCCTCGATGACCCGCCAGAATACCTGAGCGTCTTCCACCGGATTGCCGCCGCCGTCTTCAAGCCGGGCGTCCAGCGTCACAGCCGCCGCGCCGGCGTCAAACTCCTGGCTCTCAGGTGAAACACGCGCTGCTCTAAGGTCGCGCGGCAAAGCAACCGCAGCGGCCGTCCCGGCCAGATCGACCTCCGAGCCGTCCGCCGCCTCCCCCCTGGCCAGCGCCGTCACTTCATTAGTCCCCGGCGTGCTGCCCAAGGTCAGCCTGACATAAGCTATGCCCTGGCTGTCTGTAACAGCAGAAGCGCTGCTGAGCAGGCCGCCCCCCTGAGTAGCGCTGAACCGAACCGTATAGCCTGGCAGGGAGAGCATGTTCAAGTCGAGCACTTTAAACCCAAAGGCCACAGGCAGTTCAGAACCGGCAACGCCTTTTTGCCCGCCGCCCTTGACAGCGTTTATACTGGCGGCGAGCCGCCTGGTGGCGGCGCTGAATGTCACGCTTTTCACGCCGCCCGCCACACCGGCCTTGACTTCGTTGTTTCCGCTCGCGGACCCCAGGGTGAAATAGGCCGAGGCCATGCCGTTCTGGCCGGTGACAACGCTGACTGCGCCGCTCCCCGCCTGGAGCGGGCCCGCCCCAACGCTGCCGCCCCCTTCAATGACCGTGAAATCCACCGTCGCGCCGGACACCGGATTGCCCGCGGAATCGGCTACCCGCACCTTCAGCGGCTCAGCCAGGGTGCGTCCGGGCTGGCCGGCCTGACCGTCACCGGAGACAATACTTATATCCGGCTCCAGTCTGGTAACTGTGCGCGTAACATTGACGGTTTTACCCTGGTAAGAAGCTTCGAGCATAATGGTATTTGTCCCGGGGGACAGATTAATCTGTTTTGTAAAACTGCCGTCCGCGGCCGGCGCGGCCGCAACACCGTTCAATTTAAGCGCGGCGCCAGGCAAAGCGCCGCCTTTTACCGTAAACTTATCCAGCACCGTTGTTGAATCAGCCGCCGGTTCAGTCAGTTCGGCCCACAGGCGGGTGACATTCCTTTGAACGCTCTTTGACTTCCCTTCATAAGAAGCCTCTATGTTAATGGTATTTAATCCGTTGGCCAGCGGCACTTCACCGGTGAAGTCACCGTCAGCTGTTACCGTGACGGGAGTCCCGTTTACGCTGACGGCGGTCCCCGGCAAGGTATTGCCAGTCAGCGTAAGAACAGGTGTGGCAACAACAGTGTCATTTCCCGCCGGCTCCGTGATATTCAGCAGGAAAGTCCTTCTGGTTACGCTCCTGGTGATGGTTTTTGTGCTCCCGCCGTATTTCACCACAACTTTAACAGTATTCAAACCTTCCGCCAGATCGACTTGCGTTTTGAAATAGCCGCCGGCGTCAACGGAAACAACCTTGCCGTTCACTTTCAGGGAGGCGCCGGCAAAGGTCCTCCCTGAAACTTCAACGCATTCATCATATGTTACCGCGTTATTTGCAGGACAATACAATTCAACAGCAAAATTAACCACATTCAAGTTAAAGCTGGTGTCCATCCATTCGTCGCTGACAGCCTCAATTGTATTGACACCCTCAACACCAAGGTAATAAACCACAACCTGGCTGGCGCCGGCAGGGATTATTGTGTCGTAGATCTCTGAACCGCCCTGGGCATCGGCATAAAAACAACCATCGCCAATCAGGTCGATAGAGGTATCTGTTTGTACCGCCAGGGGTTGTCCGTCTATGCTTCTTGTTTGGATGGCAAGAGGAATGATTTGATTTTTCGGCGCAAAGCCGGGCGGGTCCACAAAATTGAGTGTCCCCATTATATCCTGAACCGTAAGATAATTATAATCCTGGGTTCCGTCCGACGCGGTAAATTCCAGGACATGCTCACCTGCGGAGGAAGGCCGGTAGAAAACCAGCGCGAACCCGCTCCTGCCGCCGATCCTTACTGACGTTGCCACACTCCCGGAAGAATCATAAAAAACACCCGTTCCACTCACCGTGCCGGGACTGACCTCCAGCAAAACCGAACCCATTAAGACATGTATTTCGACAGGCACAAAAGCATTGGGCAGCGATTCCCCGGGCATCTGGGATATCAAGACGGTGTCTTCGGTGAGATTAAGCCCCGCCATGGCGCCGCACCAGAGATCGTCATTCATTACCCTGGCGCTGATTATATTTTCCCCTGGCGACACCATATAATAGACCAACGCGCTATCGCCGCCGGCGGGGATAACAGTCCCGTAGACAGACTCCCTACCTAAACTGTCGGCGAAAAAAGCCCCTTCCCCGGCCAAACCGATATACAGGTCCTTGTCAGCCGTAGTAGACCTGTTGTCCAGATCTTTTGTCTGAATGTATACCGGAATAATAGTGCCTCCGTCTATAGACTCAGGCACACCGGTTAAGACCAGCTTTCCGTTAAAAGACGGGACTGTTTCGGCAGCATCCGCCTCACCCCCCAAAAGCGGCAAAACAATCATGGCTATAGCGGCGGCCAGCAAAGCGTTTTTAAGCAACAAACGGCGCCACACAGCAAGATGACAACGAAGCATATTACACCTCCTATGTATAATATTTATGGATATTTCTACTTTCTTAACCATTTCTCCTCTATATGGGTAGAATTTTATATTAATAGCGACAAAAGAAGGAGCCATTAAACAGGCTCCTTCTTTGACACTTTTCGAATTGAAACCGCGCCCGGACCCGGTATTACTGCGGATTATTGTTATATCCGGGGTTATTGTTATACCCGGGATTAGTCGGATATACGGGATACTTGGCCCCTTTTACTTTTACACTAAGAGTCGCGTTTTTACCATTGTACATAAACATGATTTTAGCAGTGCCGGGGCCGCAAGCCTCTATGTCTCCGTCCTCATTTACATACGCGCACATGGGATTGTTGCTGAAATACTCAGTATCGTCCAAATCAACTTCCTCAGTCGAACCGTCCGCATATACGGCAGTCAGTTGAACAAAATCAGTATCTCCAACCTCAAGGTTGAGCTTCTTGGGCTCAACAACCAATTTTTTCATCTTCTTTAATACAGTCACGGTCATTTCAGATTCAAGATCTTCACCGTCCGCACTCGTGTACATAAACGTGACCGTCGCTTCGCCGCTGCCAACCGCTTTTATCTTACCTGTAGTCACCGAGACCACAGCCGGATTATCAACCACCCAGGTAAGGTTGGGATCTTTGGTTATATTCTTCCGCTTCGGCGGCCCGTTCGGATTGGAATATTCGGCGTTAACAGTAAAGGATTTAGATTTTCCGGCATCAAGCTCAAGGTCATTAGGATTGACCGTAAGCCCGGTTAATTCTTCACCTTTCACCTCAACATTTATTTCTACTTCCAATGCCTCGCCGTTTTCATCCGTCCAAGTTACTGTGATAAATGTGTTGCCATTTTTCAATCCTGATACTTTACCATTATCTACCGCCGCGATCGACGGGTCATCCACCGTCCAGCCGCACTGCTTGGTGACATCTTTCCTTATCGGGCTTCCATTGGCGGGTTTCTCGGCAAAAATTTTTACATTTTGTTTTTGCCCAACGTTCATGAATAAATCGTTCGGCATTGCGATCAAGTTATAGCTAAATTCGGGTTGATCCGGGTAGAAATCACCAGGATTGTAGTAGCCGCCGTTCTGGCCGCCGTTCATGTTCGGGTCATAGTAGCCGCCGCCGTTCTGGCCGCCGTTCATGTTCGGGTCATAGTAGCCGCCGCCGTTCTGGCCACCGTTCATGTTCGGGTCATTTGGCATTCCGCCGGGCATGCCAGGTTCAGCCCAGGCAACGCTTCCCGCGACAATCATTGCCAATGCGACCAAACAGGTTACGAGCAATAACCTTGTTCTCTTATTCATTTTTTTGCCTCTTTTCTGTCTCAAATTTTTGTATTTTTTTCTTTATATTATTTATCTATTTAACAACCACCGGCTATTTTACCTTAACCGTTAAATTCACTTTCTTGCCGCCCAAAGTGGCTGTCAGGGTGGTTGAGCCCTTGTCATATGCCACTACCGCGCCGTCGTCATCGCAATACTCGGCGACTTCAGGCTTCTTGGAAGTCCAGGCGACTTGTTCCGTCACGTAACCAGTATCCCCGTCAGCGTACTTGGCAATAACATATATTTCCTTGTAGTCATCAACTTCAAGTGTCACTGACTTAAGCGGTTTTTCCGTCTCGGCGTCAACAATCGTCAGAAGCTTTATCTGACGTGTAACATTTACCTCCACGGTCGTTCCAACATCGTCACAGGTTATGGTTATTTCACAACTGCCTTCATCTTCGGGATAAACCTTGCCGCCCTCAACGTAGGCCACATAATCGTCATCGCTTTCAAAATCACACAGCTTGGTCACATCTTTTTTGGACCCGTCAGTGTAAATACCCGTAACCTTCAGGGCTACCGGCTTGCCGCCGACGCTAAGCGAGACGGACTCCGGCTTGACTTCGAGCTCTTCAAGTTCGTTACCAGCCACGACATATACAGGAATATCAACTTCTGACTCTCCATATGTTTCATCATAGTAATAAGCGTTAATGGTACATTCCCCTTCACCAACAGCGGTTATTTTGCCCTTGGCCGCCTTGGCCACGTCCTCGTCGTCGCTCGTATACTCGCATTTCTTTGTAACGTCCATTTGGGTCCCGTCGCTGCAAACGGCAGTGATTTTAACGGTCGCCGGCTTGCCGCCAACCGCAATTTGGACATCTTCCGTATTCACCACAAGTTCTTCAATATAAGGACCCTCATCATAATCGCCGTAATTATCAGAGTCATCATACGGGTCGTATGTATCATATGGGTCGTATGTGTTGTACGGGTCGTAAGTATTATACGGATCACAAGTACTGTCGGCCAGAGCTGCCCCGCCAAACATAAACAATCCAAGAACAAGGGAAACCAGGATCAACATAAAACGGCTTTTCCTTTTCATTTATAAACCTCCTTCACTTATTTAAATTAGTTAGTTTATTATACATTGTATAAATTTGTACTCAGGCGCCAATCACCACCACCTTTTTAAATATCGGCCAAAGCAGGTTATCTACCCCCTTCGCAAGTACTATAAAGTATAACGTTTGCCTAACAATATATTATTACATCAAATGAAATGTTAGATTATTATTATTGCTTACAGCAATAATATCATAGAAAAGAATAACAGGAAACTATTACTAAAAAATTGGATGAAAAGCACAATCTATTTTATAGATATTTTATTACTTGGAAAAGTCTTAAATCTGTGACTGCCGACACAAAAAGAAATTTTTTGGGATTACATAAAGAAGTCATGACCACCCCAAAATGGGGTGGCTTGCACGAGCCCTATAAGGGCTTATTACAAGCCAGCGCCTAAAGGA
>MVRN01000023.1 GCA_002067965.1 Pelotomaculum sp. PtaU1.Bin035
CGGCGGGTCAACCTCATCAGCCTGACAGAAAAAGGACGCCTGGCCTTTGACGAACACAATAAGTTCCACCTTACCCTTACGGAGCAAATGATCTCCGTGCTTTCAGAAGAAGAAATCAATCAACTCCTGACCTGCCTAAAAAAAATAAACTCCGAAATATTCTAGTTGTAAAATTTACCAAAATTATGGAGGTGGATACCATGATCGGCCGTTTTGCCTCACCCCGTCAGTTTCATGAACTCCTGAACCTGAAAGAATTTTACCTGACCTTTGCCGGCGCTTTGCTCATCACGGCCAGCTTCATCCTTGAGAAGTCACGACCTGAACCCATCTTCCCCGCTCTTCTGGCCCTGGCTGCCATTGCCGTCCTGGGAGGGCCGATCATCTGGGGGGCCGCGAAGGGCCTGTGGGCAAGGGAAATGAATGTAGACGAGTTGGTCAGTTTGGCCATGGTGGCGTCGGTTGTTATTGGTGAATACTTATCCGCCGCAGTGGTAGCCTTTATTATGGTCCTTGGATCACTGCTGGAGAAGTTCACTTCCCAGCAAGCACGAAACGCCATCCAGGCCTTGGTGCGCCTCAACCCTCAAACGGCCACCGTTCTCAGGGATGGAGTTGAAAGCAACTTGCCGCTGAGAGAAATCCGGCCGGGAGACGAGATCGTCATCCGCCCGGGGGAAACCATACCGGTGGACGGGACGGTAGTAAGGGGTACAGCAGCGGTGAACCAGGCCTCCCTGACGGGAGAATCCCTGCCGGTGGACAAAACTGTTGGCGATAGCGTCTTCGCCGGTACTGCCAGCTATTCCGGCATGCTTGTGGTCCGGGCGAAACAGGTGGGAGAAGAAACCACCTTGGGCAAGCTGATCCGCCTGGTCCAGGAAGCAGAAAGCATGCGCGCACCTGTTTTGAGGGTGGCCGACAGGTACGCCCGTTACTTCACACCGTTGATTATCACAATCAGTGTTGCTGTGTACCTGCTTACCGGCGACAGCCACCGGGCCATTACCGTGCTCATCGTGGGCTGCCCCTGCGCATTCATCCTGTCCGCCCCCACCGCCATCACCGCTTCCCTGGGAAACGCCGCCAGGAACGGGGTCATGATAAAAAGCGGGGCTTTCCTGGAAGAGCTGGGGAGAATCAACGCTGTGGCCTTTGATAAAACCGGCACACTTACCACCGGAAAACCTGTGCTGACGGATGTCGTCCCGGCCAGTGGGTTCACACCGGAATACGTGCTGTGGCTGGCCGGTTCTGCGGAAAAATACTCGGAACACCCCCTCGCCCGTCCCATCCTGGAGGCTGCCAAAACCTCTGGCTCTCCCCCTGCCGAGCCGGCAGACTTCTGCCAGATCCCCGGCACAGGGGTGGGCGCCCTGGTGGAGGATAAAAAAGTGTTTGTGGGTACGGCTTCCGAAGAGGACGAGGGACCTTCGCAAGTGGTGGCGGACGGCGCGAAAACCCGCCTGGTCGTCAAGGTAAATGACCGGATTGCCGGCTGGCTGTATATATCCGACCAGACCCGCTCCGGGGTCAGGGAGATGGTAGTACCTGAACTGCACCGGCTGGGAGTAACCAAGACCCTCCTGCTCACCGGTGACAGAGAGTCCGTGGCAGCCCACCTGGCAAAGGCCAGCGGCATCCACAATTATGAATCATGCCTGCTGCCGGAACAAAAATTACAGCGCATCAAGGCGCTGCAGCAGCAAGGTTATAAGGTGGCCATGGTGGGTGACGGCATCAACGACGCCCCATCCTTGGCAGCCGCGGATATCGGCATCGCTATGGGCGCCATGGGTACCGACGTGGCTGTGGATTCAGCGGACATCGCCCTCATGACCGATGACCTGACGAAAATTCCCTTTGCCCTGCGATTGGGGAGGTTAACTCTTAAGACCATTGACTTCAACATCTTTTTCGCGCTTCTCTTCAACCTGCTGGCCATCATTCTGTCGACTCTGGGCTGGTTAAACCCGGTCACCGGCGCGATAGCTCATAATATCGGTTCGGTGCTGGTTGTTCTCAACTCCGCCAGGCTGATCCGCAAACGCTTTGAACCGTTAGCGTCGAATGGCGCCGCAGCAACTTCGGCAAGCCCGGTTGCCCTGAAAGGATGAAACGAACCATAGCGGAGGGACAGGAATTCCTGCCCCTCCGCTATGGTTAATGAGATACGCATATGAAAGAATGTGAATGTGAGTGACTACATGATGAGGATTCAATTTAAATATTATACCTTTTCCGACATTGAACAACAGCTATTTGAAAATCATTTAATGCCTTGGCAACATTATGCAAATCATCAGCAAATTTCTCCAGCAAACCACAATAATTCTCATAAATCATTCTGTTTGAACGTGCATCACTTGCTTTTCTGACGTTATACACTGCCAAATCACCTCCTCATATATCAGTTTTTAATAGCTCGATTTAGCATAACCGTTATAACGATCACAGGGCAGTCTTGGAAGCCCGGCCTTCATAATGAATGCTTTTTTTAATATCCGGGTTGTTCAGTTCCCGGCAGGCGCCGGGACTACCGCTGCACGAACAACCTCCCGGTCCGGAGCCGCAGCAACTGCTACTGCCTTTCACTGCTTTACGGAATCCCTGGATAGTCAGATAACCGATCCCAGCGGTCAGGACGACTGTGACTAAAGTACCCGATAAGATATCCATATTTTTCTCCTTTCAAGGCCTACCTGTCTAACTCAGACCGAGCAACAACCCTCCCTGGTAAACTAAAAGAGCGATCAACCAAGCCAGGATAAACGGATACAATGCGGCAAACAACGTCCATTTCCATGAACCCAATTCCTTTTTAAAGGTGCCGATAACCGCCATGCAAGGGGTATACAGCAAAGTGAAGACCAAGAACGCGTAAGCCGAAAGGCCGGTGAACACCGCGCCGATGGAATCCTGCAGCTGCATTGCCGCCTCCCCGGCCTCCTCGGCTAGTTCTGCTACGCCGTAGACGACACCCAGAGTTGACACCACAGCTTCCTTGGCTAAAATACCGGTCAGCACGGCGACTCCGGTCTCCCAGGAACCGAAACCGTGGAAGGCAAAGATATGCGCGATGACCCCGCCGATAGCAGCCAGCAAGCTATCATTTATTTCCGCCGGTCCACTGAAATTATAGCTGCTCAATACCCAGATAATTACCGACATACTGAAGATAATGGTCCCCGCCCTGACTAGGAACCCTTTCCCCTTTTCCCACGTTTGCAGCAGGACCGTTTGCAGGGTTGGTATGCGGTAAGGCGGCATTTCCATCAGGAAGGGCTCTACAGCGCCTTTGAACAGGGTTTTTTTGAAAACGAGGGCCATAATAATGGCTACAATAATTCCAAGAATATAAAGGGACAGAGTAACGGCACTTTCATTGCCTGGGAAAAAGATGGCGGCAAAAAAGGCGTATACCGGAAGCCTGGCCCCGCAGGACATGAAAGGCGCAATCATAATGGCAGTCCGCCTGTCTCTTTCTGAATCCAGCGCCCGGCAACCCATAACGGCGGGCACGCTGCAGCCGAACCCAATCAGCATCGGTAGGAAAGCCTTACCTGACAGGCCGATGCTGCGCATGGCCTGGTCCATGATAAAAGCCACCCTGGCCATGTAGCCCGTACCGTCCAGAATACTAATCAGCAGAAACAGCGTGAAGATCAGCGGTACAAATACAATAACACTGCCCACCCCGCCCACGATACCGTCGATCACCAGGGAATGCAGCCACTCCGCAGCCCCCGCCGACATCAGCGCCCCGTCAACAAACTCCGCCAGCGTGCCGTTGATAAACTCGTCGAGCCAGTCGGAAATAGGCTGCCCCACCCAGGCAAAGGTAAGCTGAAACATAAGGTACATGATCCCGAGGAAAATGGGAATACCCAAAATATGGTTGGTTATTATCTCGTCCAGCCGCTCGCTCAAGGATACTCTCTCCTCGTCCTTTACCAGCGCCTTGTCGAGCATTTTATTAATATAATGATAGCGGGCCTCAATAATTTCGTCTCCTTCGATATCGCCATCCTTCTGAGATTCCTTCAGGCGCGCCAGTTCCTCGAGGTACCCGGCAAAAAGGCTGCCGCCGGCATTAGCGGATTCTGCTTCAGCGGAAGCATTCAGCAAATCAGTCAATTGACTGATACCTTTTTTACTGGTCGCTACAGTGGAAATTACTGGTACGCCCAGGTATTCACTCAGCACTTCAATATCGACTTGATATCCCTTAATTCTGGCTTCATCCATCATGTTTAAATTGACAACCGTAGGAACACCTTTTTCCAATAATTGTAATGTTAGATATAAGTTACGTTCAATGTTGGAGGCATCGACAATATTTATAACAAGATCGGGCTTTTCTTGTAATAAGTAATCATTGACGATTTTCTCTTCCAGGGAATACTGGTTCAGGCTGTATGTTCCCGGAAGGTCGATAATATTAATTTGCCTGTCGCCTTTAGTGATCTTGCCGACCCTTTTTTCTACGGTCACCCCCGGCCAGTTGCCGATATGTTGTCTGGCTCCCGTCAAGGCATTGAAAATAGTAGACTTGCCTGTGTTAGGATTACCGGCCAGGGCTACGGTAATAACTGACATTTTGAACAGACCCCCCCTTATATTGGCGCACCTATCGGCACAACAACTATTTGCTCCGCTTCGGCTCTACGGAATGATAAGTTATAAGATTTCACCTGGACCTCAATGGGATCACCCAGCGGCGCAACTTTTTTTACTTTGATTTGCGCTCCCTTCATTACTCCCATGGCCATGAACCGCACTCTGGCCTGACCGGTCACCTTTACACTGTCCACCACTACGGTAAGGCCCGGCTTGACTTCTCTTAATGTAATCATTTCTTTCCCCCTCGTATAATGATTTTAGAACCACCGGACAGCCAAAATTCCAATTAAGGAACCATATGGATGGATGGTGGT
>MVRN01000024.1 GCA_002067965.1 Pelotomaculum sp. PtaU1.Bin035
TTCTTCAATAATTTTCAACTCACTGGTAAAATAGTCAAACTCTGTTTTAACATATGTGAAGCCGTTAATTCTAGAGATTATATAGGCAGCGTCTTTGCCAAGACCGTTCAGGATCACCCTTAGCGGTTGTTTCCTAACCCGGTTGGCAGATTTCGCGATGCCTATCGCTCCTTCTGCGGCAGCAAAGGATTCATGGCCGGCAAGAAACGCAAAGCATTTCGTATCTTCCCTTAGCAGCATGGCAGCCAGGTTGCCGTGTCCGATGCCAACCTGTCGCTGCTCTGCAACCGAGCCGGGGATACAAAAAGCCTGTAGCCCTTCTCCTAACGCTTCGGCGGCTTCACTGGCCGTTCTTAGTCCCTTTTTTATAGCGATTGCGGCACCAAGAGTATAGGCCCATGAGGCATTGTCAAAACAGATTGGCTGAATTGCTTTTACCATTGCCTGAACGTCAATTCCTTTATCCTCACAAATTTGCCTGGCTTCATCAAGGCTGGTCATTCCGTATTTTTTTAAAACTGGGGTAATTTGATTTATTCTTCTCTCATAATTCTCAAATAGTTGCAACGCTTATTCCTCCCCTCTCAAAATTATTCATGTCTGGGATCGATGTATTTTACCGCCTCATCATATCTGCCATACTCACCGATGGCTTTTTGCATAGCTTCATTAGCATCAATACCTTTTGCCACCATTTCCATCATTTTCCCAAGGTGCACAAATTTGTATCCAATAACCTCATTGTTTTCATCCAACCCCATACTGGTCACATAACCTTCTGACATTTCCAGATAACGCGTCCCCTTTATTTTGGTGCCATACATAGTGGCCACTTGGGATCGCAAGCCTTTTCCCAGATCCTCAAGACCGGCGCCTATAGGCAGCCCGCCTTCTGAAAATGCCGTCTGCGTCCTGCCATAGACTATCTGTAGAAATAGTTCTCTCATTGCTACGTTGATTGCATCACATACGAGATCTGTATTCAGTGCCTCCAAAATAGTTTTTCCCGGCAGAAGCTCTGAAGACATGGCAGCCGAATGAGTCATGCCTGAACACCCAATAGTCTCGAGTAAAGCTTCTTCAATAATACCTGCCTTTACATTCAGAGTGATTTTACAAGCACCCTGCTGCGGCGCGCACCAACCAACCCCATGGGTAAGGCCGGACACATCTTTCAGATCGTAAACCTTGACCCATTTCCCTTCTTCAGGAATCGCCGCCGGTCCATGTTTTGGGCCTTTTGTAACGATACACATGTTTTCCACTTCATGAGAATAAATCATTAAATTTCTCCTCCTTTGCACATTTTAATTTGGAATTTCCAAAGTTGGTTGCTTTGATCTGGTTCTATAAGGTAAACTTTAATATCGCACTATCGTCCTTGTTAAAACTTGGTAAGGTACTCCTCAATTTCCCAAGGGTGGACTTGAATTCTGTAGCTATCCCATTCAATCTTTTTTGCCCTGATAAACTTGTCCAGCACATGCTCGCCCAAAGCTTCCTGAATAACTTTATCTTTTTCAACTCTTGTATTGCTGCTTGAAGATTCTCGGGAAGACTGCCGATGCCTAGCTGCTCCCTTGCAGCCGGCGTCATCTCGTAAATATTGCGGTTGCAGGGCTCCGGCGGCAAAATTTGATTTTTGATCCCATCCAAGCCAGCCTTAAGGCAGACTGCCATTGCCAGGTAGGGATTGCAGGCTGGATCTGGATTGCGCAGTTCAATACGTGTAGACATCCCCCGTTTGGCCGGGATCCTGATCAGCGGACTGCGATTGCGTGCCGACCAGGCGATATACACCGGCGCCTCGAAGCCGGAAACCAGACGTTTGTATGAGTTTACTGTGGGGTTGACAATTGCTGATATTGCTTTAGCGTGCTTCATCAATCCCCCCACGTAATAAAGACAATCCTTACTCAAGCCGCCTTCTGCGTCATGGTCATAAAAAGCGTTGCTGCCGTCTTTCATCAAAGACATGTTCATGTGCATGCCCGAACCGCAAACTCCAAAAATTGGTTTTGGCATAAAAGTGGCATGCAAACCGTGCCGCTGTGCAATAGTCCGTACCACAAATTTAAAGGTAACAACCTTATCGGCAATATCCAAGGCATCTGAAAACTTAAAATCAATTTCATGCTGGCCAGGAGCCACTTCGTGGTGAGAAGCCTCTATTTCAAAGCCCATCTGCTCCAAGGTCAGCACCATATCACGCCTGGCCTTCTCTCCCAGATCAACGGGGGTGAGGTCAAAATAGCCGGCGCGGTCATGCGTAACGGCGGTAGTCCTTCCGTCATTATCAACGAGGAAAAGGAAAAATTCCGCTTCTGGCCCCACATTCATTGTGTAGCCCATTTCTGCGGCTTCTAGGAGCGCCTTCTTTAAAACATAGCGCGGATCTCCCGGAAAAGGTTTACCCTCATGGCCGTAAATATCGCAAATTAAACGCGCAACCGCACCTTCCTGGGGTTTCCATGGAAAGGTAACAAATGTTGAAGCATCAGGCCGTAGATACATGTCTGACTCCTCAATGCGGACAAAACCTTCTATAGAAGAGCCGTCAAACATCAGTTCCCCATCCAGGGCTTTATCTAGTTATTCTACCGTAATAGCAACGTTTTTCAATATGCCAAAAATGTCGGTAAACTGAAGGCGAACAAACTTAACCCCCTTGTCTTTAGCCAATTTACGAACATCGTCGTTTGTAAGCTTAGCCACATATATTCATTCCCTTCTCTTTTGCTAGTATTTTGGAAAAGATATGCTCATTTAAGCTTTGCTCTTAATAAAAGATAAACTCCTACCCTATTAAAAAGTAGGAGTCATCAGCCTTTATTAGGCGCTAGGCGAACTCCATCGCCTGTGGTCAAAAATATATAATCTAATTTATCACCTATAAGTTACCATATAAAGATTACTATTAGCAATGAAATTTTATTAATGAACCCGATTTATATTATCCGTAAAATAAAGTTTAACCCTCTTCACTCAAGTCTTCTTCATATTTTGGTTTTATCTGTTCTTCCGGCTCGGGTAAAAGATGCCGGGGCAGAAAAGCAAGCCCGGCGACAACCGTTGGCACAACCGCGCTAGCAATAACTGTGGCTACCAAAAAAGAGTACTGGGCCTGGGTTACAATTCCATGGGAATAGCCGAATAACGCTGAAATTGTCCCAAATGTTAATCCGGTGGACATCATCAGGGTGTAGTACCATCGTTCATTGCGTTCACGCCGGAACAGCCCTATGAAGGGGTATAAGCCGAAAATCTTCGACAGCACTTTGCCTGCCAACAACACCAAGAAGGCCAGGGGGGCTGTAATCAAGGCAGATAAAGAAACAAGCGTACCCGCGCGAATGAAATAAAAAGGGGTAAGAAATCCCACGGTCAAAGTCCTTAATCTTCGCAGCCAAAAGGTGTCTTCATTGGAGAATTCGGCCAAAATCATACCAATGAGGTATGCGGGAAGCACCGCCTCACTTCCCGACCAAACAGCCAGAGCACCTAAGCCAAAAAGGACGAGGATGACCCATTTCGCCCTGATAGCGGCAGTCCTGTAAGCATAAACACGGGTCAGCCAACGGGTGAGAAAAGGCAGCAGGAACAAGACCGCAGCAGTTACAATAACAAAAACAGCAGTCTTATAAGTAAACGGGGAAAATATGAGACCAAGGGCAATGACTGTTCCAAGATCATTTATAAAGCAAGCTCCTAGAATGCCCTTGCCAAATTCGGTCTTGTTGAAGCCGGTTTCCAGCATAACCGCGTAGACAACTGCCATCGAGGTCGTGGAAAGTGCCACGCCGCCTAACAAACTAGCCTGTAATGTCCAACCAAGCGCATAATACGCTATCGCTGTGCAGCCCAGAAACGGTGCGAAAAAGCCGATCAGGCCAACGACTGTTACTTCTTTTAACTTTTTTTGAATTACGTCTTTTTCAAGTTCGGCACCGGCCAGGAAAGTCAGCAAAACAGCTCCGGATGAAGCCAGAAAAGTCAACCATTCCTGATTAGAACCTAAAGCTTCCGTCTTGCCGAGGGAAGCTGCTGCAGCGGCCGTAATTACTCCAACGCATATTTCTACCAAGGCAATGGAAATGCGCAGGTGGTAGGCGATGATAGTAGAAAAAACGGCCAATCCAAGCCAAAAGAATGCCACCAAATAGATATGTTCCATATTATCGTTCACCTTTCGTTAAACTTATTAAAAGCCGTTAAATATTTTAGCGTGCAGGGTACTAATTCTACATTATTGGCAGGATTGCTTTCAAGTCATTCAATAACCCGGATCATCCCGGAAATTTGAAATGTTTGCTTTCTAAGTAAATTATTTGGTTAACTATTTATATAATTTTTTATTCTCTTACAATCAGAACCGGACACCTGGCATGCTTCACCACATAATTCGAAACACTGCCAAGGAGAAGTCTGCCAACTACGCTGCGGCCATGCGAGCCCAATAAAATCAGGTCGACCATATTTTCCTTAGCATAATATACCAAAGTCTCGCCAATATGTCCGTGGAGCATATTAGAGACAAATTTGATGCCCCTTTTTTGCGCTTCAATGGTTGCGTGCTCATGAGAGGGCTGGTAAAACTTTTTTCCATCACTGATCATCTCGTTTACTTCACCGATGCTATCGGCATAGTCAGGCAATTGAACGACAGTAATCAGTTCAAGAAAGGCGCCGCTGGCTTCTGCCAGGGCCAGACCCTTGTCCAAAGCCTTTTGTGCGTACACGGAATTATCGAAGGCAACCATAATGTGCTTAAACATACTATGCTCAACTCCTTTTGGGCTTGGTGACAACCACTATTTTTTTCTCAATACATCAAAATCCAATAATTTTTAACCTCCTTAAGAATGTTTTGATTTTTGATAATAAAAAACCCCCACTCTTAAAAAGTAGGAGTCATTAGCCACTTACTGGCATAAGGCGAACCCCATCGCCTCAGAAAAATACTAATTATAACAACGACTTAAATAATATACCATGGTAAAAATTCTTTTGTCAATTTTATTTTTATTAGTGATGATCAAATTATGGATTGACATATTTTTAGTAGGTATGTTATCCTGACTTTGACAGCATAAGAGGACAAAAAGAGGCCGCAAACCTTGCAAATAAAGGGGTTGCGGCCTTTACGC
>MVRN01000025.1 GCA_002067965.1 Pelotomaculum sp. PtaU1.Bin035
CAAAAATATAACAGTCCTTAGACATAATTATAAATATGTCTATGACATATTGTCAATGATATTTAATGCTATTTTGTGTTCATTCTGTGATAATGTCACCCTGAAATATTTCTGAGAAAATGTCACCCTCCCTAGGTTAAAATGAAAGGATGATATTATCAATGACACAGGATGAACGAAACAAGCTTTATGTTGCCCGTTGCTTACTTGACGGAAAAATGACTATCAGTGAAGCTGCAGAAACTCTCGGCCTCAGCGAACGACAAGTAAAACGCATTAAAAAGGGGGTCAAAGAACATGGTGAGTCGTTCGTAATCCATAAAAATAGGGGCCGGAAACCTCAACATGCCATAACTGATGAAGTTCGAAACTTAGTGGTCAATCATAAAAAATCAGAGAAATATTCCAAAGCCAATTTTTCACACTTTCAAGAGTTACTTGAGGAACATGAGTCTATCAGCCTTAGCAAGCCTTCGGTCTACAGAATACTTGTTGCAAATGGGTTTACAAGCCCCAAGAAGCATAATAAAGTGAAACATCATAAACGCAGGAAAAGAAAGCCCCAAAGAGGTATGCTGGTGATTATTGATGCCAGTCCCCACGCCTGGTTTTTTAACAATAAGGAATGTTCTCTACATGGAGCCGTTGATGATGCCACAGGGGAGATTTTAGCCCTGTTTTTTACGCCTAACGAATGCCTTGAAGGGTATTTCCGGATTATGAAGACTGTAATCTCGAATAACGGTGTGCCACTGGCCGTTTATGCCGATCGCCATACCATCTTCCGTTCTCCTAAAGCAGACAAGTTATCGATTGAGGACGAATTGAACGGCAAAAAGGTAAAGGATACTCAATTTGGTAGGGCTATGGCTGAACTAAGTATTAACCTTATCTGGGCAAAAACTGCCCAAGCAAAGGGCCGTATTGAAAGACTCTGGGAAACCCTGCAAAGCCGACTTCCCATTGAATTAAGTATTGCCGGTATAACCACTATGGAGGAAGCTAATGCTTTCTTGGCTACGTTTATTAAAAAGTACAATGAAAAGTTTGCTGTTGAGCCTAGAGATCCCCAGTCCGCTTACCGCAAGCTTGAGGATGATATTAATCTCGACCACATCTTATGTATCAAAGAAACCAGACAGGTTGACCATGGTTCTACGTTTTCTTACGGAAGCGTTTATTACAGGGTTATTCGTAACGGTAAAACGATGCCGATGATTCCCAAAGCTAAAATCACTGTGCTGAAAAGCCCTCAGTTCGGCTTAAAGGTGCAATACTGCGGCTCAATCTATGATGTTGAGGTATTGGAATCGTTATCACCAAAAAATGCAGTTCTCAAACAGCTAAGGCAGCCTCGTAAACCTGTTACGCCCGCAGAAAATCACCCTTGGCGGACCAAAACTGCTAAATTTCCCACAACCATGTACGACGAATCAGACCGGGAAATCCTTGATGCTCTATATAGCTCAAGGCTTGCCTGGAGGTAAAGAATTAATTTGTTAAGAGGTTGACACTTTGGAGATAAATAACAGTTCCCCTTATTTTTAAATGTTCCTGGTGAGTCCCAGAGGTTAACTTTTAATCAAAGTGGCGCCGAAGGGAAGTCTTGACGGCCGGGGTCCCTGCGTGTGGTACAATCGAATAACCGGCGGGGTGCAATCTATCAATGTCATGTCCCCGGAGCCGCCCCGTCGGTAGTTAAAGCTGACCACACGCGGGGTGGCAGTCAAGACCGCCACTTTGTTCCTCTGATTTCTTTGAATCATCCCTTGAGAGGTGACATTTTCTCAGAATAAAACTACTTCTTTTTAGGTGACATTTTCACAGAACATTGACATAGATTGGCTGCATTAAATTCTCAATAAATTTGCGGTTATTTTATGTATTTATAGAGCGGTTTTTTGACAATAGTTAATTAACGATAATTAACCCAATAAATTTAATTACCTTGCCAATAGTACCCGTGGACGGATAAAAAGTAAGTTTTTGACGCAAACAAAAAGCTTTGTCCTTCTTGCAAGAAAGGACAAAGCTTTATAGCAAAATAGCGCTTCCTCCTTTCCACAACGGGAGGCACAACGGTTTCCCGGATGTACCCTGTCGGTCCGGCAACCATACCTTCGGCTTAGGTTCGCCGGACTCGGAGAATCGTATTCTTATAGTATGCTTTACACAATACTTCAATATTTAATACAAAATTCCTGCAACAACATAAAATTTTTTTCAAAGTTTCTTCAGAATCACCCGTTCAATCAAACCGGCTGTTCCCACCGCGTCGTCCAGGCCGAAGCGCGGCACCCCGGCGCTTTGGGGCGCGTCGCTGACCACGGCGAGGAGTTCCTCCGCGGGGATTACCGGCCGCTCGGTCATCCCGCTCCGGAAAACTTCTATCTTAGGCCATTTGCCACGCTTATACCCTTCGATAATGATTACATCCACTTCGTCAATCATCGAAATCACTTTCTCCGGACCGGGTTCAGATTCAAAATTTCTGACCAGGGATACGCCGTTGGGCGCCGCCAGGGCCACGACATCCGCACCGGCCCGGGAGTGCCGCCAGGTGTCCGTGCCGGGCTGATCAAACTCCACCTGGTGATGAGTGTGTTTTATCACTCCCACCCGGTAGCCGCGGCGTTTTAGCTCGGCAATCAGCTTTTCCAGAAAGGTTGTCTTGCCGGAGCCCGAGTAACCGGCCAGACCGATTACCGGTACATTCATTTCCATAATCTATCGCCCCCATCCCAAAGTCGCCAATGTCACAGCCGGAATTAAGGCCGTTTCCGCATGTTCATGTCAATGAAGTAATTGCCAGCCCGTCAGGTGGGCCAGGCGCGACCCGGTAATGCGCACGCGGACGGTGCGGCCGATAAGCTCTTTGCCACCCGGGAAGACGACCGTTTTATTGCCCCTGTTCTTCCCGGCCAGCAGGCCCGGCCCGGTTTTGCTTTCTCCCTCCACCAGCACTTCCTGTTCCCGCCCCTCTTCTTCCCGGTTTCTTTCCAGGCTGATTTTGTTTTGCAGTTTGATCAGTTCCTGGATGCGCGCCTTTTTGACTTCCTCCGACACCTGCCCCTCCAGGGAAGCCGCCGGAGTGCCCGGCCGGGTGTTGTAGATAAAAGTGTATGAACTGTCAAACCTGGCCTGCCGGACAAGGTCAAGAGTGTCATTAAAATCACTTTCGTCCTCGCCGGGAAACCCGACCATGATGTCTGTGGTGATAGTGGCGCGCGGAATAAGCTCTTTTATTTTTCTCACAAGCTCCAGGTAATTTTCCCGGGTGTAGCCCCGGTTCATCTTTTTCAATATACGGTTGCTCCCCGCCTGCACAGGCAGGTGAAAATGCTCGCAAACCTTGTCCGACGCGGCAATCGTTTCAATAAGCCCATCGGTAAAATCACGGGGGTGGGAAGTCATATAACGTATTCTTACAACACCTCTGTTACCTTCCAATTTATCCAGTCTTTCCAGCAAACCGGCAAAATCTATTGAATCATCAAGGTCTTTGCCGTAGGAATTAACGTTCTGGCCGAGCAAAACCACTTCTTTGTAGCCTTCCCGTCCCAGTCCGGCCACTTCTTCCACTATATCCTCCGGGCGGCGGCTGCGCTCCCTCCCGCGCACATAGGGTACGATACAATACGTGCAAAAATTATCGCACCCGTACATGATCGCTACCCAGGCGCGAATACCTTCTTTTCTTTTCACCGGGAGTTTTTCCGCGATCCCGCCCGAATCCGGCCGGACCGCCAAAACCGGGCTCCCGCGCCCGGTCACTTTCCCGATCAAATCCGGCAGTTCGCGGGCGCCCCCGGTCCCAAAAACCAGGTCGACGTGCGGAAACCCCTGCCTGATTCTGGCGGCCATGCCTTCCTGCTGGGACATGCAGCCTCCCACACCGATGATCATGCCGGGTTTTTTTTCTTTCAGGCGGCGCAGGCGGCCCAGCAAGGAAAAAACCTTGTTCTCGGCAGTTTCACGAACACAGCAGGTATTTAAAAGCACGATGTCCGCGCCCTCAACCCCGTCTGCCTGGTAAAATCCCATACTGTCCAGCATGCCGGCCAGGACCTCTGAGTCGTGCTCATTCATCTGGCAGCCGAAAGTAATTATATGATATGTTTGAGGATGATGGAATTCAGTCATTGCTTATCTCCTGTCTGATTCCCTGTTAATTATAACTTACTCCGCGCGAAGCCACAAAACGTTTTTGTTCTCACTCCGATTCTAACAGATCATTTAAGCAAACTGCAAATATGGTATAATTTGCCTGGCAAGCAAGAACCGTCCCTACTTGCCCCCCAGCAGTTTCACATATTGTTTTTTACCACCAAGTGAATTAACTAATTTTTCATCCGCCGTCCAGAACTCGCAATTTTCCCCCGTTCTTTCTTCTACAATTTCCGCAACAGCCAAGAACGCCGCGTCGTACAATGTAGGCATATCAAAATAGCGGCTTATTTTGTAGGTCCGGTCCATTACTATGTCATCTGACAGGTACTCAATCCCCGGAAATTGCCTGAACTCAAGCCAGAGATCGTCTGCTTCCTGTACGGCCAACTTGTTTTCTCTGCGCTTTTTTCTAAGAACAGTTCCGACTTCGGCCCAGGCAAATGACGGCAGGACGATTAACTGCCCACTTCGAATAACCTTTTGAATTAAAGCAGTGGCTTTCTCGCTATCCTCTTCCTCCACCAGCACTTTTACAAACACAGACGTATCAAGACAGATGTAACTACTCACGGCGTCCCAAACCTTCCCGCAACTCGCGGATTAACTGAGTGGAATCACTATCGATACCGGTTCTTTTAGCTACCTTAGCCCTCAATTGCAGTATCCTGCCGAGGCTTTCCTGCCTGCTCCTGTTTAATACATCTGATTCGGGCTCTTTGTTTTTTTGCATATTTTCGAACGACTCCGCATCAACCAGGTATGCAACCGGCTTGGAACGCTGAAGGATTACGGCCGGCTTTTTAGTTTTTACAACCTCCGAAAGAATCTCTCGGATGCTGGTTCTTACCTCTGTTACACTTATCATTCGCATTGCTATTACTCCCAACTGTATTATTTAACGTAAGTATAACAGGATATGGGAATAATTACAACAAACAACTTCTTTGCAAAATATGCATTTTAAGCTATACCTTCTTTTTGAAACAGTGAGATGGTGGTTTCTAAATATACTGCGTCATCCTCACCGTAAAAATCCTGCTTTGGAATGCGGGAAATGTGACGAGCGTGGTTGCGCCGATTGCAAAGACCACACGTACGCACGATTTGGGGCGATAACCAAAAACTCAAACTGTCCTGCGTTTTCCCCTGTCAACGCTTCACGTGCGGCCTCGCGACCACCCGCGCATGACTCGGGACCGTGGTGGTGCAGCTACTCCTTCCACGTGGGGCTCTTTCATCCCCTACTCTATGCCGGTTTATCCCGGCGCTTTCGAACCGTCCCTACAAGCCTTCGCGGCGGCGTAACATAGACAAACAAGGGTATCTTAACAAGACAAAAGAAAAAAACCCAGCCAGGTCCACCAGCACGTCCAGCGGCCTGCCGGTGCGCCCCGGAACGCTCATCTGGTTCTGTTCATCCAAAACCGCGACCAGAAACACAAACAACCCCGCAGCAATCCAACGCCGGCATCCCTTCAAGCCGGCTGCCGCAAGAGCCCCGTCAATAGCCAGCCCGAGCAGCCCGTACACAACAAAGTGCGCCCCCTTGCGCAGCCAGAACTGGATAAAATCTTCAGGATTCAGGCGGTTGTCCACAATTTCCCCGCCGTAAGAAAAGCTCACCGGCGGCAGATCCCGCACCTTTTGCACAATCCTGCCGTGCCGGCCGATTTCCGCCCGCAAGTCCTGCGCGGAGAAAGGCTGCGCGGAAAAATAAAAGATGGCCGCAAGACAGGCCAGAACCAAAAGCCACCGCCGCATAAAACACAACCCCGTTTTTCTTTTGTTTGCAACCCGGCCCGATTAAGCCAGCCAGAATTTCATCAAAATAAGCTATTTACCACGTTACTCCAGGGAAACCTGATTATCATTTCTGAAACGCCTTACCTTTATGACAGCGTTCAGATATTAGCCCGAATTGATCAGGCTACCATTTCATCCGTTCCTACTTAATATACCCTTC
>MVRN01000026.1 GCA_002067965.1 Pelotomaculum sp. PtaU1.Bin035
CTTCCTCTCGGTACCCTCCTGAAAATCGGGGGCGAGGCTGTGGGTGAAGTTACCCAGATCGGAAAGGAGTGCCACAACCATTGTGCCATTTATTACCAGGCCGGTGACTGTGTTATGCCGAAAGAAGGCATTTTCATCCGTATTCTGGCAGGCGGTACGGTTAAAGTGGGAGATAGTATTGAAGTTATTCCTTAAAAGGTATCTTCATTACGGGCTTTTCATGCCTCACTCTCCTCGGCCCATTTTGGCAGCCTGGGAGGTTTATCAGCGATGGTAATGCGTTTATGCTTAGGGGCAGTTATTCCGACTGTTCCTTTTTTTTCTTTAGAGGTTTAATCACAATCTTATTCTTGGGGGTGGAACATTTTGCTAATAATGTGAGTCTTAGTTATTGGGGAGGGTGACGGGAAAATATGCATAGAAATAAGTGGTTTTTTTCTTTGCTGCTGACGCTGGCCGTAATATTTCTTAATGGGGCGGTATTTGCCTCTGAAGCGTCAGCAGCCAGGTTTGTGGATACCGGCGGGCACTGGGCACAGCAAGCTATCGCTGAGATGAGCGCTTGTGATGTTATTGCCGGTTACCCCGGTGGTGAGTTCCAGCCGGATAAAAATGTGACAATGTTAGAAGCAGTAGCCATGCTGGTACGGGTAATGGGCATGGAGGATCAAGCGAAGGTACTGGAAAATGAAAATGTGGACTACAAGATGCCTCCCAACCTCTTATGGGGAAAAGGTTACCTGATCATGGGCGTCCAGATGGGAATGCTGGACAAGGATTATCTGAACCAACTGCAGCCGGGTACACCGGCAACCCGGGCGGAAGTGGCAGTCCTGGTTTTCCACGCTTTGAACCTCGATCCCGGCGGCGGTGAGCTTTCATTCATTGATTCCGGCCAGATACCACAGGAATACAAGGCTTGCGTAGCTGCTGTAGTCAACAAAAGAATTATGTTAGGTTTGCCTGGTAATTATTTCAAACCCAGTGACGAGATCAACCGTGGTCAAATGGCTGTACTTTTAGCGCGTTTACTGGAAAACAATTTTTCCGATCCTTGTCCTGAGCGGCGGTTTAATGGGACTCTTTCATCCATTGACCTGGCTAACGGGATACTAGGTATTCAGGATGATAAGCATGGTTATGTAAACAAAAAACTTGCCATTGACTATGATTTATTCCTTGACGGAAAGAAGGCAGAACCTGCCCTCCTGAAGGTAGGTGACAAAGTTAATATGATTTTAGACAACAATGAGCAAATTGCCTACGTCCAGGCGTTACGACAAAGTGCGGCTCAGATATTCAAAGGTATGGTAGATTCAATTTATATAAGTGATAATGAAAAATACTTGTTAATAATTGGTTTCGACGGTAGCAGAATATCTTACCCGGTAGCCGAAGGTGTTGGAATAGTCGATAACGGCAGCCAGAAGGATATTTCTTACTTAAGTGAAGGAAAATTTGTGGAAGTCAAAGTCATCGATAGCAAGATAACTGAAATTAATTTCCTCAGTACCGGCACTATAAAGGGAAGAGTTACCGATGTCAGCTCATCCGTCCTGACAGTGCGTAAAAACAGCGGCAGCAAGACGAAGCTGGATATACCAGACAATGTTGTCGTCATGAAAGGCGGCGAAGTAAAAAAATATAGCGATGTTGAAGAAGATAACCAAGTTGAAGTCACCGTTTTTGAAGACAAAGCGTTAAAGATAAACATTCTTAGCACCAGTGAGCTGGAAGGCATAATAAAGGAATTGGATACCAGCGGGACCTATGGGATTACCATCCGCAATGATGACGGCGAAAGATATGAATATGAAGTAGACGACGATGTAGATGTATATGACAAAAACGGAGATGATATAGATTTTGATGAACTGGATACAGGAGATCAGGTTGTTCTGGAATTGGACGATGATGACAATGTAACCCGGATAGAGGTGGAAGATAGAGATGATTATGACGAAGTTGAAGGTGAAATAGAAGAACTGGACACCAGCGGTACTATGCATATAACCATTAGTGACAATGACGGTAGCGAAGAGAGGTATGAAGTAGACGACGATGTAGATGTATATGACAAAAACGGAGATGATATAGATTTTGACGAACTGGATACAGGAGATCAGGTTACTCTGGAATTGGACGATGATGACAATGTAACCCGGATAGAGGTGGAAGATAGAGATGATTATGACGAAGTTGAAGGTGAAATAGAAGAACTGGACACCAGCGGTACTATGCATATAACCATTAGTGACAATGACGGTAACGAAGAGAGGTATGAAGTAGACGACGATGTAGATGTATATGACAAAAACGGAGATGATATAGATTTTGACGAACTGGATACGGGAGATCAGGTTACTCTGGAATTGGACGATGATGACAATGTAACCCGGATCGAAGTGGTTGAATAGGTTTTACAGCTTGGTGAAAGAACTAACCCGGCAATACTCGTGTTGTAGTGGATATTAGCTTATACGCTATAAGATTCTATGGCATTGCTTTTCACCGGAGATAATTTATGTTTATTTTATTAAAATAGCTACAAGCGTTAGGCCTGTATATAATTAAGTGGAGGCACTTCACATGAAAGAATTAACCCACCTGGATGAACATGGACAAGCCAGGATGGCCGAAGTGGGCGGCAAAGAAATTACCCGCAGGGAAGCAGTAGCCCGGGG
Source organism: Pelotomaculum sp. PtaU1.Bin035 (assembly GCA_002067965.1). Lineage (GTDB taxonomy): Bacteria > Bacillota > Desulfotomaculia > Desulfotomaculales > Pelotomaculaceae > MVRN01. The sequence goes on from MVRN01000026.1 coordinate 2,685, forward strand.
TGAAGTGTCCATGCAGCCGGAAACTCTGGAACTGATTCTTGGGGGTAAGATACCTAAGGGAGAGGTTTTCGGCGTGTCCCGGGTAGCGGGAATTATGGCTGCAAAACAGACACCGTTCTTAATACCCCTTTGTCATCCACTTGTGTTAACCGGAGTAGACATACAATTCCATCCGGATCGGGAAAATAATAAGGTTGAAATCGAGGCAAGGGTGAGGAACACCGGGCAAACTGGAGTAGAGATGGAGGCTTTAACCGCAGTTTCAGTGGCAGCCCTTACCATCTACGACATGTGCAAGGCAGTTGACCGGGAAATGGTGATTGGAGCAGTCAGGTTGATGTATAAGAGTGGAGGTAAAAGCGGTGTCTTTGAGCGAAAGGGAAGATAATATGGTGACTCAAGCCTCAAAAGGTGAAACAGTATGTATAAGATAGCCATAATCACTGTAAGTGATAAGGGTGCGCGCGGAGAGCGGATCGACGAAAGCGGCCCGGCCATCCGTGAAATGTTATATTCCTTGGGAGAAGTAGTCAGCTACCGGGTAGTACCTGATGAGCCGGATATACTTAAAGGATCGTTGATCAACCTGTCCGATGTGGAAAATGTCCACTTGATCCTGACAACAGGCGGGACGGGCTTAGGCCCCCGGGACAATACACCGGAAGCCACTCTGGCTGTAATTGATCGGGAGGTGCCAGGTTTGGCTGAGGCTATGAGAATGGAGAGTTTGAAAAAGACCAACCGTGCCATGTTATCCCGGGCTGTAGCGGGGATGCGCCGTAGCACTTTAATCATTAACCTTCCCGGTAGCGTCAAAGCAGCCCGGGAGTGCCTGGAAATAATCCTGCCAGCGCTCGCGCACGGGTTGGAAATTTTATCAGGCGCGGGTGGTGAATGTGGGTTATTTTAGAAAATTAAAAGGAATTTATTGAGAAACACGTATAAATTTTATTATGTCGTGGGAAAATATTTCAAGGTAATAATTTAAATAAATAATTATAATCTGATGTAATAACAATGTAGAGGGAGAAAATAAAAGCCATATCTTGCTAATTTCTCGTTTTTACTCCATAGGGGGAAAATTATGCGATGATGTTGTTTGCTTTTGATTTTCTTATTTTATATTATATTTACGTAGGTATTAGCACTCGCTAACAATGAGTGCTAACAATAAAACAAAACACAACCAGTAAGGAGGGGTTTATGTGATCAGACCATTAGGTGAGCGCGTTGTTGTTAAACCTATGCCCGGTGAAGAAAAGACAAAAAGCGGTATTGTTCTCCCGGATACCGCCAAAGAAAAGCCACAAGAGGGCGAAGTGGTAGCGGTTGGCTCGGGGAAGTTATTGGAAACCGGTCAGCGTGTGCCCATTGACTTAAAGCCTGGAGATAAAATACTTTTCTCCAAATATTCCGGGAACGAAGTTAAGATTGATAACGAAGATTACCTGATCATGCGTGAAGCCGATGTTCTCGGCGTAATCGAGTAATTAGATATTTATAAGGAGGTAAGAGAAATGGCAGGCAAAGAGATAATTTTCAGGGAAAATGCCAGGCGTGCTCTTGAAAAAGGCGTTAACGAACTGGCGGAAGCCGTAAAGGTTACTTTGGGTCCTAAAGGCCGGAACGTCGTATTGGAGAAAAAATTTGGTTCTCCGATGATTACCAACGACGGAGTTACCATAGCCAGAGAAATTGAGTTGGCTGATCCATTTGAAAACATGGGTGCTCAGCTGGTAAAAGAAGTTGCTACTAAAACAAATGATGTAGCCGGTGACGGAACGACAACCGCTTGTGTATTGGCTCAGGCTATCGTACGTGAAGGATTAAAAAACGTGGCCGCCGGTGCTAATCCGATGATTATCAAGCGTGGTATTGAGAAAGCTGTTGAAAAAGCGGTAGAGTTAATTAAAGCACAAGCCAAACCGATCGAAAGCAAATCAGCTATCACCCAAGTTGCAACCATCTCAGCAAACGATGAAGTTATTGGCAGCTTAATAGCTGACGCCATGGAAAAAGTGGGCAAAGACGGTGTCATCACAGTTGAGGAATCCAAAGGTACTACCACTAATCTGGAAGTTGTGGAAGGTATGAACTTTGACAGAGGATACCTTTCCGCGTATATGGTTACTGATACTGATAAAATGGAAGCTAATCTTAATGATCCCTACATACTGATCACGGATAAAAAGATTTCAGCCATAGGGGATCTCCTGCCCGTGCTGGAAAAAGTCGTTCAGACTGGCAAGCCGCTTTTAGTGATTGCAGAAGACGTAGAAGGCGAAGCACTGGCTACATTAGTGCTGAACAAACTCCGTGGAACCTTCCAGTGTGTTGCAGTTAAAGCCCCCGGGTTTGGTGACAGGCGTAAGGCTATGCTGCAGGATATCGCCATCCTGACCGACGGTGATGTAATCACCGAGGAACTCGGTCTGAAGCTGGACAGTGTTACAATTGATCAACTCGGCCGGGCCAGCAAAGTTAGAATTAAGAAGGAAGAGACAATTATTGTCGGCGGGGCGGGCGACACTGACGAAATTACCAAAAGAGTTGCTCAGATTAAAATGCAAATTGAAGAAACTACTTCTGATTTTGATAGAGAAAAACTCCAGGAGCGCTTGGCTAAATTGGCAGGCGGCGTAGCGGTAGTTCAAGTCGGCGCAGCCACAGAAACTGAAATGAAAGAGAAAAAGCTCCGTATCGAAGACGCGCTGAACGCAACCAGGGCTGCAGTAGAGGAAGGTATTGTTCCCGGTGGCGGTGTGGTCTTTGTTGGCTTGATTAAGAATATGGAAGGCCTGACGTCTTCCAATCTTGACGAGAAGACTGGAATTGATATCGTCCGTAGGGCCTTAGAAGAGCCCCTGCGTCAAATTGCCAATAATGCTGGCCTGGAAGGCTCAGTTATTGTGGAAAAAGTAAAGAATGCTGAAGTTGGCATAGGTTTCAACGCCCTAAGCGGTGAGTTTGTAAATATGATCGAATCTGGTATTGTAGACCCTGCCAAAGTTACCCGGTCGGCACTCCAGAACGCAGCTAGCATCGCGGCCATGATTCTAACAACCGAAACACTAGTGGCCGAAAAGGTCGATAAGGATAACCCAATGGCCGCCGGAATGGGCGGAATGAGCGGAATGGGCGGAATGGGCGGAATGGGCGGAATGATGTAAGAACATAAAAAACCCTTGAAATACGAATGAGCCGTTTGCGGATACCGTTTGCGGATAATGGTAGCGATACGGTGACAAACTAATAACATCCTTCGAGGAGTTTCCCTTTACCGAGCCTCACTCTACGGAGTGGGGCTCTATTTTAAAGAGTTCTTGGAATAATGGTATTCTCCGCCTTTCTGGTTGAGCGAAAGCTCCTTTTTATCCATGAAAGGCATGGCGATTGCAAAGATATAATCTCTCCTTCTTTATCCACTTTTTGTGCCCTACCGTTGTATTTTATCTCGACAGGGTTCTCGCCTTTGAACACCTCTGCGGCCATTCTGTTCAGCATCGTCATACCGGCAACTTAAAATTGTTGACTAAATTATCTTAAGTATATATAATAATGAAATAGCGTCCATAATATTCTTAATTTTCTTCGTTCGGCACGCATTGTCAGAAATATTGAGGCTAGAGATGTGGAATTTTGGACATGGGGTAAGCAGCTTTATGTTGATTTGGCCCACCGGTATTTACGGGAAGGTATGGAAAAAATAGATTAACCTTCGGGGTGTAATTAATGCCACGACCACCAAAATGCAGAAGAGTTGAACAGTTTCCGGAATTCACTTACTTTAAACCATCGGGAATTCCAATGACTGAGCTTCTTGAAACACAGCTGACTGTTGAAGAATTAGAAGCAATAAGGCTTAGAGATTTAGAAGAATTAGAATATGAAGAATGTGCCCAAAAGATGTCAGTTTCCAGGCCGACATTCCACAGAATAATTGTGTCTGCCAGAAAAAAGATTGCTAATGCCTTGGTTAACGGTTCCGCCCTGCGTGTAACCGGCGGTAATTTCGACCTGGCCAAATACGAACTGGCTTGTAGAGTTTGTGGCCACCATTGGGAAGATATTATTTGTTGCCGTCGCACAAGATGCCCGGTATGTAAAGCAAATGATTGGTGCAAGGTGAATACCTAAACTAAAATAATTATTATGCGGCCAACTTGTTGCCAATTCGATTGGATGTAATCACAGTTGTGGTGAATATGAACATCCTGCTCATGAATTTAAAAAATTAATAGCCGGGCTTGATATGAAGTCCGGCCTGTAAAAAATTATTTTGTACTTAAATATTTGATGGAAGGGTGGAGTGTCCTCGTGAGTGCCAATGAATTTGCCTCCCAGGTGAAGGAAGCCTCCTT
>MVRN01000027.1 GCA_002067965.1 Pelotomaculum sp. PtaU1.Bin035
TGGACGAAATGGAGAAGTACTCCGGTCAGGACATTTATGTCTACTTGGTTAAAACCCCACAAGGAGTAATTCTAGGCGGGAAAGTAAACAAACAGACAACAGTTGCTATGTCGGGACTGAGTGAAAAAGAGCGAGAGATTTCCCTTCCACCAGGCAAAGGCTACTTATATCAATTAGAAAAGACAGCTTTGGTTCATATCCCGCAGGCTGGCTATTAAAAAGGGGGACGCGGGATGTTGGAAATTGCGATTTGTGATAATAAAAAAGAAGATGTCCTAAACTATAAAAATAATTTAATCGATGCCATTATCAAGGATAATTTGGACGCTGAGATTTTAAAAGTTACAGCAAATCCTGATGAGTTGCTGAGAGCGGTCGAAGGAAACGGCAGACTACTATTTATCCTGCTGGAATTTCTTTATGCTCAGGGGACTAGCGGGGCAGAGCTAGCAAAAAGAATTAGGAAAAAGGACCGGGAATCCTACATTGTTTTTGCGTCTAAGCATACAGAATTAATACATACCGCCTTTGAAGGATTAATCAGGCCGGCTGGTTTTTTAAACAAGCCGGTTAAGAGAAAAGAACTCATCTCCGTATTTTTGACAGCGTACTGTGATCACATTAATTTATTAAAGGCGGAAGGCTATTTTAGCGTAACCATTGGGGCCAGGTTTTACCGAATCCCCACGAGGAATATTCTTTATTTTGAGGCGGCTCAAAAAAAATATTTTTAAACACCAATTCTCAGCAGATTAGTTTTTATGACAGCCTGGCATCCATTGGTAAAAAGCTTGATCCGGGTGTTTTTGTCCGTTGTCATAAGGGGTATATAATCAACACTCAAAAGATTGGGAAGGTTGATTTTTCCGAAATGCTTGTTGTTTTAACCAATGGAGCGCACATCCCTATTTCCAGAACCTATAAGGAAGACCTGCGAAGAATACTATGAAAAAAGCAGTTCATCCAATATACTGCGCCGTTTGTCAGTTTCGGTTGAATGGTTCCTGTTGAAAGCACTATGATGATGATAAGAGGTGAGGCAAACTGAATATAGATGATACCATTAGTTATCTATTCAGTAAGGAGGAATTTGTTGTTCTCAGCGCCATAACCGGAGTCCAAATGGTTTGGGGAATTGATCTCAATCTGGGAAATATTGATTCAGAAGAAAGTAGTATGTCCGTACACTGGGAAAAGATCTTGGAAAGCTTAGCTGAGAAAAAGTTCCTCAAGCGAACTCCATCCGGGGAAATTGTTGTTGATAAAATTATTTCGTATATAATCCAGGCATGCTGTTACCCAGCGCATATTCTGAGTATTTCCCTGCATGTGGAACAACAGATTTATTCTCGAGTCTACTATTATCTGTCACGCGCTGCGGCAATCATGCTTAAGGAAAATCCCAATTTAAAGAATGGACTGGTGCTTACAGTCTATGGTTCCTCTGAAGCAGTTCTGAAGAGTATATTCAGTCAAATGATAGTAGAAAAAGATGAGCGCCATGAACTTGCGGGTGAGGGAATGGATGAAGGCATCATAGTAGTCTTAAAAGTTAAGACGGAAATGGGGAGCCCTGTTCACGGTGGTAATCCGGATACAACTTATGATGATGATGAGCAACTTGTATTACTGCGGGAATTTGGGGAATTGTGGGAGATGAATTTGCATAACGCCCGTGAAGGTGCAATAGCAAAGCGTGAAAAAGTATCGGACAGTTATGTGAAAGATAAGATAGCAATAATTTTTAAACAATGGGTGGATGAATTCGCCAACTGGGAGGAGGATGAGTGGCTTGATTGAGAAATTTGCCGTAGAGATTATCTTGCCGGCATTGGGGAAGAGTATGGAGTTTTTGCTCCCCTCGGTAATGGAAATTTCAACGGCCCAGAGTTTGATTCAAAAGATAGTGACATTACAGCACCCTGAAATGAGAGAACTGGACAATAAAAATAACATGTGGCTGGTTGACATAGAAAGCAAGAGGCGAATTCCCGCTAATGTAACATGCAGGGAAGGAGGACTAAAAAACGGCAGCAAACTGATGCTGCTGTGGGTTAACTAGTGAGGCGGTGATGTTATGAGGATTAACTATCCACAAGTTTTAAGACAGGCTAATCAAATAGAGGACTTGGGGGGTGAATTAAAAGACATCGGTAAAAGCATCAACGTAATGATGCAAGAGATCCCGCAGGTTTGGAGAGGAGAGGCGGCGCAGGCATACCTTAAGGTATGTGAGGAATTGCAGCAGGGGATCAACAAAACTTCAAAAAATATTGTCTCGGTCTCTCAACAAATTCGCAGGGTGGCAAAAAGGATCCATGAAGAAGATGAGAAAAACGCAAGGGCTGCTAAAAATCTTTTGTAGTAAAAAGAAAGGAGATTTAAAATGCCGGGATTCAAGGTGGAACCACAGAGATTAAACAATTCCGCGAAAGTCATAAATGACAAGGTATCGGAATATAACAGGGAAGTTGCGGGCATCTATTCTGCAATTGATAATCTAGCGGTTGAATGGAAAGGCCAGACAAGCGACACTTTTAAACAACAGATTGAAGGTTACCGGAATGACTTTGATAAAATAGCGGAGATACTGACTGGTTACTCCAATATGCTTGTCAAAGCAGCAACTAAGTATGACACTACAGATAGCAAACTTGCCGGAGATGCCAAAAGACTTAGCATCGGCAAATAAAAGGAGGATATAATCATGGCTGATTTAATCAATGTTTCACCGGATGCGATGCGGACAAAAGCAGGTGAACTTAGAAAAAGTTCAGCTAATATTCAATCAATAATTGGGCAAGTGAAAAGTGAAATTAGCTCCATGAAGTCCACTTGGGAAGGCGCAGCGGCTGAAAAATACGTGACGCAGTTCAATCAGTTGTCAGATGATTTTCAGGAAAGATATGATGTCATAGAGAATTATGCCATATTTCTGGAAAATGCGGCGCAAGAGTTTGCCGACGCAGAATCGGCAAATGTCACCGAGGAAGATAATCTGCTCACTTAATGAGGTAATGCGTCCCCGTTGGTTTTGCTGCCAATGGGGACATATAAAATTAATGGTGGTATGAATGCAAACGCAGGCGGACTTTAATGGATTGCTCAATATAGCCAGTCAATTGGAGCAAAAAAGTAAAATATTAAACCACATAATGGCCGCGGTAATAAAAGTTATTGCAGAGCTTGATTGGGATATAGGCAGGAATGATGAAGAGATACTCCTAAAGCTGCATGACATCCAAAGGGATTTAAAGGTTATATCATCATGTCTGGTAAAGCATGTGAGCTATATAGGGGACGTCCGTAATGAATACATAAGGACCGAAAACGATATTATTAATTTGATTGAAGGAAAGGTAAAATTGGCTCCTAATGCCCTGGCCTTTTCAATGAGTATTCTACCGGTGATTAAGATGCTTCAGAATTATCAGATCTCATTTGGGGAAATTTTGGAAAAAAATGAAGCGGTTATAGAGCCCTGGTTGCAGAAAGCGGCAGGTAATAGTTTATTATAATTAAGTTAACATGGAAAGCATTATGTTTAAGGAGAGAGCTTGAGTGCTTGAAATCAAAGTTCAGTTTGATACGCTTGGTAATTATTCAACTAGTAAAAAAAGTATGAGCAGAAAAGCTGCTGATATTTATAGAGGACTTAATTCATTAAAGGACTCCCTGGACTGGGATGTGAAAAATTGCGAGGGTATTAACAGAACGCTGTTAAATTTAAGCCGTGAAACTGAAAAATATACTGCGGTTTTAAACTCTATGGCCGATTTTTTAGCCGTAGCCTCAAGTGAATATAAAAAGTGTGAGGACGAGTTAAGTGGTGAGGCGAAATCCGGTGGAAGCAGTGGTAGCGGCAGCGGCAGTGGCAGTAGTACAAATAGAGGTGGCAATAGCAGCAATACAAGTAAAAGTGGCAACAACAATACTGAACCGTTTAACTTTGAGTTTGGTAGACGTGTTCTAGATATTTTGTCTAAAGCAGGATTTGTAGGGGGAACTTTTTCAGGTGTATTAACACCTTTTGCAAATTGGCTGGACAAAGGAAAATTCACATGGTCTGACAAGACGGGGTGGAGGTATTGGGCTGACGTAGCTGCCTTAGCTGGTAAGGGACTAATTGGCGCATCAAATTGGGTTGTAGGAATAGCAGATATTAAAAGACTAAAATATAATAGCACCCGGATTAAAGGGATGGAATTCAAGGCAGATTGGGGACTTAAGAATGCTGTTGCAGGTATGGCCAAAAAATGCACTAAGCAAGCCGGAGCTAAATGGTGGGAAACATATGGGGCATCTTTCAAGCAATACTTAAAAAATGAAACAAAGGATTTCGTGGTTAAGGACAAGGGGACTGCCATCAAGTGCAGTAAAGCATCCTTGAAGTGGGGCGGCCTTGCCTTGGCGGGTATCACGAATGGTTTATCGAATTATGATGATTACAAAAAAGGTAATATGAGTGGATGGAGGGCTTTTGGGGAAACAGTTACAGAAACCGGATTGGATTTTGCTAAGAATCTGGCAATAGGTGCCGCCGTCGCAGGCGGATTAACATTAGCTGTAGGATCCGCACCTGTCTTGGCAGTTGCCGCAGGAACTGTGGCTGTGGGATTGGTCGCGGACTCTGTTACTAATATAGTTTTTCATAAGAGTTCCACTGAATTGGTTTCCGATCTGATTTTGGATGGCGGAAAAGCAGTGGGCGAATCCATTAAGGACAATTTTAATAAGATTGTAAACTGTTTTAAAAATCCTGTGAGTATAAAAATCCCTAACTGGGCCTTCAAGCTTTAAATCAGTTTAAATGAAAGGGGATATATGATGATTAAGGATTTGTTGCCAATTGGTACAGTCGTCATGTTGCGTGGTGGAAATAAAAGAATAATGATTTTTGGAGTTAAGCAGTCCGAGGAGAACGCAGCAAACGAAGCCAAAGAAGAGTTTGATTATATTGGAGTGTTCTATCCCGAAGGCAATATTGGGTTGGAGTATCAATTTATGTTTAATCACGCTGATATTGAACAGGTATATTTTAGGGGATACGAGGATGAGGAACGTACTGAATTTTTAGAAAAACTAGCTGCTATCTATAGTGAATGAGCGAATGAACAGACGTTACAAGATTAAAGCGTGTGTTGTTTCCAATATTGGAAAGCTAAGAAACAATCACGAGGATAATTATTTGCTTGATGACGGGCAGTCTATTAAAGCCTTGGAGCAAAAGGAAATATCCAAGGCTTTAAAGCCTTGGGAAAATACAATAATTAAGAATTTCCTTCCGGTAGTAGCTGAAAACGGTGTCTTTGCCGTTAGCGATGGAATGGGAGGGCATAATGCCGGTGAGGAAGCCAGCAGACTAGCTGTTGAGCAGCTATTTTCCATGAAGAAATATATATTTCAAACACCCGCCCCGGAGGGAATTACAAGCCGTTTCCAGGATTATGTCGTCAAGGCCAATACCTTCATCAACACAAAGGCTGGCAAAAATAACGAGCTCAAGGGTATGGGCGCAACACTAACAGGAATATTGCTGTGTGAAGCGGGTGTGCTGACTTTCAACCTTGGAGACAGCCGCACCTATGCCTTCAGCGCTCAAGGACTCACCAGACTCACCAGGGACCATACAGAAGGGCAACGTTTACTTGATTTTGGCACAATAAAACCCGAAGAACTGCATCTTATGGAAAATGCTAAAGCAATTACCAGATACCTGGGCGTGGATGACAAATATCTAATTCCGCAGGCAGATATTGAGGGCCCTATTCCGGTCGAAAAAAAAATATGGCTCCTGCTCTGTAGCGACGGGCTAACAGACATGCTAAGCGATGAAGAAATCAGTATAATCTTGTTTGAGCATTTTTCCGTAGGGAAGCAAGAGAACGCAGCCAGGTTATTAGTGGAAAAAGCGCTGGAAGATAAGCCGGGCCAGCGAGGCGGGATCGACAATATCACCGTGCTCTTGGTGGAAGCAGATAGGCATATCCCTACGATTTTGGAGCATATAAAAGAATTTTTTAAGAATTAAACTGATCAAAAATATAAGCTTTCCTAAAGTTGAGGTGTGAAATGAACAATAGACAAAGCTTAATCGGCAAGAAAGTGATGAAAGATCAACTAACTATTGAAGAATACATAGGCTCCGGAGGCTTCGGCGACGTATACAAGGCATACAGTCAATTAGGGGATACCAAGCTTTATAGCGCTGTGAAGCACCTCATGATACCCAGAGAAGGTGAATACAACGATCAGTTGAAGTCCATGAAAAACAACAGGTACGCTACCGATGAGTATTTCCGGCTGCTCTACACGGATATCCTTAATGAAATTAATCTCATGCACCAGTTATCCGGGAAAAGCCGCAATATTGTAGCCTATCAGCACTATGACATCGAAGGGCCCAAAGGCGATCCCAAGCAGTATGAAATTTACATTAAGATGGAATACCTGACTCCCCTGGATAAATACACCAGAAAGAGGGATTTGTCCGCGGGGGAAGTCCTCAAGATTGGGATGGACATCGCCTCGGCAATTGAAACATGCCACAACGAGGAAATTCTGCACCGTGACATCAAGGCCGTCAATATCTTTGTGGGCGGCAACAAGGTTTATAAACTGGGTGATTTCGGCCTGGCTAAGAAGCTGACCGAAAGCGCTCATGCTAAATCCAAGGTGGGAACGGACGCTTATAAAGCGCCTGAGATTTTTAATCCATATGGCAAGTACGATAAAACTATTGATATATATTCCTTGGGAATCGTCCTCTATGAGTTGTTCAACAACGGCAGGCTGCCATTCATGCCTGATTATCCAAAGACATACGGGCCACGGGATATCGATGAGGCCATTGCCAGGAGGGTGAAGGGAGAATACCTGCCCAGACTCAAAAACATACCCGATGAAATCGTTGAAGTTATTCTGAAGGCTTGTTCTCCTAACCCAGCCCACCGCTATCAGACTGCCGCAGAATTTAGAATGGCTTTAGAGATAATAAAAAATGGGATGGATGCGGATAGTCTGTCCCAAGTGGTTTCAGTGGCAGCACAGGAGGACAGCGAAGCAAGCCAGGGCAGAAAGATGGAAAACAGCGGGTATTCCCTAAAAATAAGAGACAGCTTTGGCAAACAGGAAGCAGGCGAAGATGACTATAGGCATCATGATATATTTGATAGCTACACTGAAAATAAAGCACAGGAAAAACATACCTGCAGGGAAGAGCGGAACGAGCTAAATGACACAGGCACTTCCGAATCGCTGCATGAGACGAATGTTCAAAATGATAATGTCCCCGATGTTGCCATAAATGAGGATACCAGCTTCATTACCCAAGAAAATCTGACACCGAAAAAAAACAGATCAAAATTCTTTTTCCCTGTTGTTATTAGCATAGCATTAATAATAATTGCAGGGTCGGGGTATTTGTTATTCAGCAAATACAAAATTAATAAATATAATGACGCTCTAATTCAAGGGAAGCAGTTAGAAGCTCTTAATAAATATGACGAAGC
>MVRN01000028.1 GCA_002067965.1 Pelotomaculum sp. PtaU1.Bin035
TGATAGATTAATATCATCAACAGCAGGGAATATCTGCACATTCTGATAACAATCTTGAACACCCGGCTTGAACTTTTCTTCAAGGAATGTTTTCAGCGTAGTGGATTTGACGCCCTCATTATCGTAGGATTCCACAAGTGAGTATAATTCCGCGATCATATTCTTGGTATTTTTGAAAAACAGTTTCCCCTCTTTGTCCTGTTCAAGGTACCAGGCCTTCATCTGAAATTCATCGAGACCCTTTTTTAGCCCCGCAATGTCCTTGCCCGGCTCACATAAATTCCCAATAATCTCTTGCAGCGTTAATCCGAGTAAGGCGTTAGGAACATCGGCCAGTGAAGCCACCAGGATCAGTTTACTGACATCCTGCACCAATGTTTGCTTATACTGATTATCAATTTCCTCTGCAATAGCCCTGCCATTTGCCGCAATGTCGTGAGATATGGCATTAACCAATGATTGCTTTACTTGGGTAACTGTTGTGAGCATGGCTCTATCGTTCAAATCAAAGTCAAATACATTGACAAGATATTTTTTCATTGCCGGGCACTGTTCACCAGAATATAGCTGGGATATGATCTGGCGCATCAGCCGAATAAGCCCACGAGTCTGCTGAAAACCGGGATTTTCCTTGAAGCGGGCATATAAGTTCTTGATGGACGGGTGAAAGGGGTATGAATCCTTAACCCCTGAATAAATCTGTTCAGCGGACATATTGGTAAAGCCCATTTGCCTGGCCTGTGATACAGCATTTTTGTATGCAATGGCAACCTGGTTTATTTCTTCACCCTGAGCTATGCTTTTAAATAAACGCTTTTTCAATATGTGATAAACTTCATCTGAAGAACTGCCGACCGGCTCAATATTAAGCGCTGAGCGGTTGACTTCATTTTCGAGCTCTTTAAAGGTTGAGCGGATCAATTCACTGCCGCTTTCATAGGTAGCTTTCAGGTCCGATATAACCAGGCACACATTTGATAATTGTGATTTCCCCAGTGCTGAGAATAGGTTTGATAATGCTGTCGTGGTAACAACACATAAATCGGAATTGCCTATCATCTTTGACTTAGCATTTTCAAGATATGGCGCAAGCTCATCCAGCAGAATCAGAAGTGGTTCCCCTTGCAAAAGCTTAATCCACGCTGTTTCACCAGGTGCTGACAGCGGTGTGTAATATTGCTGAAAAAGATCCTTCTTCCCGATTTGTTCGGCAATAGAACCCCAAACCCCAAGCGGCGCGTCACTCTCGCGTCCAGAAAAAGCGACAACCCTAATTTCACCTAATCCTTTATACTTTGAACTGCTACCCATGATCTTCTTTCTATATTCAGGATTTCTGGCGAGCAAACCCAAGGCAAGCATATTATGAGTTTTTCCTCCACCCATCGCCTGAGTTAACTTTACAACTCCAGTCGCACCTTCGTTAACAAATCTTTTAAAAGCTGTTTCTAAAAGGAGGGTCATCCCGCCGGTAAGGTAGTTTTCTTCAAAGAAATTTGCCGGATTAATCCGTCCTTCCACTAAATCAGTAAGATTCAAAACATCCTCACGCTTAGTTTCATCAAATACGCTTTCTCGTGGTTTACACAATTCAAACAAGGTCTTCATTATAAGCTACCTCCCAAGGTTCTATCTTTTCCCAGATTCCAGATTATAATATTTAAACTTATCCTAACCTCTATGTTCTTTTCATGCCCGTTTTCCACCAATTTTAAAATTACACGATCCTCCAGAACCCAAACCAACATTTTATCAATATCCTCAGGTGACTTCTTGCGTAGTGCATCTATATGTCTTGCAATCGGCTTCGTAAAGCCATTTATCTACATGGGCCGGTAATGCAATCCCTTTACGCTTTACAATTTCGGAAATTACTTCCAGGACAGTTTTGGATGTGCAATCATCTGTTTTACCGTACATTCCGGTAAAACCCACAGCACCCAAAAGGCCTGCTATATCTTGACTGGAAGTTTTTAAGTCAAAAATAGCCAGTATATGTATGCCTCCATTAACGCTAATTTCTACCCTGGGGAAAATATATAATGGCCTGAAGCCTTCTATTTTTTCCTGCTCCATTTTTGTCAATTCATTCTTCAGCTGATCCACCCATCCTCCGCTATTGTGATCGGTCACTGCGACGCAATCAATTTCATTGCGCATAAAGTCCAGCAACCACTCGCACGGCGAGCGTTTTTTTAAAGCTTCCTGAAGTGGTCCATTTCCATAATCATCCGACGCAGGGGTATGGGTATGGAAATCGAATTTCCACCATTTTGCTCCAAATATCTGGTCTCGGCTCATTGGAACCTTCTCTCCTTATTTTCTATTTAATACCAGATATTCTTTAAAAATACGACAATTCCTGCAGATTTAACGTAAGATATAAATTATATAAATCAGTATTTTAAGCTGTTTACATAAGGATAGGAGAAAGGAAAAACCCCCTAAATGATAACACAGGGGGTGACTTTTGAAATGAATAACTTTTTGAAACAAATTTACATCCTAAGAAATAAAAACCAGTTTATTAATTGTATATCTTAACCCTGCCAATAATCACCGCTTAAGGCAAATATAACACAGTCATTGTTCGCGAACAATAATTATCCTTACAAACTTTCGTATGCTAAGGCGCAGTAGGTGTGCTAGGCAAATATCCTTCTCTCACGCCTGCTGGCCTGGGGCAGAAATGCCTGAAGTCACATGCAGAACATGTATCTTCATCATCATAGCAAGAACTCCAGGCTTGCAAAATGTTTCCAAGTTGTGCCTCTTCGATAATGTCTTCTTCTGCAAGGCGAACCACATTATCAAAGGCCTGTAAGGCTCTCTGGATACTCTCAGCAGTTACAGGTATTACGCGGATCGCGCGCTGAAGCCGGAATCTGAGCGATAATTGTTCGGTATCATTGCCAGGCCTCCACATTCTTATGATTTGCTCATCGTTAGAACCTGGTTCTGGTAAGACATCAGTTAAGTTCCTTGAAATACCATTTCTAAGGTTCTCCATCTCCTTATTACCAGGCGTTAGCTCATTAATATAGATAAGGATTCCGGCAGCAACCGGCAATGAATCAGGTTGTCGGCTTCTGAGCCAGGCGTAAGTCTGAATCTGCCATTCACCTTGCTCCCAGTAATCTTCCGATATCAGCGGGCGATGAGCACCTTTATAGTCTACCACTACCTCATATTCACCCCTCAGATCCGGACATCTGTTTGCAATACATGCACGGATATAATTCGTTCTATCAGCCTGACCTAGTGTAACATTTGTTAGAACATCTATGACTCCATGCACTTCATAGTTAGAGCACCGTAAAGCAACCTGTTCAGCCTGCACTTGTCTTGTTCCAATGACTTTTTTCTCAGTCAGTTGAATTAAGGGAAATAAATGCTGCCCAAGTTCATTTATTGCTACTGCCAGGCGGTGATATCCAGAATTACGGGCATCAGCGTTTCGGGCCTGTTTCCCCTGCTGTCGCAGAGATGTCTCAACAATATCGGCAAATCTTCCTATATCATTATCTGCCCAATCCGGGGCCGGCTCCCTCCACTCTCGTGGCGTACAAGGCCACGGAAGCGGGTAAGTATCCCGGTGCTCATTCCAAAAGTGAAAAGCTAACTCGAGCGAACCATGAAGGAATTCTCCAAACCACTGCTGAACGGGACGAGACGGTGGCAGTGAACTTCCATTCTCATAGCGATATCGAAGCGGACAACGTAGATATGATAGCAAATCACCGGTGAGTGAATAACTAGGTACAATATGGTCAGGGCGCTTAACTTCTAACTGCATAGATGCTATGCCTCCCTACTACAACCTTGTTAAACCTTTACAACTTTATATTTATATCAATAATAATGGGGCATTGACTCGGACAGGAGTGCGTCTCCCCGTAACTGATTGACGCCACGGCCATGTTCCATCCCGATTCCATCCAAGTGCCATGTTGGGAATAGCGCCTGTCAGCCTAGAGCCACGCCCGTATGCCAGGCATTTTTCATCTCCGACCAGCATCAGCACAGACTGCGGTCTACTAAAAGCAACATAATAGAGGCGAATCAGATCATCAAAAGAACGGTCCAAAGGTGTTCTGCCACTTCTTAGTGGATCTGCTAAGTGCGGCTCTACATCGTCCTCCATAAGAACATCGCTTGATGGATTGCGGGGAAATCTTAAAAATGCTTGTACAGGAGAATTCCTTGAAAAACGAGAACCAACATCAACGATGGTCATCGGGAACTCCAAACCTTTTGCTTGATGAATTGTCATAAACTGGAGCCAATTACGGGGTACGCTGGGCATAATATCTTCGTCTACATCTACCTCATTTTCCGCTATTGGCAGCAAAGCATCCCGAATAAAACTCTCACGGCTGCGTTCACGATGAGCATCAGTCCGGTAAAGCTGCATCCCATACGGAGAAGCCATTCCCGCGCTTGAAATACTCCTAGTAATCGCCTCAAGCCAGACCTGGTGCTCTGGATTGTTTTGAAAAGCAGGAATCCACGTTATCAGTTTATACACTAGCTCCAAAACTGGCCAATCCAAAGGAAATCGTCTATTATGGCCTCGTGATGCTCTTTGCCATTCGTTTACGAAATTAGAAAGACCTCCATCATTAGCAGGTGGAGGATTTTGGCTTATAAAATTTGAGGCTGCGTCCCTCCACTGACTTAAGAAGTATCGCGCTTCATAGGTAGGCCTGACTTGATCAGTTCTTTCGCCATCCGGGTCAATACACAGCAGAAGAAGTCCCAGGAGTTGTTGAACGTCTTCTATCGTGCGCAAGGACCTACCACGAGGGTTAAATACCCTTAAACCACGCAAAGACATAGCGTCTCTCAGGTACCCTGGAAACCTTGTTTCAGCGTTTCCATTAAATCGGTCAAATATAATCTCCTCAATACTGTGGGCTAAAAAAACGAAATCGCCCAAATCACCCTCACCGGCAAGGGTAATCTCGTATTCAGCGTTGTTGTTTTGGATAATCATACGTCTATTAGCCAGGAGCGTTTGTAACCAATCTGCTAATGCATCCGCTAATGCAGCTTTACCATCCCGAAACATACCGAGAATCGGCATTCCAAGTGGTCGCCTGGTGGAAACAACCTCCGGCTTTGCAGGTGTAATACGCGCTCCGGCAAAATGCGGATCTCCACTAATATGAGAGTTGTAAAATTGGACAATTTCGCTGGATGAACGATAATTACTGACCATATTTATTCGCCTGGTAGACATACCTGTTGCAGATAAGCACCTAGAACTAAATTGCGTAAACAACTCCACAGAACCGCCTCTAAAGCGATACATTGCTTGGTCATCATCGCCAACTATAGTTACTGCAGGTGACACCGCAGATATAATCTCAAAATATATGGCCTCTTGAAGTGGATTAGTATCTTGATATTCATCGATTAACAAAGTATTAATGCCATTAATCCATGCTTGCAAAGTCCCATTTTGCAGCCGGTTCAACAATTCAAATTCCAGAGTCGCAAAGTCAAATAAGCTCCGTTGATGAAGTTCATTTAAATATCCGTTAAGAATCTCCACCATGTTTTGTTGAGCGACACTAACCTGGCCATAACTATTCAAATTAACGCGATCCTGTATCAATCTATCGCACATGGTCTTGGCAACTGCAAGGGCCTCGCCCTGATTTTTTGGGGGACGACCATTATGCATATACCGGGAAAATAGCCCATCCAACTCATCCTTGTTGGCATAATAAATCGGACTAAATGAGTAACGCTTTAAAATAAGTTTTGACGCATATCCCTCAATTACAACCGGCGCAATTTCTCCAGGCAACTTATTCTCGGTCAAAGCTTGCTGCGCAATACTGTCTAATGTATCAATACGACATCGATTAAGATCAATTCGGTTTATTTCATCTCTAAGATTCGGATCGTCTTGAAGAGAATTAAGTAGGAGTACCCCCCAATCAAGCCATCGAGTTCTTAGTTCTTTAGCTGCTTTCCTTGTAAACGTAGTTATAGAATTGTTTCTGGAAGAATATTATCAACCAGAACATGACGTAATGCTCTTAAAACAAGAATAGCCGTTTTTCCGGATCCTGGCCCGGCTACAATCATTAAAACATCATTGCCGTCATGGTTTACCACTTCGCGCTGAGCATTGTTTTCATCAAAATCATAACCTATCACCTGGCGCACAAGACTTCTGAAGGAATCAATGCTAATCATGATAGGCGCCCTCCAAGCTTCCATATAGCATTAGCGTATTGTGAGCACCGCGTCGTTTATTTCTATTCGAGCCTCGAAATATAAGCATATGAATTCCTGCTTTTTGACAGAAGGGGCAATCGCAATTTTTCCATGGTCGATCTGTTAACGTTTTTTGGTATTTTAAGCGCAAAGAACCAACATCGCTTGAGCGCGTAAGAAGCTTATCATATTCTATAACAGCGTCCAGAACCTCTTGAATACCAATCTCATCTCGATCAAACTGGCACAGCATTCTCATTACTTGAGATTCTTGTACTTCTAATTGCTTGATATCTAGTCCTGATTGTTCGAGACGCTTGCGAGTACGCCCATCACTCGTCATAGGAACGCGTAGGGCAGCATACCATTCACCATTTGACGCAAGATAGTTTTGGTCAGAGCGAAGCCATGCCTTGCGGAAATATGAAGCACTATCAAAGCTGTCAATTTTAAGTTCTCTAAAAAAAGCTTGCAGCTTTGGCCTAAAAATGCCAAATAAATGTACCCATGGACGTGGTTCCAGCGACGATACAACCATCATAACCTTTCTTACAGTTTCTTCAACCACACTATCTGGCATAGGGACAAGTCCACCAATGGCCAGGTGCCGGTAACCCATTAAGTGGTAATCATAAGCGGTTTGTGCATATTCATCTGCATTAAGAGCTTGAATAGTTCCTACCGGTATAAATGATACTTGACGCTGTTTCGCTAGTTCAATAAATAGTTCTGCATTCTGTTTTGTTCTTTCAACTCTAGCTATGCGTTCTTTTTCACTAAGTTTTATTTTATCACCATTGCGTTCAATAACAGGAACTGGGATATGGTCTACAGATGCCCCAAAATCAAAACCATAGAGATCATACAAAGCAATTGCTTGTTCAACTGATATTGCGGGCTCATCTTCATTCACATAGCTAAAAGCTCCACAATCCCCAAAAAGCGATTGATCGTCCCCCAAACCGAACTGGATCCGTAAATTTTTAGGAGCGAGAGAAGTAGAATCGGTCCCCATATTCCTCCTAAGAGGACCCTTCGACGTAACGTGCTGAGCAAGGCTTACAAGTATTCCATCACACATCCTTTTGGGTTGCATCAGAACACAGCAATGCTTATCATTACGTTGTTGGCGGGACAAGTCAGAAAAACTATCCGATTCAAAATCAAAATCTTCATCGAGCAGGTCATCCCAATCAGGTAAAAAATAGCTTACTTCCCCAGACCCAGGCTCGGGAAGTATTGGTTTATGCCTTTCTGGCGCTCCAGAGTTCTCAAGCAGATTTTTAATTTGATGAAGCTTCATCCCAATAGGCCCTTCAAAAATTTCGGTTTCACTTTGCAGACCACTGCTGATTGCTGGTTCAACGGCAGGCAGATAGTCTTTTCCTAAAGAGAAGTGAATCTGTGAATGTTCATTCGACCATGCATTAAGTATGTCTTGGCATTTTGGCGCCCATTCCAAAGCTTTTTGTTGATTCATTCGTTCATTATAGTCTTCAATATCCGTAAAACCACCGATAAGGCCGTATCTAGCAGATAAAATAGCAACGGACAAGCTATCTGGCCACTGGCGTTCTCGGAGATAGCGTCGAAGGACACGATAATAAGAACCATTGTACCTTTCTATTGCCGGAAGAAGTCCAGGAGTCTGCCGTTTTGTCTGTGAGCATCCAAGTATTAAAAGTTGTTTACTCATATAAAAACTTCCTCATACATAAAATAGCTAATATTTACTCTCATCATTCAACTTCGATTTCTTATGGAATTGGATCAGTAAGGTTGTTCCGCATAAATGCCATCCACAACTTTGTCAAAAACGTCAACTCCCAACAACCAACTTGAATATTATTTGTATTTATTCGTCAAAAATTGCCAATAACCTTTTATGCACACAATATATTTAGTAAAACGTAAATTAGGCACATCTTCTTAGCCACAGAGAATATCCCTAAATGTATTCATTCAAGCTGATTTTTTGGAATCACTACTCAATATCATCCTCATAGTCCGGATACTGTTCGGGAGATTGCCCCTTTTTACCGATAACCAACGGCCTTGCAGGCGGCAAGTCAGAATCAAGTATCTCCTCAACCCGCACATCAAACTTCCACTCGTCGCCAAAGTCGAACAGGTACAAAAATCTTTGCCCGCGTACAAAGCCAAGCCGCCCTATTACCGCCTTGTCGGCATAAGGCGGCTGGTTGTCCCCTCTGCTCCAATAGGCATTGCTCGACCAGGGTTGCCCATCCATGAAAAAGGCGTAAAGGTGGTCATCGTAGAATTCAAAAGCATCCTGTATGGCCTCATGCAGGTGCTGCAGGGTATTTGACGCTGAAATCCTGATGCGCCGCCAGGCCCGTCTTTTTAGTGACACCTTGAATATATATACATTCCCACCGGTATCCACTCGCCTGTTCGTAACTTCAAACATCGCATCAATAGCGGCAGAATTAATGGCGGCGACGGGGAATATGGCTTCAAACGCTTTTTCAAAGGGTTCTTTCGGCGTATTTACCAAAGCTCTTTCAATACCGAGCTTCTCAAGTAAAGGTCTGAGGTGATCTTCATGCCAGCAGCGCTCAATCAGTTCCACATTGGGACTCTCGTTATACAATTCATACGGTCTGGCCAGGCAGGCCCGGATCATGGCCAGGCCGAAAACAGTGAGCGTAACAGCCTTCGCATCCGGATCATTTCTCCTGACAAGCAGTTTATCTCTTTTGTGTGCCTCCTCGTATTCCCAGAAACCAAAGTCCCTCAAATGGTGAATAATCGGACCGGCGGTAACAAAGAAGCGGTGTATCGGGTTAAACCAGTCATAAGCATCCCGAAAATCCTCTATGTCGGCAAAAATTCTTTCACCAGGTCTGGCATCTTTCAGAGCTTCCAGCCCGATACGCATATAGATGAAATGTCCACGCATGGCAAGGGTATCCCAGTATAATTCATTATAGTCAAGCTTCGTCCAGTACGTTCTGAACAGGAACATGTACTTTGTATAGGAATTAAGAGCTTTAAACCTCTCAAGTTTAGGGGAAGGCACAATGTAATTTTGCAGAATCTTTGTCCAAGCCATTTGCAGAATAATTAGGCTTAACATTTCTTTTGAATGTGCAAAAT
>MVRN01000029.1 GCA_002067965.1 Pelotomaculum sp. PtaU1.Bin035
GTCCTTTAGGCGCTGGCTTGTAATAAGCCCTTATAGGGCTCGTGCAAGCCACCCCATTTTGGGGTGGTCATGACTTGCCAGCTTCGTGTATAGAACTGCTACTTGTTTTGACAACTCTTATGGTAATCTTTTTATGAAAGGGTGATTTTGGTGTTAGACCATTATGCGCTTAAGAAAAATAGCCTTTTGCAGGTCCTGTCCGGAGTAGTTGATTTTGCCGCAAGAAAAGGAAACAGCCTAGCCGCTTCGCTTTTAAAAGAGAGTGCGGAAAGACTTGCCCGGGAAACTTTTACCCTGGTTATACTCGGTGAATTCAAACGGGGCAAGTCCACCTTCATCAACGCTCTTCTGGGTGGCAACCTGCTGCCGACCGCCGTCGTGCCTCTGACAGCCATTCCCACCATAATCCAGTACGGTGAGCAACTCGGCGCTTCCGCCATTTACCTGGACGGCGCCAGAAAAGCAGTCCCGGTCAGCCAGATCGCCGATTACGTTACCGAAAGAGGGAACCCCAAAAACGTCAAAAAACTGCGCGAGATGCAAATCAGTCACCCGTCGGAATTCCTCAAGCAGGGCGTCATCCTGGTGGACACACCGGGTGTCGGTTCTGTCTATGAGCATAATACCGACGCGGCGTACGCTTATCTGCCCCACGCCGACGCCGCCATCTTCATGATTTCCATCGACGCCCCCCTCAGTAAGATGGAAATTGACTACCTGAAGGATATTTCAAAATACGTGAACAAGCTTTTCTTTATATTGAACAAAATTGATGTCGCTTTACCGGAAGACATTACCGAGGCATTGGCATTCACCAGGGAAACCCTGCGGGCCAGCCTGGGCGAAGGAGAATATAACCTGATTCCGCTCTCGGCGCGCCAGGCCCTGCTCGGAAGAACCGGCGGAAACGGACGGCCGCGGGTGGCTGCCGGCGGCATTGAGAAGCTGGAAGAAGTGCTGGGAAATTTCATCCGGCACGATAAAGGACGGCTGCTCCTGGAGTCTTCCGCCGCCAGGGCGTTGCGGACCATCAATGAACTGGAGCTGGAACTTCAGCTCTGGCAGCGGGCGATGGACGGTTCGCTGCAGGATCTGGATGAAAAAATCACGCTTTTCGCGGCTGAACTGGAAAAGCTGGAACAGGAGCGGGAAGACTCGATTTATCTCCTCTACCGTGAAGTGGACCGTTTGAGCGCTGTGGTCGAAGAGGATATTAATGAATTCAGGACGGCCAAAACAGGCGAGCTATTACATATGATCGAGGAATTTTATACAGAAGAGTCGTCCGGAAAGTCAGCAAAAGAGTTGATTCATTGCCTGAACGATTTCAGCAGAAACCTGATCCAGGCGGTGTTGAATGAAAAGCGTAACGAGGAGCGCTTGAAGGTAAGGAGTCAATTTGAAAAAGTATCGATGCGGTTCTTTAGCCGCATCGAAGGGATTGTGGACAGAATGATGTCTATCTCGGCCGAGATTTTCGATGTGCCGGTAGAAAAATCATCATCCAGAGAATACATCATGGGCTCCAAAAAATTCTTTTTTCACTTCGAAGAGCACCCGACCTTTATTCCTTCCCTGGAAATGCTGTCTGTCTCCGGTTTCCTCCCGAAAGCGTTGATTGGCGGCCACCTTCTTAATAATGCTAAAAACAAACTGGTGGAGCTGTTTGACCGCAACTGCGGCCGGGTACGCTACGATCTGGCGGACGGCCTGAAAGAAGGCGTGCGGGATGTGGCCGGCGAGCTCAGACTGCGCGCCGACGCGGTGTCCCAGGGGCTGCGTACTGCCCTCCAGAAAGCCAGGGCGGAAAGGGGATTGAGCGAGGAGGAACGCCGTGCAAGGGTAAAGATTTGGCAAAGAGACTATAACGAACTGATTAAGATGAAGGAAACAATAAGGGAAATCAAGGCCTCGCTTTAGCGGTTACCCAAGAGCTTTTTAGGGGAAACAAACTTTTTGCAAGTCTGGTGAGCAGCTGTGGCAAACAACGGGCCGCCTTTTTATCAAAGCACTATTGAAAAATTGCTTTTTGAAAATCGTTGCCCCCCGTGTGTTTACGGTGAGGAAAGCAAGAAAACATACCTGAAGTGGTTTGATATCGAATATTACAACAGCGTTCCCACAATGCTTGAGGTGTCCAAAAATGGTTTTTGCAGACAACACGGCTGGCAAATATCCTCGCTGGGCAATGAATTAAGCACGCTTAATCAATTTGTGGCAAATATCAAATTGACCGAGCTGAAAAACATAAAAGCAGTTTTGCAAAGCAATAAAAATGGATGGCTTGGTCAGATATGGCCCTTTTCCGTTATTTTTTCAAAACGTTCCGCAAACGTCTTCATTAATATCTTAAAAAGATTGCGCACTGCTGAAAAATGTCCGATATGTGAAACGGTTGAACAGGGTGAACAGAGAGCCTTGACTTACCTGGCCAGCTTTTTAAAAGAAAAAAAAGGGCAGAAAATATACCGGCAATCGCCCGCCCTTTGCTGGAGACACTTAATAGGCTTATTTTATGAAGTTCCAAAAGAATTGACGCTTTTATTAACCGATATTCATATTGAGCAATTGCAGCGGTTGGATAGTGATTTTGAAGAATATTTCAGAAAAACGGATTATCGCTTTGCCAATGAACCAAAGGGGGAAGAACAACTGGCCTGGCTGAAAAGTTTAAGATTTTACGTTGGTGAGCGGCTTAAATAAGATTGGTGCCTGAGCGAATCAATTTTATTTGACAACCAGCACCGAAATGTCAGAGTTGCGCAGCAGTTTTTCCACGTAGCCGCCGAAAAATACATCTTTTAACGTGTTGTCTTGCTTCGGCGTTACCACCACGAGGTCATACATGCCTTTTTGCACAAAATTTTTCAGCACCTCGCAGGAGTCGCCCAGGATGGTATGCGTGGGCAGGTCGAATCCCGCCTGGCTGGCTAAAAACCTGGCGCCGACTAATTCTTTTTGGCCGAGAGTCGGCTCGCTTGCTGCTTCTTGCTGAAACGCCTCATTAGAAACGTGTTTTGGCTTTTTAATCACCCTGACCAAATGACATTCCGCGCCCGCTATTTTCGCCAGCTTAAGGCCGTCCTGCAGCGCTTTTTTTGCTTCCGGGGAACCGTCGTATACTACTAAAACCTTGTTGAACATTTTGGGACCCCCCCTGCCTGCGCTTCCTCTTTCTCTAATAAAAACTCCACTGTTACCAGTCGGATTTATTTGTATGATTTAAACAACAACCTTAACTGTTACCTTTATTTAATTATACGCAATATTCAAAATATTATCAAATAAATATCTTATTGACTTAATAAATTTTTTCAAATAAAATTATTTAAATTGATAATCAGGTGATGGGGCTCACCCGAATGCCTTTTGAGGCTAATAGCTCCTACCAATATTTTTCCTGTTGGTGGGGGCTTTTTATTTTGCGAATGGGAGGACACTATGGAGCAAAGTTATGGCAAGTTGAAAACAGAAGTTCTGAAAAACCTGGGATTACTCGAAGACATTGCCAATCAGAGGGAGGTTGCCCACATTGCGGAATACCTGGAGGAAATAAAGCAGAAGCTTTTACAGGGCCGCTTTAATTTGGTTGTCCTCGGTGAATTCAAAAGGGGAAAAACAACTTTTCTTAATGCCCTCTTGGGCGCGGATCTTTTGCCAACTGCCGTTGTGCCGCTAACTTCCATAGTCACACTGATCCGGTACGGTGAGAAGTTTAGCGCAAAAGTAACTTTCCTGGACGAGCATGTCGAAGAAACCACTCTGGGCGAAATGCCCGCGTACATTACTGAAGAGGGCAATCCCGGTAATGAAAAGAAGGTCAAGCTGGTTGAACTGGAGTACCCGTCGCCCTATTTAAAAGACGGCGTCGTATTAATTGACACGCCTGGTGTCGGCTCAATTTACCAGAACAATACGGATGAGACTTACAACTACCTCCCCAAATTGGATGCCGCCATCTTCCTTTTATCGTCCGACCAGCCGATCAGTCAATCCGAGTTGGATTTCCTGAAGGACATAGAGCAGTATTCAGCAAAGACATTTTTTATCTTAAATAAAATTGATTATTTGACTGAGCAGGATCAACAAAAGGCGCTTGAATTTGCCGGGAAGGTCTTGGCTGAAAAAGTCGGCTTTGAAGCGATAAACATCTATCCGCTTTCTGCCAGGTTGGCACTGGAGGGAAAGCTCTCCGGCGATGCCGAAAAATTAAAGGCGAGCAACCTGCCGGCGTTTACTGCCATTCTGGAAAACTTTCTTCTCGTGGAAAAAGGCTGCGCAGTGATCAAAGCAGCTTGCGGTAAAGGCGACAACGCGGCCGGTGAGCTGCAGCTCGGGCTGGAACTGGAGATGAAAGCGCTGGGGATTCCTTTGGAAGAATTGAGGGCTAAGATAACCTTGTTTGACGAAATGGTCAAAAATTTACGGCAGGAACAAGAGGATAACGGCTATATCTTGCGGGGCGAAAAGGTTAAGGTATACCATGCGCTGGAGCGTGAAATATCCGCGTTCCAAGAAAGTCAGAACATGTTGATCGTCAAAGAAATCGAGCGGGAATACCAAACTAAAAAAGAACTCTCGGGGCGAAAACTAATACACTACCTGGAAAATTACATTGAGAACAGGATCCGGTCAGCCTTCGACGAATGGCGGTCCAAGGTAGAGGAGAAAGTAAAGGAGGCCTTCGACCAGGTAATCGCCCGGTTCACCGGTAAGACGAACAAGGTAATCAGTGAACTTATGAAGCAATCGGCGGAAATATTTGATCTTAAAGTCGAAGGTTTTGCCGAGATAGAAGCGTTGACTGAGGAGACCAAACTTTATTACATCTTTGGCGAGCATCCGAACATGTTTGTCCCGGACGCAGTTAATTTATACGCGCTTTTCTTGCCGAAATTGATCGTCGGTCCGATGATCATGCGGGTGATGAGAAAAAAGGTGGAACGGGATTTGGATCGCAACTGCGGCCGGCTCAGGACCGATTATAACGAGCGGATTTCAAAAAGTGTTAATGTTTTTAAAAACCTATTCGAGGAAAAATTCAATTCTGCTATAGAAGGAACACGACTAGTTTTAACACGTGCCATTGAAAAAAAGAAGCATAGTGAAAAGAAAGCAGCCGAAGCTTATGAGAAACTGGCCGAGCAGGTTAAGGTGCTTGAATCAGCAAGGGAAAACTTGCGGGAAAACTTCAGTATAAAATGATGCAAAACCATATCCGGAATTCTTGGATATGGACGTCCTCCTCCGCCGATGGTCTGCGGCAGGTTCCTTCTTTATTAAATTTCATATACAAAAAGACCTGCCGGGATATTTCTCAGCAGATCTTTTATTAAAGTTTATTCTATGTTGTTTTCTTTGCCTTTCCACGCAGGAAGCTTTGATAAAGTACGAATCGCGATTTGATGCGCAGCTTCTTTATCAAGTCCCTGGGTGCGGATGAGAAATTCTGTAGTACCCTCCAGCTTTTCCGGATAGGACTGCATAGAACCGTCCGGCCTCGCGCAATAGATGCAGTAATCTTTACTTTCATCCGCCAGTGGATAATCCGAAGGTTTTGTCATTGGCATACCACAGGAAATACATGTTTTCATGATAAAATACCTTCTTCCCTCTTGTCAATTTTCATAAGCTTCCAGCGCGGGAACAAGACAGTGCGTAATGCCCTGCACATAACCATTACCTCCTTTCATAAATGTCAACACCCAACTTTAGAAACACTTGCTTGCCGCGCTCTGTAAGCAAATATACCGTTGTCTTGTCTCCGTCCTGCTCAAACCAGCCCTTCTCCAGCAGACGCTCAAAAAGTCTGCCTCCCAGCGTGCCGCCAAGATGTCCATAGCACGCTCTTGCTTTGAGTATACGTGGTGTTTTCTCACTCATCCCTGCCGCCCCCTAGTCCGGTGATCTGTTTGAATCAATTTCATATAATTCTCAACCAGAGTCTCGCCATATCGTTTGATTACATTTCCTTCCGGAGCAAACAGATCCCCGTTCGCAAGATAATAGTGTACCAGTCCTACCCATATATTGAAAAGTAAATGCGTGGGGAGATTTATACTCCTGCCTGATTGTATTTCGCGCCCGGCAACCTGGCTGAAGTGAAAGGATATGGAAGACTGAACGGAAACCCAAACGTCTCTTGCCGCAGGCGCCAGTAATCTGTTTTCGATTACAAGCCTGGTGTAAAATGGTTCGAACTCCATGATTCCGGCCAGATGTGCTGATAAAATTTCCTTCATATGCTCGCAGGAACCCGCAAGTTCATGCGTACGCAAAGCAATCTTCCCGCCATATGTTTCAACCACTTTCGTTATGAGCATCTCCTGTGTCTGGAAATGGGCAAATACTGTTCCGTGGGAAACACCGGCGGCCTGCGCGATATCCGACATGCGGGTATTCATGATCCCGCGTTCGGAAAACACTTCATAAGCTGTTCTTAAGAGAGCTTCCTTTGTCTGTTTTTTTTGCAACTGCCGGTTTGTTGTTTTCATATAATGACTCCATAGTCATTGATTATTTGGTCATTATATAGTATGGTATTTTATCTGTCAATCTATTTCATAAATTTTTTTACAAGCTTCCCAAATACAAAAGCGTGTCGCTTCCGCGCAGAAGAAAGACACTGATGTCAACTGCCCGGCATGAATGAGTTTACAGCAGATTTTTCGCAAAGTATTGACATATAATATCTTTATAATTTATAATATAAAAAGAATATAAAGCATATTAGGTTAGTATAAATTTATTTTCCTTGAATGAAGTAATATATCAATTAGTTGACCAGAAAACTGGAGGCTAAGGTATGTCCCTGCCCGGGACAGTATTCCTTGGCTTTTTTATTTGTGGTTGACGTGGTTTCTGGCAACAACATCATAAATTGTGAGGAGGCTGTTCATGAGTTGCCAGGTTATTTTTCAACCGGCCGGGCGACGTGGTACGGTCACGTTAGGCAAAAGTTTGTTGGAAGCGGCTTGGGAGCTCGGAGTCGATCTTGAGTCTCCTTGCGGAGGAGCCGGAGTTTGTGGGAAGTGCAAGGTAAAAATTGAAGAAGGTTTCTTTCCCAAATATGGTATTGACTCCAGCATCAATCATTTGTCGCCTGTTACCGACGAAGAAAGACAGGCGCTTGCGGCGGAAGAATTGGCTGACGGCTATCGCCTGGCTTGTTTAACAAAAATTTACGGAAATGTATTGGTATTCGTCCCTGAGGAAAGCCGGGGTGCAAAACAAGTTGTCCTGGAAACAGGCGTCAGGCGGTCAGTTACTGTCAACCCGGCGGTTCGCAGGTATCATTTAAAGCTAAAATCCAGAAACCTGGGAGACTCGCGGGGAGACTGGGAATTTTTACGGGAAGCTTTGATCCAAGAGAAAAATCTCTCTCCGGAAATTACAGCTGATTATTTTGTCTTGAGAAAAATAGCGCCGGTTCTCCGTCAGGAAGACGGCGAGGTCACGGTATGGGTCTGGCGGAATAAAGAAGTTATCGAAGTACAATCCGGTTTCCATGAAGAGTTATACGGTGTTGCCATTGATATCGGCACCACCACGGTGGCAGCGTATCTTTGCAACCTGGATTCAGGCGAGGTGGCGGCTACCACTTCTTTCATGAATCCGCAGGTACGCTACGGTGAGGATGTGCTGTCCCGGATTACCTACGCAAACACCAGTACCGGCGGCCTGTCGAACTTAAATCAGGCAATTATAGAAGGAGTTAACCGGGCCATTGCCAACCTTGTGGCTGAAGTGGGTCTTTTGTCACGGCAAGTGGCTGATTTAACCCTTGTTTTCAATACCGCCATGCATCATTTGGCGTTAAACCTGGAGCCGCAATTTTTGGGGCACGCGCCTTTTCTGCCGGTGGTCAAAGAACCTCTGGATTTAAAAGCGAGGGACTTGGGCATAAATGCTTGCCAAGGGGCTTGGGTCCATGCGCTGCCGGTCGAAGCCGGTTTTGTCGGTCCTGATAACATGGCGGTAATAATTGCCGAGGAACCTTACCAAAGCCCTGATGTGAAATTAATCATCGATATAGGCACAAACGGCGAAATAGTACTGGGGAACAACAAGTTTCTTGCTTCAACCTCATGCGCCACCGGGCCCGCCCTTGAAGGCGCGCAGATCACTTTCGGCATGCGGGCGGCCGAAGGAGCGATAGAAAGAGTCCGGATTGACCCGCAAACCCTTGAAGTTGATTTCAGGGTTGTCGGAAGCAGTCATTGGTCCGGGGAAGCTGAACTGATGAACGCTAAAGGGATTTGCGGTTCCGGGATTATCGACGCCGTGGCGGAGATGTTTAAAACCGGTATAATCTCCAAAAGCGGCCGCTTTAACAAGTACCTGCCGTCGCAAAGGCTGCGCAAAAACGGGTCCGGGAAAACCGAATTTGTCCTGGCCTGGGCCCGGGAAACGGCTATTGACCAGGATATCGTGATAACCCAGGGGGACGTTAGAGCGGTGCAGTTGGCCAAGGCCGCTCTCTACACGGGGGCAAAATACCTGATGGAGAAATTTGCCGTGGAAGAAGTGAGTGAAGTGATTTTGGCAGGGGCTTTCGGATCGTATATAGACCGGGAAAACGCCCTTGTCCTGGGGATGATTCCGGATTGTCCTCCGGAAAAGATCAGGGCTGTCGGCAATGCCGCGGGAGACGGGGCAAAATTGGCGTTGTTGAATATTGACAAAAGGAACGAAGCTAAGAGGGTTGCCAAAAATGTAAAATTCTTGGAAACGAGCCTGGAAGGTGACTTTCAGTCAAGATTTGCCGAGGCGATGGCTTTCCCCCACGCGAAAGACAGTTTCCCTCATTTGGCGGAAATATTATCTAAAATACCCCAGTGGAAGGAGGTATAAAATTGAGTAAGCAGGAAAGGATCCTCGGGGATTTGGCAAAAGGTGTAGTTGAAATGGACACAGACTTAACCGTAAAAGCTTCCCGGGAAGCCGTTGAGGAAAAAATTGACGCTTATACGGCAATTAACGAAGGATTAGTGAAAGGGATGAACGAGGCCGGGCGCCTCTACGAGGAAGAAGAATATTTTGTTCCGGAATTGCTCCTGGCTTCAGACGCCTTATATGCAGGGCTTGAGATCCTGACCCCGCATATCAAAAGAACAGAAAAGGGAGAAAAGTCAAAAATCGTCCTCGGCGTGGTGCAGGGGGATACTCATGACATAGGCAAGAATCTGGTCAAAATTATGCTTGAAGTAGGTGGCTTTGAGGTTATAGACTTAGGCCGCGACGTTCCGGCGGAAGCTTTTATAGATAAAGCGAAAGAAGTTAACGCCGATATGATTGGGTTGTCAACCCTGATGACTACCACCATGCCGGTAATGAAAAAGGTGGTGGAGTTGCTCGAGCGAGAAAATCTTAAAGGTAAGATCAGGGTTTTGGTTGGCGGGGGTCCTGTCTCGCCTGCATTTGCTAAAAGCATCGGCGCCGACGGGTATGCGGAAAATGCCAACAACGCCGTCCGGGTGGCAAAAGGTTTGCTGACCATCGAACAACCAAAAAAGGTGGGCTAATTATGCTTGATCAAATGACCGCCGTGGAAAGGTTTCAGGCGCTGGCTAAAGGTGAACCGATTGACCGGCTGCCGTGTGTCCCAATTGTAGGAAACGGCGCGGCCCGGGTAATCGGAGTAAAAATATCTTCCTTACGGGGAAACGGAAACCTTATCGCCAAGGCCCAAATAGAATCATACAAGTTTTTCAAGTATGACATTATCAGAATTTTTACCGACCTGTATCAGCAGGCGGAGGCAATGGGGGCGGTAGTCTATTACCCGGAGGATGAAACGGCCTACCTGCTGGCTCCGGCAATTAAAGATTTATCTGAAATCGACCGCCTGGAACCTGCTGATCCTTGCCGGGACGGGAACCTGCCGGCCCACCTGGAGGCCATGAAAATTGCCGTGGCGGAGGTCGGAAACGAAGTTCCGGTTACCGGGGCGGTCACCGGGCCGTTTACCACAGCTTCTTTTCTCCGGGGAGCTGATGAATTAATCAGGGATATGTACAGGGCTCCGGAAGCGGTGCACCGTTTATGCGAGCTTTCCCTGGAAACCGCCCTGCGGTATGCGCGGGCTATGCTGGATGCCGGCTGCGCGCCCAGTTTAACTGACCCGATGGGTTCCAGCACAGTGATCAGTCCGCGCCAGTTTCAGCAGTTTGCCGCCCCATATCTGAAGAGACTTATTGATTATATACACTCTCAGGGAAAAGCCGTCACTCTGCATATCTGCGGCAAGACGAATAAAATCTGGGAGGCCATGGCTGATGCCGGCGCTGACTGCCTTAGTCTTGACAACGAAATCGACCTGAAAGAGGCAAAAAATAAAATCGGCCGCCGGGTCAGGCTCATGGGCAATGTTCGCCCGTCCGAAGTAATGCTGGAAGGGACCGTAAGAGATGTGGAAGCAGCTGTAAAAAAATGTATCCGGGAGGCATACGATAACCCAAAGGGATACGTCGTGGCGTCCGGCTGCAGTTTACCGGCGGAGACACCTTTTGTCAATATTAGCGCAATGATGAGTGCAGTTAGAACATACGGAAGGTTCCCACTTATGCTTGAAAAACTGGAGGAAGAAGTGAAAAATGGCTGAGTTGACACCCAAACAAAGACTTCTTGACACGTTGGCAGGCAGGCCGGTAGACCGTCCTCCGGTAATTTGTCCCGGTGGAATGATGAACGCGGCCATCGTCGATGTTATGAAAAGCAGTGGAGTTACTCTTCCTGAAGCCCATCAAGA
Organism: Pelotomaculum sp. PtaU1.Bin035; assembly: GCA_002067965.1. Lineage (GTDB taxonomy): Bacteria > Bacillota > Desulfotomaculia > Desulfotomaculales > Pelotomaculaceae > MVRN01. The sequence goes on from MVRN01000029.1 coordinate 10,751, forward strand.
TCCGGAATTGATGGCCAGGTTAGCCCATGCGGTTCAAGAGAACACCGGCTTTGAAAATTTTGGCATCCCTTTCTGCATGACTGTGGAAGCGGAAGTGTTTGGCAGTGAAGTAGATCTTGGCTCCCTGTCCTGTGAACCCAAAATCGGCAAAGAAATTTTTCCCGATTCGACTAGCGTGATTTATCAGGATATCGAAAGCCTGCTCAAGAAAGGAAGAATAAGCGTAGTGGCGGAAGCGGCAAAAAAATTAGCGGCTGATTA
>MVRN01000030.1 GCA_002067965.1 Pelotomaculum sp. PtaU1.Bin035
CCAAGCCAAACCGCTCTCCTAACTCTAAATAAGAGCGGCCGGCAAGATCCCTGCCCCGCCGGTCAAAAGCCAGTGCCGGCAGCATCACAAGCTGAGGCCGCCACCCGGGCACGCTCAGAAAAAATTCCTCCAGCGCTGTTGTAAAGTCACCTACTGTAAGCAAGCCGGCGGCTTTGATGGACCCCCCAAATAATCTGTTGCGCGTTACCAATACCCTTACTTCCGCTGTATCCTCAAAAAATTGTTCCAGCGCAATTTTAATTATCGGATAGGCAAATTCAGAAGTCAATATAAGTACTCTAGTTGCCCGTCGCTGCCGTACCACCCGGGCCATATTTTCGATTAAGCCAGGATCAATGTCGTAATCCATCACTAGCCCGGAGCGCTCATTTGGTGCTTTCTGAATTTTTACAATAAATAGATCGTCGCCCCTTTTCATAGTAAGTTCCGGAGATGACAATTTTAGGATTTTATTAAAAGCCTGCACACGGGTCAGAGCATGTTTTTTATCAATATCAACAATCAGGTCTCCGGCGCAAATTCCCGCCTGATCAGCTGGTGAACCTGTGATTACTCCTGTTACCAAAGGTCTCAGGTCATGGATAATCGGTGGCTCACAGGTCAAAGGTGTAGGTAATTCTTCTCTAAGCCGCGCTACAAATGAGTTTAATTCGTTCCACAGGGCAGGCTCAAACCGCAAGCCGGGTGGCGCCTGTTTCGAAAAGCCGGGCAGAAATATTCTGATAGTTTCAGCGCCGCATGATGAAAGATATTTTATAGTTTTCTTAAGATCCTGCCACCCCACCAAGTGGGGCATGGCCACGATGCTGCCGTGAAAGGGAACTCCGTGTTGTTTTAATAAAACGGGGCTCCTTATGGAGCCGAGAGCATTTTTGTCCCTCATTAGCAATACCCGGCCTGTTTCTGTGGCGCTATTCAAGGACAGGTTAACCACTACCCCGCCAAGCTGCTCCAAAATCCTTGCTATACCATCATCAAGCAGAGCACCATTGGTAGTGATCTGGATGGTTGTGGCAGGAAATGTAGATCGTATTAATTGAAGGATTTCTATCAACGCCGGGTGGGTAAAGGGCTCTCCTTCAATAATTCTCGTAGCCGATTCTCCAATAACCACCGGCCGTGCCGGATCTAAAAAAGAAATAGTCCTCTCAATTTCCGCCCTGCTACGGGGAAAAATGCGGTATACTTCAATTCCAAAAGGGTTCTGGTGATGAGAGCAAAATATACAGCGGACATCGCAGGCTGAAGTGAGCGGTAATATATTTTTCTCAAGGGCTTCGTATAGAATGAGATTTTCAATGTATTGTGTATTTTGGTTCACGGTCGATTCACCCACAGGTTAACACCTTTATTTATAAGTTATTAACAGACTTATACACATTGTCCACAGATTTATTTATCAACAGAACCCTCGTTTTGAGACTATTATCCTATATTTGGGGGAAATTAGTCCTATCATGACAATATTATGAATTATGACATTATACATTTAATTTACCTTAATTATCTTGCAATTTCACCCTTATCCATCATAATGCAACTAGTGGTATCATCGCATCTTACTCACATTATTTTTCCTCTAAAATTCCCTTCGTATCTTTCCTCTCCAAGTTTTAAATCCGGGACGGCATTTAGGGTTAGTGGGGCGAAAGCGTCTCTTAGATATTTAAAATAGGCCGCGCTGGCGATCATAGCGGCGTTATCAGTACATAATACAGGCGGCGGGTAAATTACCCGGCAGGATTCTTTAGTTGCCTTTTCTATCATGCCGGCTCGCAGACTCGTATTGGCAGCTACCCCACCGGCCATTAGGATCGACGAAACGCCTGTTTCCACAGCAGCGTCTATCGTTTTATCAATCAGAACATCGGTCACCGCCTTCTGAAATCCGGCAGCCAAATCGGCCTTGTTAATCTCCGCGCCGCGTTGTGCCGCACGGTGCATATAATTGATAACGGCCGACTTCAGGCCGCTAAAACTAAAGTCAAAGCTTCCCTCCTCCAAATAAGCTCTGGGTAAGTTAATAGCGCCAGGATCCCCTTCCCGCGACAGGCGGTCAATCAACGGTCCCCCGGGATAGCCGAGGCCCATGGCGCGGGCTACCTTGTCAAATGCCTCGCCTGCTGCGTCGTCTCTGGTCGATCCTACCACCTGATAGCTGCCGTGCTTCTTAATCAGCACCAGGTCTGTATGCCCCCCTGAAACCACCAGGCAAATTAAGGGAAAAGCAATGCCTGGCTCAATCAAGAAATTTGCATAAATATGTCCTTCCAGATGGTTAACGCCTACCAGGGGCAAATCCAAACCATAGGATATTGCTTTGGCTGCCGATACCCCTACAAGAAGCGCGCCGACCAGACCTGGCCCATAAGTTACGGCCACCGCGTCCAGGTCTTTGTAAACTATTCCGGCCGCCGCCAACGATTCGGACACCACATAGTTAATCAGTTCAAGGTGTTTTCGGGAAGCCACCTCGGGAACCACTCCGCCGAATCTACTGTGTACATCCACCTGGGACGAAACTATATTTGATAATATTTCTGAGCCGTCAACCACCACCGCCGCCGAAGTATCGTCGCAAGATGTTTCTATAGCTAAGATAACAACGCTCAAAAGGAGCACCTTCTTCATACAGGATTATAGTAGTTAAAGGTATGATAATAATCTGGCGTTAATAGCAAAT
>MVRN01000031.1 GCA_002067965.1 Pelotomaculum sp. PtaU1.Bin035
TGGCTCGCGGCTTTTGTCATCATCACTGTGAGGCTGCCTTTAGTTATGGTGAAAAACCGGTTAATACAGTAGATATATATTGTTTCACGTAGATTAGCAACCTGATTATAAGGAAGCGGGCGGCCAGCATCCGGCGAGGCATTTCCGGAGCGGCGCCCGTTTTTCAGTCCGCTCGCTGGTTGCGGAGGCACATCCCCTTGTGTTGCCGGAACGCGGACCCTGATGCAGGCAACCTGTTCCAAGGCATATTTTTCGACTAAGGGAGGAAAGTCCTATTATTTAGGGAGTAATTATTCATGTGCGGGAGATGGAAAAAGGTTAATATTAGAAAAACTCATAGAGTGGATGAACGCATTAGATACCATGTAAAATTTTGCAGCAAAATACCTTTTTATGAGCGTGGTCACAGAATGGAGGTGACAATAAAATTGGTAAATAATCGTTCTGGGTAAGTGATCGCTGGAGGTGAAAATATGTTTTAGGAATCGTTTTGTAAAATTTCATAAAAAAATAAAGGAGTGAATTCATTTGTATAAGAAATTAATTACCATCATCGTACTGTCGGCGTTTGCGGTAATGTCCTTAGCTCTTCCGGTATTCGCATGTTCCGGCGGAATAGAGATATCAGTGAAATCACCAAGTTCCAAGGATAAGCAAAAACCCGGTAAGGAAAAGCCAAACGTGGAAAAACCATCGGCTGGAGATGTTGAAAAGCCAACAACTGGAGATAATGAGAAACCCGACACTGGAGATGTTGGAGAGCAGGCGTCCGGGGATATAGAAGAATCTGAGCCTAGCGTAGAAACACCCAACTTCGTGCATGCACCCACGGTAATAAAGGTTAACCGTATTCTGATCCCTGTTAAATCTATTGAAAAAGGGCTTAAAGCACAAATAACCTGGGATGAATCATTAAATATTGTTTTAATTGAAAAAGACGGAAAGCAGATCAAAATTGATTTGTCAAATAAAGTAGCTATAGTAAACGGCACTGCTATTAACCTGGCCAAAGGAAAAAGCAAAAAAGCTACAATAACATTATCGACCGGATTAGTTAAAAAGCTATTGAAACAGGCTGTTAGCGTACCTGTCACTGCACCGGTCGATGCGGAGAAAGTGAAATACGAAACGGCAGCTACGATTGACAATACAGTGGCGCAAGGCGCTGACGTAACGGCGACAGTAGTGAAATTGCTGGCCGGACAGACTGCGGGCAACACTGTTGCCGTTGCAGTGACGGCAGTCAACGCGGCAGACGGGACCGGAGCCGCGACCTGCCTGGCAGTCAACAACGGGACAGTAACCCTGGCGCAACAAAATACGACGGGAGCATCGGTGACCGAAAAAGCGACCATCACCTTCAGTAAGGACGGCGCTACGGCAACCCTGGTTGTAACTGTTACTATCAATCCAACTAATCAAACCGAACAACCGGCGGTCGATTTAGAGAAAGTGAAATACGAAACGGCAGCTACGATTGACAATACAGTGGCGCAAGGCGCTGACGTAACGGCGACAGTAGTGAAATTGCTGGCCGGACAGACTGCGGACAACACTGTCACCGCGGCAGTGACGGCAGTCAACGCGGCAGACGGGACCGGAGCCGCGACCTGCCTGGCAGTCAATAACGGAACGGTAACCCTGGTGCAACAAAATACGACGGGAGCACCGGTGACCGAAAAAGCGACCATCACCTTCAGCAAGGACGGCGTTACAGCAACCCTGGTTGTCGCGGTAACCATTTCAAATCAGTAGGTTAACTATAGAAGGGGCTGTTTCAGAAGCCGGATTTATGAAAAAGCAGCCTCCTTGCTAAAATAGCTATGAATTCAAACGCCTCGCTTCACTTGCAATGTGGAACGAGGCATTTTTATGCTCACTTTAACCCACTAAAGTCACTTATGACACAGCACCTTCTGGTCTTCTACGGATTTTAGAGAGATTGTTTAAGGGTTTTTATTTTTTCCCCATTCGGCCCTTTTTTGAAGAAAGTATGAAAGTAAAGCCACCAACAAGATAGCAGCTATGGCAACGATATCTTTATAGCGAATGGAATAATTAAGTATGAATTTCCAATCTTTACCCATGTAATATCCCAGTAAGATAAAGGTATTTACCCAAAGAAAAGCCCCTACTGAGGAATATAAGAGAAATTTGATGTAATTCATTTTCAACAACCCGCATGAATAAGCTGTAATATAACGGATACCCGGGAAAAAGTAACCGGCGATAATAATGACATTTCCGTATTTATCAAATAGTTTTTGATATCGTATATGCATATCTTTTAAGTTAAATTTGTTTTCAAATTTATCAGCAAGCTTGCTTAAAATGCCTCTACCTATTATATAACTCAATGACATGCCGGAAATGCTGCCAAGAAAAGAAACAGTGAGGGAATAGCTAAGTTTAAATTTTCCCAGGTTTATCATATAACCAACAAATGTCATTATGGCTTCATCCGGTATGGGAAGGCCGATGACACCTAATGCAAGGGACAAGTACAGACCTGCATACCCCAGTTCTTTGAAATGGAAGAGATAATTGGCGAGCAATTAAACTGTCCTCCCGCAAGGCTGTTAACATCATTGGATCAGGTTCAGTTTATCACATATAAGTAGAACAGGCAATTTATTCAAATCCAGAAAAATTATTTATGTGAGCGTGGGCCGTAAGCGCGCGGTTGAAACCGGAATCGGCAATGAAAACTCACCACTGATAACGGAAAATGGGGAATAGCCTTGATTAGCGGGCAAAAATTTACATCGCTGCAAAAGATGGGCAGGTGAAGTTGATAGCGGGTTGGTAATGGGAAAAAGCTTGCGGTTAAATAAAAATACGTGTATAATAATTTAGCCGCAATTATTTGGGAATGTGGCCCGCAAGAGGCTTTGCCGGCGGTTTTTTATAAGAATTGAATTATTAATGAAGCAGCGCACGGAGAGATGGCCGAGTGGATGAAGGCGCACGCCTGGAGAGCGTGTGGACGGGTAACCGTCTCGTGAGTTCGAATCTCACTCTCTCCGCCATTTTATTGTCCGGTTTACCTCTAAAGGACTTTATACGCGGCTGGGAATTGAAATAACTGAGAAGAAAAAGAGAAATTTGGCCGTGCTAGACGGGGAGGTAGCGGTGCCCTGTACCCGCAAACCGCTGTAGCGGGGTTGAATTCCCGCCCGAGGGTTTAATTTGTGGGGTCCGGCATTCGCAAGGGGCGTGGAAGATTGGGTCTCGCGCGACGGAGCTTCTTGAACCGTGTCAGGTCCTGACGGAAGCAGCACTAAGGGAAATACTCCGGGTGCCGTGAGGGCGCCTGATCTGAGCTACCTGCGGGTGTATCGCCCGGAAGTTAACATTCAAAGGCAGGTGCACGGCCTTATTAGTAGAACCGCCCTCCTCAATAAATGGGGGTGGTTTTGTTTTTTATTTAACAGGAAATAAATATTTATACGGCGAACTAATAGATTAAAGAGCAACATTTAGTGGACAGGGGCGTTGTAGCCAACTGGCGCCACCTGAAAGGAGATCCGGCATGGCATACTTGGCGCTTTACAGGGAGTGGCGGCCCCAGACTTTCGGGGCCATCGTCGGCCAGGCACATATTACCCGGACGTTGCAAAATGCGGTGGAAGCCGGCCGGGCCGGACATGCGTATCTTTTTTGCGGTACACGCGGCACCGGTAAAACCACTACTGCGAAGGTGCTGGCAAAAGCCTTGAATTGCGCCGGCAGGAATGGGCCGGAGCCCTGTAATCTATGCGCCAGCTGCAAGGCGATTACTGAAGGCCTTTCCGTTGACGTGATTGAAGTGGACGCCGCGTCCAACCGTGGTATCGACGAAATCAGGGACCTGAGGGAAAAAGTGAAATTTGCGCCTGCGACAGGGCAGTTCCGGGTATATATAATCGACGAGGTGCATATGCTCACAAACGAGGCTTTTAACGCCTTGTTAAAGACGCTGGAGGAGCCGCCCCGGCACAGTGTTTTTATCCTTGCCACAACCGAACCTCACAAAGTGCCGCTGACCATTCTCTCCCGCTGTCAGCGGTTTGATTTCCGCCGCATCGCGCCTGGTGAAATTGTCGGAAGGCTCAAGGAAGTTGCGGCTGGCGCTGGAATTGAAGTGGAAGAGGACGCGTTGCGGCTGATCGCCAGGGCTGCCGAAGGGGGCTTGAGGGACGCTCTAAGTATTCTCGACCAGGGGGCGGCCTTGGGAGAAATGAGGGTAACGGCCGGGATTGTGCATGATATTCTTGGAACGGTGCGCGCCGACGCCTTGAGCAGGATGGGAGGGCACCTGGCTGCCGGCGAAGCCGGGCCGGCGCTGAGGCTGGTGGGTGAGTTAACCGGCATGGGAAAAGACCTGCGTATCTTTGCCAGGGAACTGGCCGCTTATTTGCGGGCGGTCCTCTTGGAGAAAATCTCACCCGGCGATCCGGCGGGAGAAGCGTGGGGCGACACGTCAGTAATTGCCCGCACCGCTGTGGAGTTCAGCGAGCAGGGACTTATCCGCGCTATCGACATCATGGCCGGAGCGGAGCGGGAAATGAAGTGGAGCAGCCTGCCCGGCGTCATTCTGGAAATTGCCCTGGTCAAAGCCTGCCGCCGGGAAGTCACAAGCGACCTGTCTTCTCTCGCCGAAAGAGTGGCGGACATTGAAGAAAAATTAAAAAACTTCATTCCCAAAAGAGCCGTGGAAACACCCGTTGATGAAACCGCCCCTTTAAAATGGGAAAAACTGCCGGGGCGCCGCGCGGCGGCACAGGATATTCCTGGTGAAACAAGCCCGTTGCAGGAACGTGGAACTGCGACTGAAACAGCGGCTGCCGGAGCCAAATTAAGGCGTGAGCCAGGCCAATCCGGCGGGTTTCAAAGACCTGACCCGGTTGCTGCGGGAGAGATTGCGGAGGTTGCCCGGGAATTTGATTTGGATAAAATCAAGGCGTCCTGGGGAAACATTATGGGAATGTTACGCAAGGAAAGGCCGCCGCTTTATCCTAATTTTATTAAAGCCGTCCCCTTGCACGTGGGGGGCCGGAGACTGACGGTGGGATTTCCGGAGGGTGAGGAGTTGGTAAAAGAGATGGCGGAGCGCTCCGATAATAAGAAATATTTTGAGGACCTGCTGGGCAAGGCTTTAGGTGAAGGATGGCAGGTCGTATATAAATACTACCATGGGGAAGTCCGCATACCCGTGATCCAGCCGGCGCCGAAGGACGATATTTCCCGCCGCTTCGGCGGCGGGGAAATAACCTTGGAAGATGGTTCGGAGGGTTCGCTCTTTTAATTAGGATACCATGTTATTATGCTGAATATAGTTATGTTCAGTTTATATGGAAAACTTGTTTTTCAAGGAAAAGGGGGATTATTTGCAATGATGGGCGGAAATATGAATAAGATGATGAAACAGGTCCAGAAGATGCAGCAGGATATGATGAAATTGCAGGAGGAGCTGAAGGGCCGGACAGTGGAGAGCACTGCCGGGGGCGGCGTGGTGAAAGTGGTCGCCAGCGGCAATAACGAGATCATTTCGATTGAGATAAAGCCTGAGGCGATAGATCCGGAGGACGTGGAGATGCTCCAGGACCTGGTTCTGGCTGCGGTTAACGAGGCGCTTAAAAAGGCGCAGGAAATGGTATCCCGGGAGATGGGCAAGCTTACCGGCGGGCTGAATATCCCCGGGCTGTTTTAACAATGAACTATTATGCCAGGCCGGTTGCCCGGCTGATCGATGAAATGGGCAAGCTGCCCGGTATCGGCCCTAAAACGGCGCAGCGCCTGGCCTTTTACCTTTTAAACGCTCCGGCTGACACAGCTTTGGGCCTGGCCCGGGCGATCAAGGAGGCCAGGGCTTCTATTCGCTATTGCACGGTATGCGGTAATTATACCGATGAAGATCCATGTTTTATCTGCCGTGACGAGCGGCGCGGGCGGGATGTCCTTTGTGTGGTCGAGCATCCCCGGGATGTAGTGGCAATGGAAAAAACAAGGAGTTTTGGCGGCCTTTATCATGTGCTGCACGGTGCGATATCGCCGATGGATGGAATCGGGCCGGAGCAGTTGAACATAAGAGGGCTGTTAAAGCGCCTGGAAGGCAGGGATGTGTGCGAGGTAATCCTGGCAACCAATCCCAATGTGGAAGGCGACGCTACCGCCCTGTATCTGGCCGGCCTGCTTAAGCCTTTAGTCCCCAGGGTTACCAGGATAGCCCACGGTTTGCCTGTGGGAGCGGACCTTGAATACGCTGATGAAGTCACCCTGGGCAAGTCGCTGGAAGGCAGACAGGAAATGAAGTAGTCATGTTTTTCATTTTAAGCCATATAATGGAGCTAAAGGGGGTGCTCCGGCTTGGAATGGAGATTTATCATGATTGGCCTGGCGTGTCTAATGGGGATTTATCTGGTGGGAACGGTCTTATTCCGCCCTTTTAAGTTTCTAATACGCTTGGCTGCCTGGATGCTGCTGGGGGGTGTGCTGCTGATGGCTATCAATACGGTATTTGGTAACTTCGGTTTGCACATCGCCATAAACCCGGTTACTATTCTTACCGCCGGGGTCCTTCAATTACCCGGCTTGGTGCTGCTGGTGCTGGTTAATTATTTAATAATGTGATAGCTAATGGAGGCCATATAATTCAAGTCCGAGGGCTTGAATTTATTGTGTGCGCCCGCAAGTTGCCGGAGTGTGGATGCTTTTGCACGTTGAGTAGCTTGTGCTTCGTAAAGTTTCTTTGCGCACCAATCGAATTGTGCAAATTCCATAATTGGGACTTGGCAAACATGAGTTCGCCCAACAATCGATTAGGAGGTCAATGCTTATGCGTCAGTTTCCATGGGCACTGTTGCTTATCCCGATACTTGTTGCTTTACCTTTTTGTAAAGGAGAATTTTTGCAACCAAATAGTTTGGATTTAGAGCTGATTAAACTTACTAGCGGTGCTATTATTCAACCTAAAAATAACCTTCCGTCCGATGGAGGGAGCCTATTTGATACGGATTCGGAGTTAAATATGTGGTTAAATACCTACGGAATAAAAGATTTTCCAACAAATAAAGTAGATTTTACAAAAGAAACAGTAGCAATTTTAGTTCAACCATGGGTTCCATGTCAGTTAAAATCTGCAATCATAGATAACAAAAAGGCTCAAATAGTGTTCTTAGAAGACTATAATAGCCCGATAAGTGCACCATGTCTCCTTGTAGGCGAAGATATCAAAAGATTCATTGCCCTTTGTCTTCCCAAGTGTCAATCTATAACCATAGTTACAAAAGAAGAACAGCTTTAAATTAAGAGATAAACAGACCGCCTGAGTAAGGCGGTCTAACCGTTTTTCGGACCTGCCGCCCTGCAAAAAGCGGCAACTCCTTTATTAAGCATATGATAACACCTGAAAAAAAATTCGTCAATAAGTAGGAGGAGCCCTAGGGGGGTTCCTTCTATTTGACTGGATGCCCTACGCCAAGGGCTAATTGGTAGTTAATGTATTGATTGAGGCTAACGTTTTCTTCCTTGGCCTTTTCTGACAAGGCCCTGTGTAAAGACTTGGGCATGCGAACCCTTAGCTGGCCGGAAAAGTCATCAGTTGTAGGTTCGGGGATAAGGCGGCCTAATTCCATGCCTGCTTCAATCCAACATTTTTTTGCGTCAGTGAGGTTTGCGATGGTTTCTTCGGGTGTTTCGCCATCAGATTTACATCCCGGAAGGATGGGTATTTCGGCAAGCCAGCCGCCCCCTTCCTCTTCGGTAAGTTTTCTTATTTTGATTTCGTAGTTTAGGTTAAGGTAGTAATTTAAGTCTTTCATTGTTATTCACCTTTTTCTTTTAGTTTTTCGATTGCCGCTATAGCATCTTTAACGTATATAGCTTTGACGGGTCTAGCTTTGGGGATAGAGATTAAATCTGGTAGATCAGGGTGGTGATAGATGTAATGGCTGGAGCCTTTACGGGGCTGCCTGCATTTGAAACCGTACTGCCTGAGAACTTTGTCCAGTTCATCAAAGTCAACGTCTTTAGGGTTGCAGACTATCTGATTGTATAGCTTACTCAGTTTTGACATCAGTGTCACCGCCTTGAGTATATGGTACCATATGCGGAACCGTTGATCAAGGAAAAACAGAGAAATAAATATACCCACCCAGGATCGCAAGGCCAGCCGAAAAGCGCCTACCTCCAGCGCCTGCCTGGTGGGTTTCAGTTTTGCTTCTGGTGTACATAGAGGCGGTTGGAACGAACTGGCGAGAGAGTATCCAGCAGCACTTGACAACAAACTTTGTCATAAAATAAAATTATTAAGTTTAGTTCGTAAGCGATTGCCCTGGGGTTTAAAACTAGGCTGCCTGTATGGATTGAATGGCATCATATTTTGTTGGTAGCCTACCTATAAGGGTTTGAAACCTATATAAAATATGGTATACTCAATTTAGAAAATGCGTAAAATTAAAGAGGAACCATGTTGGTAGCATGGCTCCTCACAACAGCCGCTTTATGGGCGGTCGGCTTCGGAAAAACGGAATAGACCGTTATTCCTTGGGCAGGAGCGGTCTATTTCCGTTTAGGGAACGAAAGTATCAACACGACCAGTGTCGCAAATGAAGTCATCAGCGCCAAAGCCTGGTATACTTCCATGGCATCACCTCCTTCCGGAGGGAATGCCGGCCGCCCTGAGCCTTCTGTTGTGAAATTATTATACCACAAGAGGAAATACTTAGTAATAAATTAAAATGTAACTATAAGCACTCTCATGCGAGGGTGTTTTTATTTTGGGGAAGGAAGAAGGGGGGAATTGGCATTCAATCCACACTTTAGAAGTAGGGGTCTTCTGTCATAAACAAAATAAAAGGTGGTGACTAATTAGATGCAAAGCTTTCAAGATTGTTTCCGCTAGCCTGAAATGACCGAAAGCTGAGAATCTTGGATATAGCCGGGAGGAGATGATCGAAGCCGTTTGTAAGGTCTATAATAAATTCTGCCGGTGCCCGCCAACTAAAAATAGAACAGCTTGGTTTAGCCTGGTCTTCAAGGAGAAGCTTTATGAAGCAACTGTATCCTGCTTTGGACTTAAGCCAACTTCATGGGAAGTAAGTATGCCGCTTCGCTCCCCTGAAGGCAGGTTACTGGGTATACTTTACCATGCAACTGTTGAGGGACTACCCCGCTACCGGTTTCCGGCGGGATTTCCAAAGCGGAATTTTATCTATGGTGCAAATCGGATCAAACCTGGCAATACGACACTTATTGTGGTTTAGGGATGCTTTGATCTTTTCCGCTTGTATCAGGCTGGGTTTGACTCTGCCGTAGCTCTCCTGGGGTCTCGCGCTACTTCTGAGCAATTGGCAGGGATACGCCGGCTGGCCAAATACCGGGTTGTTCTCTTCTTTGATGGCGACCGGGCAGGCATTAGTGGTGCGCAACAGGCTGCTGCTCAACTGGAAGCTGACCGGGAGGTTATTGTACTATCGCCTCCCTGGGGGCAGGATCCGGCCGATCTTACTGAGGTGGAGGTGGTCTGGCCTGCTGTCCCCGGTTATCCATGCCCCTTTTGAATCCCAATCACCTCTGCAATTGGTGCATGGCTAATTTAATCTGACCGGGTACAATGCTCTTGTTATTTGGTTCTATTGATACCCGGTTAGAGCTCTTAAATAGATGAGATATTGGAAATATCCATGTTGCTTGACCACCATTTTTTTCTTGGGCGGTTTTTGGGGGTGGTTATGGTTGAATTTTGGGTTTCAGTTTGCAATGTGGCTGGTTTGATTTGGTTGTGTGGTTGGTGTAGTGGTCAGTCGTGTGGTTATTGTGGTTTGTGGTGTTGGTTTTAACTCGGCCAAGCAAACTAACTATTACTCGGCCAAAGAAAATGGCTGCCTACAAAATAAGCAGCCGATGAATTTGCCGCTCTATTGAAAAAAACAGACCCAACACGCTCCTAAGCCCCTAGAAAAAGCTTCCAGTTCCACATATTAACCAGAGCGCATTCTGCCGGAAGTAATATTTATCATATATTACATGATCCGACAAATATTTCAATAATAATATGTTATTATGGATATAATGACAAAACTTAATTTCGCTATCGTTCCCCGCTTTTTTATGCAAATTTGATTCATGCAAATTCAGACATGAAAAAGCGCCCTTTATGCATGAAAATGTAGCTTTTAGACAAGACAAGCAGGAATTAGGTCTTAGTTAGGGCTTGCTGAATAGGTTCTCAGATTATGCAAACTATCTTAGACAACCACATAAACAGTGCAACTCTGGCTTCCAAAAGCCTCCAAGATAGTGCATATAAAATGATAAAAGAGAAGCCTTAAGCCGATGTTCCAAGTTCATCACCAGGAACTGCAGCGCAATGACGCTTTCTGCTGTCTCTTTAAGGCGTGCCATAATTCTGGCCAGGCCGTATCTGCGCTTACATACGCCAAATCCACCTTCTACGGCATTGCGTTCCTTCATGTCCTGGTGAATAATTTTCTTCTCTTGTCTACTATCAAGTGTTGGACGACCCAGTGGTGGCCCACTTAGCCTGATGCCATGTTCTTTGCAAAAAGAGAGGTTCTCCCTGGTACGATATAGCTGGTCCGCCAGGACTGCTTCCGGATAGTAACCATAGCGTTGCTTGTAGTCTTCGACTGCCTGCTTTAAGTCAAGACTTTCGTTGAAGGAATCCCAGCTAAGGTGATCGATGAAAGCGTATCCATCAACCATGCTGATAGCAACTTTAGCCCCAAACTCAGTCTCTGCCCTGGCCTTGCCTCTTACTATTGGACGTACATGGGGCTGGGAGATACTGACTATACGATCATTGATCCGGTGTGTTTTTGTCCGGTACATCTCTCGCTGCTGAGCGTAGAGTGTACGAATGGTTTCCAGTTCACTAGACTGCCGGTTACTCAAATTGCCGTGACCATCACACTTTAGAAGAAAATCAATCGTGTTAAGGTTTCTGCGAAGGTATCCCAGTTGTTTACCGATAGCCTTATGAATAGACTTTGCGTGTGGTTTTCGCTGTTTGGCTATTTTCAGATAGTCTTTTCTCGCATGCTTGCGGTAGGTACGGGGTTTTTTGTTCAGGCCGAGATCCTGATTATACAGGGTGTCAATCGTTTTTTCTGTTTTCTCCCTGGCCTCATTAAGAAGGGAAAGATCAGTGGGATACCGGATGTCTGCCGGGGCACAGGTAGCATCAAGCAGCAGCTTGCCCTTGTTCTCATCCGGCTTCCATACTTCAAAAGTATCGGAGCCTGAGGAGTTGCCTGGATCTTCGTCTTTTGGCCCTTTATTTTCCGGATCTTTATCCTTTGGTTCTTCCGGTTTTTCGCTCTGGCAGATTAGATCATTGATCTTCTTCATGATCTCCTGATCCAATCGTTAAAAAACTGGTGTTTTCACCAATTGTTATGGCAGTCCTTTATGTCGCCGTAATCGGAATTAGACCGGCCAGTTTCTTTCACTGGTAAAATCCTAATAATAGAGGGGGAAATTTCGCATGAAAATAACCGTCTTAATTACTGAAGATGATCCTGACATGCGCCATGTGATCAAAAAAGTGGTTGAGGAAGTTGAAGGCGTAGAAGTTACCGGCGAAGCCGTAGACGGGGTAGAAGCAATAAAGCTAATCGAAGAACTGTCACCCCAAGTGGTTTTTGTTGATATCGACCTTCCGGAGAAAAACGGCGTTGAACTGACCCGGGAAATATTCGATATCAACCCCTGGACATTTATCGTATTTGCCACAGCCTTTAGCGAATACAGAAGCGAAGCCTTTGACGTATACGCCTTCGATTACCTCGTCAAGCCGTTTAAATTGAACAGGCTCCGGCAGACGATGGAAAGAATCAAGTCAGTAGTTGACGGAAGAATGACCGTGAAGCAAGTTTCAGGTTTAACTAAACCTAACCATCCGGTTGTAAAAGCTCGTATATTCAAAGACAATAATGAATACGTCTACCTGAATTTGAACGATATTATTTTCATCACCAAAAAAGCGCGTAAAACTACCATTTATCATACTGAAGGCGTGTTTAAAACACACGAAAATCTATTAGATTTAGAAAATCAACTGGGAGGGTATCCTTTTTTCAGGAGCCACAAGGGGTTTATTGTCAATTTAAAGATGGTTAAGAAGATCATACCTTGTGGTAGGGGTAGCTTTGAGCTGGTTATGGCTAATATAGAAAAAAGACCGCTTCTGACATGGGAAAATGCTAAAATACTAGAAAACATGACAAATTCCAAAGTCTTATAAACATTTTAAAGGGTTCTTAACGAACTCATTTATTTTGAATAGTCTCAAGTCCGTTGCAATTTCAGACAACGAATCTACGAAGATAGACATCAAAATGCGGGTTATAGACATAGTCCATAGACAAGTTCTACTATTAATGCTAAATTATTATCATCAAAATATGGGTGGAAAAAATCTATGTACGGGGGTGATTTCCAGTGGACATTGCTAAATAAAATGGTTCGCGAGGCAAGACAGGGAAGTCCGCGATAACTACCACCTGCATTTAGCTTGCACAAACCATTATCAGTATTATTTATTATGTTGTAAATTTTTTTATAAAACTTATACACCCAGCGATAAGATATTAAGCAACATATTGAGAATTGAATAATTATTTACAATGATAATAAATTAAGCCCCAAAAAATACTTGTTATATCTGGTTTAAAGAAAACAAAAAACTATTCTGTTAAAAGAAGTGGTTAATCTCTCCATTTATTTTAAATCATAAATATGGTTTGTAGCGCAGCAAGCATAAACTAACCGGTACAATTTTCTTAAAGTAAGGACGAGTTTTGTTTGTGATTATGATTTCTTCGGGTAAGGTCAAATGTGTAAAATCTTTAATTTCAATGATATAAGAAATAAGGAGATTAAGGGAGGAAAAAGCATAGATGAAAAAAACTATAATTAGTATAACTATTATTCTTAGTATTTTAAGCATGTTTGTATCGTTACCTGCTATGGCTTATAATAGAACTAATGCTGTTAATTATGCGGAAAGTTATGCAGAAAATCCAAATTCAAGTTACCGTTACTATGGTTCAAGTGGTGATTGCACGAATTTTACATCCCAATGCTTATATGCAGGTGGCGAAAGCATGGTAACAGGAACCCAAGATTCTTATTACGTATGGTGGTATAATAACTTTTCAACTTCTTGGACATGGGATGATGTATGTGCATATAACTGGTCACTTGCCTCACGTTCCTATGATTGGCAAACTCAAAATTCGAGTCCTACACGTGGCCAGTTAAAGGGGACATATCCTGGAACAACCTCGGTTCCCTATCCGTCGGGTGTTTCTGCTGGAGATTTATTCTATTATGATTGGTATGGTTATGGTGAAATTGATCATTCTTCAATATATGTTTGCAATGGTACAGATCCTGATAGCGGCTATTCTGGAGCGCTCATTGACCAGCATAGTAATAATATAGCACATGAAATATGGTCTTTATCCTATAGAAATACAGATAGAAACACTACAACAATTTACTGCGTTCATATGTATTAGTTAATATTAAACTAGGAGGATAGATAATAATGAAAAATAAATTTTTTATTTGTACACTAAGTGTTGTTATAACTTGTTTGTTATTAATAGGTTCTCAAAAGGCATATAGTGCAATAAATGAAAAAAATATTATTGATTTAATAAGTAAGTACGAAACATGGACAGTGAGAATGTTAATACCAGATAATGATAATTTAGGGAAGACAACTAAGACACCTGATTATGTTAAGAATGCAATAGGACAAAGGGAACAAAAAAATGTTGATGAACTCTTTCCCACTGGGAAGTCTAATATGATGAAAGATAAGGTTGATAGTGCTCTCAATAGTAGGGAAGTACTTAATGACGTTGATGGCGGAGTTGTAAATATAGTTATTAAACAATGTAATATTAAAGATGACACGGCTCTGGTAGAAGCCCAAGTTACTAAGTTTATTACAAATATTGTAAATAAAGATGGCAAGTCTTATAAAAACAGGGTTCAGTCCACTGATATGAAAAAATACAATTGTATTAGAGAAAATGGTAAATGGGTTATAGACAATGTTAGCGGACAAAAAGACTTTGATTCAGTTCAGGTTGATTTGCAACCAATCGAGTAAAACATGTCACTATAAGGTATTAAATTTAAAATTATTAAATGCACTTGAAAAAGTTTTAATTGGGAGTGTAAATAAGTTTGTGTAAATGGAAATTTCTTCTTTGATTTGGTTATACTATAAATGGCTCGGTTCTGAACATGCTTTAGTGTAAACGGAATAATCATCCAAAATTTTGTTAATACTTTTATTGTAGCATAAACAGGGCAACGCTGAGGAGCGACCCCACGCTTGCTACGGCTTATACGGTGAAACAGCGAGCTTATTGTTCGCTGTTTTTCATTTTACCGGTAAGCCCAAAGCGTATAAACCTCGGGGGGTTGGGGGCAGAGCCCCCATGCGGCTTTTAAGCCGCGAATCTATCTGCAAAGAAAATCATAATCTGGCTATACGCCATTGCCCAATCCCGCGCTGGCTGCGTCCATTTTTTCCCGATTTCTTTGACCGATAGGAAAACAACCTTTCTTATAGAGTCGTCAGTGGGGAAAATCGCCTTTGCTTTCGTGAATTTTCGCACCATTCTGTGGTATGCTTCCACCGCGTTTGTTGTGTAAATCAAATGCCGGATCTGCTCGGGATAGTTGAAAAATGTAGTAAGTTCAACCCAATTTGCGTCCCAAGACCGCATAATCGATGGATATTTCTTATCCCATTTTTCCCGAAACTCCTCTCTTGCATACTCCGCGTCGTCAAGATTTACCGCGCCGTAAATTTTCTTGAGATCGGCACAGATTTGCTTTCTGTCCTTGTATTGCACAAACTTAGTAGAATTGCGGATTTGGTGCACTATGCATAACTGCTGCTTAGTCTTTGGAAATACCGCGTTTATGGCTTCTCCAAGCCCTTTCAGGTTATCGTGGCAAGCAATAAAAATGTCCGTAACGCCGCGTTTTTTAAGGTCGGAGCAAATACTTGCGTAAAATGAAGCGCCCTCGTTCTCGCTTATCCAAATCCCTAAAATATCCTTCTGGCCGTTCATATCAATGCCCAAAACCGAATAGACGCACTTGTTGATAATTTGGCTGTCTTTACGGCTTTTGAACACAATGCCGTCAAAGTAAATTATCGG
Source organism: Pelotomaculum sp. PtaU1.Bin035 (assembly GCA_002067965.1). Classification (GTDB taxonomy): domain Bacteria; phylum Bacillota; class Desulfotomaculia; order Desulfotomaculales; family Pelotomaculaceae; genus MVRN01. Next base: position 15,195 of record MVRN01000031.1, read on the forward strand.
GTAAATCGCTTCCAACGGACGGTTTTGCCACTCATTCACTTCCGGCAGAATTTTATCTGTGATCTTAGAAATCAAGGTTTGCGGGATATCCGCCCCGTATATCTCGCGCAGATTATCCTCAATGTCGCGCTGCGACATACCTTTAGAGTACATCGCCATTATCTTTTGCTCAATTTCATCGGTTCGGGTTTGCCGCTTTCCAAGGATTCTTGGTTCAAATTCACTATTACGGTCACGGGGTATGGCGATTTCGCTTTCGCCGTAATCGCTGATAATGGTCTTGTGATTGTACCCATTGCGCGAATTACCGCTGTTGTTGCCCTCTACCGAATGCTTTTCATAGCCTAAATGTTCATCCATCTCGGCTTCTAGCATCTGCTCAATTGTACCGGCAAACAGTCGTTTTAGCTTTGACTGTATATCACCCGTGCTTTGGCAATCTTGCATCAGCAGACTTACCAGCTCCATTTCTTTGTCCGTGAGTATGTGCTTTGATTTTTTCATCTGATAACCTCCATTTATTTTTATATGGAGATTATTACCATTTACACTGGTGCTTATTCAGCCTCCAACAAATTTTTAAATAACATCGTTGTAGCATAACAACAACCAAATCCGTCTAAAACGTCACAGAGCCTGAAGTA